>DASRJI010000083.1:0-5362 GCA_035649535.1 Acidimicrobiales bacterium | reverse complement strand
GCCTTGGTGAACCCGGCATCTTCGGCGCGGACGGCGACCGCGCCACGCATGCCTTCCAGCCGCCGCGCGTCAAACGGAAGCTCGACGGCGTCATCCGGTGGTGGCGCCAACGGGGTCGCGAACGGCGCGGCAAACGCGTCGAGCCCGCGATACGTCGCGCTGGCCGCCGCGCTCCCGCCCTGCGTCACGTAGGGATGGCTGCGCTCGGCCTCGTCGAGGACGTCGCGAGGCAGCGCGCTGAGGTCGTAGGGACACAGCAACCAGAACCCGGGCGCATCGACGAACGCCACGTTGAGCAGGTCCTCGTGGCGCTGGCACTCGACCAGCTCGTCGGGCGTACGGCTGGCCCAGATCGGTTCGCCGATCCCGCGCATCCGCCGCCCGGCCGCACGTTGGCCGTCGACGAACCGGTGCCACGCAGGGATGATCCGCGCCGGGTTGGCGCCGACGCCGGCCATGTCGGCGAAGAAGACGGCGTCGGCGTCGGCGCCCAGCGCGGCCCGCAGCCAGCGGATCTTCTCGGCGCTGACGACGACCAGGCTGGCCTCGCCGGCGGCGATGCCCGCCTTGAGAAAGCCCGCCGTGGCGCCCAGGAAGTCATCGCCGTCGGCGTAGAAGAGCGCCTCGTGCCGATACGCCCCGTCAGGGCGCGCCAACCAAGTCGCGGTGCTCACGCCTGCGCCTTATGCCCCCTAACCGCCTCACTCATGCGCCGGGCCTATTCACAGCCCGCGCACAGCCAGCGGCCAGTTCCGGTGCAGGCTGGTGGGCGACCCTCTCGCCGAGGAGGTACCACCGTGGGCCGAAACCAAGGGCAACAAGAGGTGTTGGTGGTCGATGACGAGCCATCGATCGTCGACGCGGTTGCCACCGCCCTCCGCTACGAGGGCTTCACCGTCCGCCAGGCCGGATCCGGCCGCGCCGCCCTCGCTGCCGCCCAGGAGGACCCGCCCGACCTCGTCGTCCTCGACATCATGCTGCCCGACCTCGACGGTCTCGAGGTCACCCGTCGGCTGCGCGCCGACGGCATCCGCGTTCCCGTGCTCTTCCTGACCGCGCGCGACAGCGTCGAGGACAAGGTCGCCGGCCTCACCGTCGGCGGCGACGACTACGTGACCAAGCCGTTCTCCCTGGCCGAGATCGTCGCCCGCACGCGAGCGATCCTGCGCCGCACCCAAGGCGACCTGGCCGACGAGGACGGCCGCCTGAGCTTCGCCGATGTCGTGATGGACGAAGACACCCACGAGGTCTGGCGCGACGGCAAGCCCGTGCGACTCACCGCGACCGAGTTCAACCTGCTGCGCTTCTTTCTGCTGAACCCGCGGCGCGTGCTGTCGAAGGCGCAGATCGTCGACCACGTGTGGCACTACGACTTCGGCGGCGACCCCAACGTGGTCGAGACGTACGTGAGTTACCTCCGCAAGAAGCTCGACAAGCTGGGCCCGCCGTTGATCCAGACCATCCGGCTCGTCGGCTACGCCATGCGGGAGTCCGAGCAGGACGACACCTAGGTGTCGCTTCGCGTCCGGCTGCTCCTCGCGGTCGGCGCCGTGGCGCTCGTCGCCCTCTTCGTCGCCGACGTGGCGACGTACTCGTCGCTGCGGTCATTCCTGTATCAGCGGGTCGACCAAAGCCTCGACAGCGCGCACCGCACGATCGAACGACCCGGCGGCGGCGGGCCCGGCTTCCCCGACGCGCCTGGTATTTACGTCGAAGTCCGGGACTCGACCGACGCGACCGTCTTCGCCCAGGCGTCGCGCCGCTTCGGCGTCGAGGAGACCAAGCCCAGCCTGCCCAAGAAGATCCGCGGCCTCGAGGCAAACAGCGGCGACGTCGAGGCCACCCGCTACTTCACGAGTGGCGGCTTCCGTGTGCGCGTGTCGGAGATCGCCCAGAGCGGGCAGCTCATCCTCGCCCTGCCGCTCAACGACACCACGTCGACGCTCCACCGGCTGATTGCGGTCGAGTTGCTCGTGACGCTCGGCGCGCTCGGTGCCGCCGCCGCGCTGGGATGGTGGTTGGTGCGACTCGGGTTACGGCCGCTCGCCGACGTGGAAGCAACCGCGGGTGCCATCGCCGAGGGCGACCTCGACCGTCGCGTGCCGGGTGACGACGCGCCGACCGAGGTGGGCCGGTTGGCCGCCGCCCTCAACAAGATGCTCGGGCGCATCCAGGACGCGTTCACCGAGCGCGACGCCACCGAAGCGCGGCTGCGTCGTTTCGTCGCCGACGCGTCGCACGAGTTGCGAACGCCCGTCGCCGCGGTGTCGGCCTACGCCGAGGTGTTCGAGCGCGGCGCCAGCACGCGACCCGACGACTTGAGCCGCGTGATGACCGGCATCCGCACCGAGACCAAGCGCATGGGCGACCTGGTGCAGGACCTGTTGCTGCTCGCCCGCCTCGACGAGGGGCGCACGCCCGAACGCAAGCCGGTGGAGCTAGTGGGGCTGGCCGCCGAGGCGGTTGACGCGGCGATGGCCGTCGGCCCCGCGTGGCCGGTGCGGCTCGACGCCGCCCAGCCCGCCGAGGTCGTCGGCGATCGGACCCAACTCCGGCAGGTCATCGACAACCTCCTCGCCAACGTGCGGACGCACACGCCGGCGGGAACGGCCGCGGTCGTCGCCGTCGCCATCGACGGAGCCGACGTGGTGGTGACCGTCACCGACGGCGGGCCCGGGCTCAGCGAGGAGCAACGCGACAAGGTGTTCGAGCGGTTCTACCGGGCCGAGGAGTCGCGCTCGCGCCAGCAGGGCGCTGGGTCCGGGTTGGGCCTGGCCATCGTGGCCGCCATCGTCGAGGCGCACGGCGGCACCGTCGCCGTCACCGCGCCGGCCGACGGCGGCGCGCAGTTCACCGTCCGCCTCCCCCGGTCCCCCGAAGAGACGGACCCGCCGGCGTCGGGTTCTACGGAGTCCCTCAGCACCGACACAGCGGATTCCCAGCCAATCAGCGAATAGTGCGAAGCGTGATGAGCGTCACCGATCAGGTCGTCATTGAGGACCCTGCACCCGACGTCCAGCCCCCCCGCATCGGACGGCTTCGCGCCGCCGTAATCGGCGTCGCGGCCGGCGCGGTTCTCGGCGGCGGCCTGGCCGGTGGCCTCGTCTACGCCCGCACATCGTCGAACTCCCCCCAGCGCGCCGCGTCAGCGGCAACTTCGGCGACTACGGCGCCGTCGCCTGTCCCCTCTCTCGCGGGCGGCGGCGCCGACGTGCGGGCGATCCTCACCCGCGTCGAGCCCGCGGTGGTATCGATCACGGCCAGCGTGTCCGCCGGCCGTTTCGGACGAGGTACCGCCGCTGGCACCGGCATGGTGATCACGAGCGACGGTGACGTCCTCACCAACGCCCACGTCGTCTCGGGCGCCAGCGACATCCAGGTCGCCATTCCCGACCAGGGCACCCACCCGGCGACGCTGCTCGGCATCGACGAAGCCAACGACGTCGCCGTCCTCAAGATCAGCGACGTCAAGGACCTGCCGACGGTCACGCTGGGTTCGAGCAAGTCGCTTCAAGTCGGCGACCCGGTCGTGGCGGTCGGCAACGCCCTCGCGCTCAACGGCAGCCCGACGGTGACGACGGGCATCGTGTCGGCCCTTGATCGTCAGATCGGTACCGAGGGCGGCAGCATGAGTCACCTGATCCAGACCGACGCCGCCATCAACCCCGGCAACTCGGGCGGACCGTTGCTCGACAGCGGAGGGCGCGTCGTCGGCATGAACACCGCGGTCGCCGGTGACGCGCAGAACATCGGCTTCGCCCTGGCCGTCGACGAGATCACCCCCAAGCTCGACGGCCTCAAGAAGGGCACGTCGGCGCCGGCGTCGTCAGGAACGACCACCGGCGGCTTCCTCGGCGTCGGCCTGACTGACACGGGCGCGGGCGCCGGCATCACGACCGTCGAGGACGGGTCGCCGGCAGCCAAGGCCGGCATTCAAGCCGGCGATGTCGTGGTGCAGCTCGACAACACGCCGATCGAGTCGGCGGCCGAGTTGGCGGCCGCCATACGCGCCCACAAGTCGGGCGACAAGGTCCGCATCACGGTCCAGCGCGGCACAGCCCGCCGCACCGTGACCGCGACGCTTACGTCCCGCTGAGCTCGCGTCGCGCCGCGGCGAGCAGCGCCGGGCGCGAGTGCATGTAGCTGTCCTCGAACTTGTGGTCGATGTTGACCTTGAGCTTGTCGAACCAGCCGTACTCGGCGAGCCGGTGCAGGTCGCTGCCCTCGTGTTTGGCGACCGACGTCTTCTTCGCGGTCGCCGTCGCCGGGACCTGCGCCTGTAGCTGCTCGAGCGTGGGCTCGAGCAACAGGTTGAGTGGCGCTTCGTAAGGAACGAACGCCGGATCGCCGTCGAAGTGATCGAAGCCGCGGAACGCGTTGCCGATGCTGTTCGTCGAGCGGTGCCGCTGGGTGAGGTACGGCAGCCCCCAATTCTGCGAGATGAACTTGAGCACCGACGAATGCTCGTAGAGCGTGTGGTCGACCGTGTCGCCGCGCGTCCACGGGCTCACGATCACCGACGGAACGCGGAAGCCGAGCTGACCGAAGTCGCCCTGCCCGCCCGGGTCGTTCGGCGTGCCGCGGTCGTCGGGCAGGCGCGGCGGGTCGACGTGGTCCCAGAAGCCGCCCCACTCGTCGTAGGTGGCGACGAGTGCGCCCCGCTGGTAGTTGCGGGAGAACACGAACGCCTCGACCACATCGGAGATGAACGCCTGCCCGAGACGGATGTCGGCCAGCGGGTGGTCGTCATTGGCCAGACCCTCGGGCGCGCTGAACCACGGGTCGATGAACGACACCGCCGGCAACGTGCCCGACGCGGCCGCCGCGTAGTACTCGCTGATGTGGCGGACATGACTCAGGTGACGCGGGCCCCAGTACGCGAGTTCGGGCAGATTGCTGAAGTAGTACGCGCACGACACGCCGTAGCGCTCGAGCAGCGTCCAGATCGTCGGCCAGTCCCAACCGAGGGCCCATTCGGGGTGGTCGCCCACAACTTCGGGCGGCAGGTCGTTGCTCTTGAACCCGCCGGACTGGGCCGAGTGGAGGTAGTAGCGGTTGGGCTGCGTGGGCCCGAGGACCGAGCAGTGCCACCGGTCGTAGGCCTGGTAGTCGCGGATGAGCTGCGCCCACACCGGCACGTCGAGCGGGCCGTAGTAGCTGAGCGCGAACTCGTCGTTGCCGGTTCCCGGATGGAGCCAGCCGTCGCAACGACCGCCGTTGCGCTCGTACCGACCGCCGCCCCAACCGTGGCTCGGGTCGGCGTTGCCCCGGCCGTGGTAGTTGTTCCGGCCCCGCAGCCCCCAGTCCTTCGTGCTCACCATCGGACCGTTGGCGCCCTTGCGAAGGTCGCGGAAGGCAGCCT
>DASRJI010000082.1:0-20904 GCA_035649535.1 Acidimicrobiales bacterium | reverse complement strand
GCGTGGATCACGATCGCCGCGTGTTACGGCGGGGGCTTCACCGAGCTCCTGGCGCCGGGCCGGGTGCTGACCGCGGCGGCCGGGCCCGACGACGCCGCCTATGAGAGCTCGGCCTTCGGGCGCAGCTACCTCGGCGAGTACATGATCCACCGGGCGATGATCGAGGGCGCGGCCAACGACACGGTGCAGAGCGCGTTCAATTGGGCCAGCGCCCGGTTGGCGCAGGAGTATCCCGGTCGGGCGCCGGTGGAGTACGACAACGGCGACGGCCACCTCGTTCTCCGCCCGCCGGGCGCGACGGCGACGTCCCAGCCCGCGCCGTCCTCGAGCCCCCCTCCGGCCGAAACGCAGCCGGCGCCGTCGAGCCCGCCGCCGCCCGATCCCGATCCGGGAACGCCGCCGCCCAAGAAGTGCAACGGCAGCTCGCTCATTCGCTTCTGTTAAGCGCGGTCGAAGGCGACGAGGAACTCGATGTAGCAGTTGCTGAGACTGCCGAACGCGCCGGCGTTCGGGTTCTCGATGTTGTAGTCCTCGAGCCGCACCGGAATCGTCCCGTTGATCGCGATACGACCCGCCTGCCGGAGCGCGGCGAGCGTGAATTTCACCTGTCGTGTCACCCCGTGAATGGTGAAGCTGCCGGTGACGGGAATGTTGACCTGTTGGCCCTCCGGAGGAATCGCGCTCAGCGCGATCGGCTGCGTGAGGTTGAACGTCGAGGTCGGGTACACGTCGACGTCGAGCAGGTCGCGGTACTTCGAGTCGTGCATGCAGTGGCATGTCACGGTCTGCATGTTCACCACGACGCGCGCTTCGGTGACTGTGGTGCCGGCGATCTTCATCGAGCCGGTTACGTCGGGCGTCGAGCCCACCACGTGCGTGGTCTGGCCCATCACCGTGTCGTCGATGTGGTACCGGGCTTGGGTTCCCTGGCCCACCCGCCACGTCCCGGCGACCGGGCTCTCCGGTGCGGTCACGGTCGTCGGGCGAACGGCGCGCGATGCCGCGGCAAGCGTCGTCGACGTGGCGTCGGTCCCGGCAGTGGTCCCCGTCGCACCCAGGGTTGTCGTGGTGGCGCTCGGCAGTGCGAGGTCGGCGAAGCTCAACGCCTTGGGTGCCGGCGTCGAGATCGACTGGATGTAGAGGAACGGCGCGCCGACCAGCGTCACCAGCAGCATGATCGGGACGCCGACGATCCACGCGATCGGGCGGGAAGCCGCGGTGCGCAGCTGCCGCCCGACAGCGACGCCGGTGCGCGCGACGTAGACCCCCAAGGCGACGACCGCAGCGATCGCCGCTCCGCCGAGGACCTGCCGCACAACCATGTCCTAATCCCTCAGCTGAAACGTCCAGCCGAAGTGTATTTCGACGCGGCTGGCGTACGCTTTGTGACCCTTGGCAGCGGTGCTTCCCGCTAGGCGACGGTCGGACTGGCCCACGTCACCTTGGAGGCAGCCTCGCTTCCGCCGGGCCGGCTCAGCTCGGTGATGCGGAGCGTCAGACGCGCCGTGTCCTTGACCACGCAGTCGAGCGCGCGCGTCTCGCCGAAGCGCAGGACGGTTGGCGGCGCGAGGTACACGTTGCCGTCGGAAATCACTTCGAACTTCACCGTGTGGGTCTGTGACGGTGAGTCGTCCCCGAACCCGATCGTGACCGTGAACGACCGATAGCGTTTCGATAGCTGGAACTCCAGCTGACCCACGCCACCAGCAAGCAAGTTGCAGAAATAACTGCCCTCGAACGTCTCGCCGTGGACGTCGACCGCCGCGAGTTCCCAGGCAGAGCCGTCCGCGAATCGCGGGGTACGGCAGGGCGCCTGGCTGATCGGTGGTATGTCGGTTCCCAGGCCAAGACCCGTCCGGGGAGGACGTGTCGATGCGGTGGCGCGACCACTGGTGCTCGTGCCGCTGCCGCTGCCGCTGGCTGTGGTGCGATCACCAGATGCGGGCGGATTGTGCCCATCGTTGGGGCGGAACCCGCGAATAGATGCAACTCCGACTACGACGAGGCCGACTGTGGCGAGCGCGACGATTGCAGCGATGACGTGCTGCCAGCGCCACAACGGCGGATGGCGGTCGGCGGGGGCGTCATCCACTGAAGCCGGGGTCGCCGATCGCGACGTACCCGCCCGAGTTGCTGATGGGTGTGAGCACGATCTTGATGCGGAGGACGTTCGTGATGTTGAGATTTATCTTCTTGGTCTCTCCGAAACGGACATCAGCGGAATACGTCGGTGCCGAACCATCCAGGCTGATATCGACCTTGTACGCGGTCGAGGACTTCTGGTCGTCCGGGATGCCGAGGTCGCCAACGAACGTCCTGTAGCTGCGCCCAGCGTCGATCTCGAGCCGGCGCTCGTTTGCGTACGCAGATGGATATATGACGAGGGCGTTCGAGTACACGACTCCGTTGATCCGAGTCTGGCGGAACGCGGAATCCACACCGACCTCCTCGGCGACGGATCGGACCGGAACCATTCCCGGGAGCAGCGTCGTAGTCGTCGGAACCGCGCCGAAGACCTGAGGTGCGGTCGACGTTGTTGTGGTCGACGAAGAACTTGTCGAGGTCGTCGTCGAGGCTGTGGTGGTCGGGCCGGCCTTGTCGCTGCTGCCTCCACCGCAGGCGCCGAACACCAAAGCGCCCACGGCGAACATCCGAATCGCCCGACCCACGGGCCGCACCGCATTTGTTGTCGTCACCCGCGTCCCCATCGAGGTGGCCTATCACCCGCGCGGTGGCGGTGCTCCACCCAAGTTGAACGCGCGGAGGGCTTGCCCCGTCTTTCGAGCCCGCTCGACCAATTCAGGCGACAGGGTGGCGCGAGGTGGCTAACCGAACACGATGTCGGACCCGTGAAATCCGCCGAAGAACTCACGTAGCGCGCCCGGCTCCTTGTCGTCGAGTGAGATCACGTCGGACATCAGCATGTAATAGCCCTTGTCCGTGAACACGACCCCCAGCGTCCCGGAGCCACCGAACGAAGTGTGCTGCAGCCCGTACTTGCGCATCACGGCCAGCGCCAAACGCGCGCAGCGCGCGGCGTCGGGTCTGATGGTGCGTCGGTCCGGTGGCGTGCTGAACGAGGCGACGATTACCGCCAGGAGCGTGTTCCGGAGATCTTGGTCGCCAAGCGGCGCATCTTGGTACAGATGGTGGCGTAGAGCGGCGCACATCCGGTTGGCCGACTCGAGCATGAAGCCGTACTCATCTTCACGGTGGTCGTCGTACTCGGCCCGCCCGAGTCGCCAGGTCTCGAGATCGGCCGCGAGGTCTGCATCGTTGATCGGCCACTCGGACTGCACCCGGCTGAGTGGCCAACCGCCGTCGGACTGAGGCTGGGTCGTGTCGACGACGCTCTGGCCACAGCTAGGACACGCGGGCGGCCCCTCTGGGAAACTTTTCGGCAGTGAGGACAGCGCATGAAGGCTCCTGAACGGGTTCTGGTCGTCGTCGGACTCGAGCGGCCATCACGGGGAAGGCACGAGGATCATGCTCCAGCCGGGATGTGCCGCCGACGTTAGGTCGCTGATGGCGGCACGATCTGCACGGTTCCTTGTTGGAAGTCGCCGAACTGAATCTCCCCGGCGCGAACCTTCTGGGTATACGTCCGCCGGAGGCCGCTGACGCCGTGCGTGGCCGCGACAGCGATTCGCACGAAGGCGTCAGTGCGCCCCGTTCCAAGCAGCCGAGTCATTGTCAGCGTGTCTTCACGAGCCTGCGTCGTGACGAAGGCCGGAAGACGATGCAACCCGCCGCCGTGCAGCTCATTCAAGTGCAATGTGTAGCTGCGCTCCTCGTCGTGATCCTTCGACCAGCCACGCAGCGGCCGGCGTTCCAATGCTGGGAAGGCGTCGGCAACCGGGACGATCAGCGACGTACGGCTCGTGGGATGGTCCTCGTTCCACCCGACCACGATGACTCGCACGTGTAGCGACACATCGCCAACGCGCCACACGCGGCTGCGGTTGCGGACCTTCACGCGGTAGCGCACTCCGCTTGGCTTCGTCGAATCCGGTTGCTCGTTCAGCGCCGATACCTCGATGCGAGGAACGAACTGAGCGGCAACTACCATCCAAGCGACGATCGACGAGGCGACTCCAACAACGAAGGCGGCCATCCTTTGATTGTCGCCTGTTCGATCCCGAATGCTCGGTCGGCCTACCAACGGAGAGGCCCCGGCTTACCTGCCAGGGCCTCTTCTCTGCTGTGTTCGAAGCAGCTTCTCGTGGCGGAGGGACAGGGATTTGAACCCTGGGTGGGTTGCCCCACACACGCACTCCAGGCGTGCCGATTCGGCCGCTCTCGCATCCCTCCATGGCGTGCCCGATGGACACGCCGGAGGGTCAGGGTAACCTGACTCACTCGCCCCGCCGGTCGGCGCGGCGGTTGGGTCCTGCGCAACGGGAGCCCGTGAACCGAGTCAGGGCCGGAAGGCAGCAGCTCTCAGCGGACCCTCCCGTGTGCCGCAGATCGCCTGACCGTCGCGCCGACCAGCGGGGCGTTTCGTTACGCACACCGCACGCGTAGAGTCCGGGCGTGAGGGAGCGGAGCGAGCGAACCAATGGGCAGAGTGGCCTTGGCCATTTCACCGCCCGTAGGGCGGTCGTCTGAAATGGCCGACCAGCCGTATCAGTCGCTTTACAGGCGGTACCGGCCGCAGCGGTTCGGTCAGGTCAGGGGCCAGGAGCACATCACCCGCGGCCTGACCAACGCCGTGCGCGACGACAAGGTGTCGCACGCCTACCTATTCAGCGGGCCACGGGGCACGGGCAAGACCACGACGGCGCGAATCCTGGCCAAGGCCCTGAACTGCACCAACGTCGTCGACGGAGAGCCGTGCGACGCATGCGAGTCGTGCACCCAGATCCGCGACGGCGCCTCGCTCGATGTCTACGAACTGGACGCGGCGTCGAACAACGGCGTCGACGCCATGCGCGACCTTGTCTCGCGCGCCGCGCTCGGCACGCCCGGTCGGACGAAGGTGTACATCGTCGACGAGGTCCACATGCTCTCGACCGCAGCGTCGAACGCGCTGCTCAAGACGCTCGAAGAGCCACCGGGCCACGTGGTCTTCGTGCTGGCCACCACCGACCCGCAGAAGGTCCTCCCCACGATCCGCAGCCGCACCCAGCACTTCGAGTTTCGCCTCCTCGGCTCCGACGTCCTCGGCGACCTCCTTCGTGACATCAACGCCGACGCCGGCCTCGGCGTGCCGGTGGAGGCCATCGACATGGTCGCCACCCGCGGCCACGGCTCGGCGCGCGATGCGCTGTCGGTGCTCGACCAGGTCGCGGCCGCCGGCCACGTAGAGGACGAGGCGTCGGTCGTCGACGACATGGTCGAGGCGCTGTGCGATCACGACGTCGGGCGGGCGCTGGCCGCGGTCGCCGATGGGTGCGCCGCCGGGCGCGATCCGCGCCGCCTCGCCGAGGAGCTGCTCGCCCACTTGCGCAACAACTTCCTGGCGATCATGGCGCGCAGCACGCTCTCGCTCTCCGACGACGCCGCCGACCGCGCCGAGGAACAGGGCCGCCGGCTCGGCCCTGCAGCGTTGGTCCGGGCCATGGAGGCGGCGGGCGACGCGCTGATGCAGATGCGCGAGGCGCTCGACCCGCGCGTCAGCCTCGAGGTCGCGCTCGTGCGCGTGGCCCGGCCCGAGGTCGACGTGTCGATGGCGGCACTCGTCGAACGCGTCGAACGGCTCGAACGCGGCACCGTCGATCGCACCGCGGAGCCGACGTCCGCACCGGCGCCGGCCGAGGAGCCGCCGGCGCGCACCGCGTCACCCAAGCCCGCGCTCGGCGCGCTCAAGAAGCAGGCGGCACCGAAAGCCGAGGCACCGAAGGCGGAACCGCCGCCCGCGCCGGCGCCCAAGGCCGCCAAGGCGGGCGTGCTGCCGTCGCGCGACGACCTCACCACCGCGTGGGCCGACGCCATCCTCCCGAAGCTCAGTCGCAAAGTGGCGGTGTGGTTCAAGGGTCGGTTCGCGGGGGTCGACACCGAGGCCGTTTTCGCCGTCGAGGACGCCAACTTTCTGCAGCGCGCCGACAAGTACAAGAGCGAGGTCGAGGCCGCCCTCGCCGACCACTTCGGCGTTCGGGTGCCGTTGCGTTTGACCGTCGACGAGGGCGTCGCCACCGCGCCGGTCGCCGCCGACGATCACGACGAGCCCGACTTCGATTCCCCGGCGGCCGCGCCGCCGGCCACGTCACCGGAGGAGCACGTGAAGATGGCGTTCCCGGGAGCCGAGGAGGTCACCGATGAGTGAGCCGGGCGCAGGCGCACAGGCGAAGCCGGAAGGCGATCGGGGGACACATGAGTGACGACGATGCCGACGAAGGCGTCGGCGGGTTCGACCTGAGCGCGCTGCTCGAACAGGCGCAGGCGATGCAGCAGCAGGTGATGGACGCCCAGGCCAGCGCGGCCGGTCAAGAGGTCGAGGGCTCGGCTGGCGGCGGGTTGGTCAAGATCACGGTGACTGGCGGCATGGACTTCCGCTCGATCCACATCGATCCGTCGGCGGTCGATCCGAACGACGTCGAGATGCTCGAGGACCTCGTCCTCGCCGCGCTGCACGACGCCACCGCGAAGGCGCAAGACATCAGCCAGGCCGCGTTCGGCGGCCTCGGGTTGCCGGGGATCCCAGGTATGCCCGGCAACCCAGGCGCGCCGGGCGCTGACGGCTAGGTGTTCGCCGGTCCCGTCCAGGAGCTCATCGACGAGCTCGGCCGCCTTCCCGGTGTCGGCCCCAAGTCGGCGCAGCGCATCGCGTTCCACATCTTGCGCATCGAGTCGATCGACGCCTTGCGCCTGGCTGACGCGATTCGCGACGTCACCGCGAGCATCACGTTCTGCCGCCGCTGTTACAACGTGGCCGAGCGCGACGGCAGCGACGATCCCGAGTGCGGTGTCTGCACTGACTCGCGTCGCGACACCACACTCGTATGCGTCGTCGAGGATCCGCGCGACATCATCGCGGTCGAGAAGACGCAGGAGTTCCACGGTCGGTATCACGTGTTGCAAGGCGCCATCAGCCCCATCGCCGGCATCGGTCCCGAACAGCTACGCGTGAAGGAACTGCTGGCCCGAATCGAGCCAGAGGCCATCGCCGAAGTGATCCTGTGCACGAACCCGACCATCGAGGGCGAGACGACGGCGATGTACCTGGCCCGGTTGTTGAACCCGCTGGGCATCAAGGTCACCCGGATTGCGAGCGGCCTTCCCGTCGGCGGTGACCTCGAATACGCCGACGAGCTAACGCTCGGTCGCGCCCTCGAAGGCCGCCGGGTCGTCGAGGGCTAGCGGGCGGCCTTCTTGGCCGCGGCCTTCTTCACGGCCACCTTCTTCACCGGTGCCGGAGGCGCCGGTGGCTCTGGCGGCGGCGGAGTCGGCGCCGCCGGCGGCTCCGCTGCGCGCAAGTGGTACAGGAACAGCGCGCCGGCCGCGGCCGCGAGGAATGCGCTCTGCGCGAGCTGGACCATGCCGTCTCCACGGGTGCCCGCGCCGGTAACGCCTGGCGCGAGCACCTGGAAGATCGCGTAGAGCGCGAGTGATGCCGCGACGACGGCGGTGATCACGGCGGTGAACGAGACGACGTACTGATACGTGCGCTTCACCCGTTCCCCGACCGCGCCCACGCGCTGTTGCCGGCGCCGCTGGTCGTGGAACAGGTACACGCCGGCCGCGACGATCGCGATCGTGACGCCCCGCAGAGCGGCGGCGTAGTCGGCGTCGTCCTCGCCCGAT
The DNA here is from genome assembly GCA_035649535.1 of Acidimicrobiales bacterium. Classification (GTDB taxonomy): domain Bacteria; phylum Actinomycetota; class Acidimicrobiia; order Acidimicrobiales; family JACDEA01; genus JACDEA01. Next base: position 13,161 of record DASRJI010000082.1, on the reverse strand, counting down.
GTGTGGATGAGCACATTGCCCGGACGGATCGGTCGACTAGTAGTGAACCCCGACTCGTTGTCGCCGACCGTGACGCTGTAGGAGGACGCGCTACGGAAGCCTGACTCGTCGGTCGTGAGGTTCAACAGCGACGCAACGACGGTGAACACCGCGAACAGCACGGCGAAGACGGCGACGTACATGACGCCGGCGTAGTACAGCGCCGCGGGGCGTTCGCCATCGGGATCCGGTTCGTTACGACCACCGGTGACGGCGACGATGATGAGCAGCAGGAATCCGATCGGGAGAAGTCCGATGCCGAACCCCAGAAGGGCGAGCCCTTCCACCGCTACAGCGTCTTGACGAGGAGAGCGTCGCCTTGGCCGCCGCCGCCGCACAACGCGGCGGCACCGAGCCCGCCACCGCGGCGCTGAAGCTCGAGGAGGATCGACAGCGCGAGGCGGGTGCCCGACATGCCGATCGGGTGGCCCAGCGCGATGGCGCCGCCGTTGACGTTGACGTTCTCGTCGGTGATGCCCAGGTCGTCCATCGACGCCAACCCGACGGCGGCGAACGCCTCGTTGATCTCGAGGAGGGCGAGGTCCTTCACCGTCTTCCCCGCCTTTTCGAGCGCCTGGTTGATGGCGCGCGACGGCTGGGTGAGCAGCGACGCGTCGGGACCGGCGACCTGGCCGTAGCTCACGACTTCGCCGAGCGGCGAAACGCCGCGGCGTTCGGCCTCGGCCTTGGACATCAAGATGACCGCGGCGCCGCCGTCGGAGATCTGCGACGCGTTGCCCGCGGTGATCGTGCCCTCCTTGTCGAAGGCGGGCCGCAAGCCCCCGAGGCTCTCGGAGGTCGTACCGGGGCGCACGCCTTCGTCGCTCTCGACGACGATCGGGTCGCCCTTGCGCTGCGGGATGCTGACCGGGACGATCTCGTCGGCCAGGCGGCCTTCCTTCATGGCCGCCGACGCCCGCTCGTGTGACGTCGCCGCGAACGCATCCTGGCGATCGCGGGTGATGCCGTTGGCCGCCTTGGTGTACTTCTCGGTGCCCGCGCCCATCGCGCACACGTCGAAGGCGCAGAACAGGCCGTCGTACATCATGGCGTCGACGAGCGTGCCGTCCCCGAGGCGATAACCGGCGCGCGCGCCGGGAAGGAGGTGCGGGGCCTGGGTCATCGACTCCATGCCGCCGGCGATCACGATGTCGGCGTCGCCGCTGGCGATCAGCTGGTCGGCCAGGTAGATCGTGTTGAGCCCGCTGAGGCACACCTTGTTGACCGTGGTGCCGGGAACCGTCATCGGAACCCCGCCCTTGACCGCGGCCTGGCGCGCCGTGATCTGGCCCGCGCCAGCCTGGAGCACCTGGCCCATGAAGACGTAGTCGATGTCTTCGCCCTTCACGCCTGCCTTCTCGAGCGCCGCGGCGATCGCGAAGCCGCCCAGATCCATGGCCGAGAAGCCGGCGAACGCGCCGGACAGCTTGCCGATGGGCGTACGGGCGCCTGCGACGATGACGGAACCGGGCATTGCGTGACCTCCGAGAGGGGAAACGGACCTTGCCTGCAAGCTTACGCTGACCCCAATGTCTGATCATCCGAACGCTGAGTTGGTACGACGCAGGTCACCGGACGTCCTCGCCGAAGGCGTGCGCTGGCATTTTCCGGGTCGCAGCCGCATGGCGGGCGACTTCGAAGGCCGCGACGCCGTGGTGGCCCACCTGATGGACCACGACGCCGTCGCAACGTCGGAGGTGGCGGCGGTCCTCGACGACGACAAGTTCGCAATTGCCATCGAGCACGTGACTGCGGAGCGCGACGGCAAGGTGTACGACCGTCATGACGTGATCGTCTACCGAATCAAAGAGGGGAAGGTGGCCGAGGGCTGGCACTACCCCGAGTCGCAGTATGAGTGGGATGACCTGCTCAGCTAGCTTCCTCTGACCTATGGGCAAGACCGTTCGTGCATATGCAATCACCGCCGACGCCGTAGCTCGTGAACGCGAGCGCGTCGGCGGCAACGTCGACGACATGGACGTCGCCAACGTCATCGCGCTGGACAAGCTCGAGCTGCGTGACGTCGGCCCGAAGGACGTGCACATGCGGATCCTCGCGGCGTCCGCTGAGCACAACGTTGACCACGCGGCGCTGGCCGACACGATCAACATCGCCGAGTCACGCGGCGGTCGCATCTATCCCGGCAACTCGGCGCTCGGTGAGGTGCTGGAGGTCGGAGCCGACGTCACTGACTTCAAGCCGGGCGACATTGTGGTCACGCATTGCAACGGCGAACCCGACGCATACGGCTACCCGCTCCGCATCTGGGCCTACGACCAGCCCGAGTCCGTCGGCTGGTACGGGGAAGAGGCGGTCGTCGGCGACTGGCAGCTCATCCACGCGCCGCTCGAGTGTGGCCTCACGTTGTGGGAGATGGCGGCCCTGCCCTTGCGTGCGCCGACGGCGACGCACATGTGGCGGCGTGCATTGGGAATCTTCCGCATCAAGGTCAGTGCCGAGCAGATGCCCGTTCTCAACGTGTTGAGCTTTGGCGGCGGCGTGGGCGAGTTGTTCCTCATGATTGCCAAGTCGGAGGGTCACAACGCCTACTTCTGCTCGGGCAGCCCCGATCGGCGGGCTGCGCTCGAGAACCTGGGCATCACCGGAATCGACCAGAAGGAGTACAACCGGTTCGCGACGCGTGACGACGTCGGCGCGTTCCGCAAGCACGTGCGCAACATCACCGACGGCGGCGACATGCACATCGTGTGCGACATGCTGCGTGGCCCCGTCTTCGATGCCGGCCTGGCGGTGGCCGCACGCGAGGGCGTGAACATCAGCGCCGGCTGGCAGTTGAGCCAGGTCGTCACGTACAACTCGACCGTCCAGTCGGTGAAGCAAGTGACGATCGACCACACCCACTACGAGACGATCGAGCACTGCAAGGACTCGACCAAGCTCTACGGCTCGGTTTTCAAGCCGACCGTGCACGACGAGGTCTACGCGTTCGAGGACCTGCCGCGCGCATTCGAGGAGATGCACCAGAACACGCAGAACGGCATCCCGATCATCCGCGTGGCCTCCGACCTACCGGACTCGGTGAAGGGATTGGTTTGATCGCATGAGCAAGCTCGAGGACATCGACCACGTCGGCATCGCCGTGCGCGATCTCGACGCCACGGTTGCGTGGTACCAGCAGATGTTCGGCGCCGAGGTCCACCACCGCGAGCGCATCGAGTCCGACGGCGTCGACGAGGCGCTGATCAAGGTGGCCGACTCCTACATCCAGCTGCTGACGCCGTACACCGACACCTCACCCCTCGCCAAGTACATGGAGAAGAACGGCGAGGGGATTCACCACGTCGGTTACCGCGTGCACGACTGCGACGAAGTGCTCGAGCACGTGAAGGCCCAGGGCGCTCGCGTCGTCGACGAGCATCCGCGTACCGGGTCACGCGGCACGACGGTCGCCTTCCTTCACCCGAAGTCGGCGAACGGCACGCTCATCGAGCTGGTCGAAGAGTAAAGACCTCACTCTCGTAGCGCTTGATCAAACGGCGGTAGTTCTCGGGCCCCTCGGGAAACGAGGCGAGTTCGGCGATGTTGTCGGCGCGCGTCCAGGTGCCGTCGAGGAATTCCGGGATGCGGTCCAGCATCGTGTGGAACCCGGCACAGAAGTCGGGGATCCACTGGTCGCCCTGTTCCGGATCGGGCGGCATCGTCTGAATGAACACGAGGCGGGTGCCGCGGTCGATCGCCTCGAGCTCGAAACGAATGCCCCCGTAGTCGACGACGCGCGGCGGATCGAACTCGATGATCGTCATCTCGTCGCGATGCGCGTCGGGGCTTGTGTCGCCCCACGTGAAGGAGCACTTGCCGCCGATGCGCGCATCGACCTCGCACTGGGGCAGCATCCACGCGTTGAGGTGCTCGGCGGTGGTGACCGCCTCCCAGACGAGGTCGATCGGGTGGGGGTACGTGCGCTCGTGGCGCATGGCGTACCGCGAATCGAAGGCGCCCAGGGCGGAGTCGGTCATCTTCCTCTCCTTTGTCGAGCCATGTCGTCGAGGTGGTCGCCCAGCGCGTCGAGGCGACCAGCGATCCATGTGTTCAGTTCGTGAAGGGGTTGGCGGTTGAGCCGGTACACCCGTTGCTGGGCGTGCGGTTCGTAGGTGACGAGGCCGCACTCGCGCAGCACGCGCAGGTGGCGAGAGACCGCCGGCCTCGATACGGCGAAGCCGCCGGCGATCTCGCCCGCGGTCAGGTCGCCCCGCGCCAGCCGTTCGACGATCTCAGCGCGAATAGGGTCGGCCAACGCCTCGCATGCCTGGATCATCAACGCCGACTGTAACGCCTCAGTTACGTAACGTCAAGGTTACAGAATGACCTGGACCGGGCCTGGCTTTGTCGATCACCACACCCACTTCCTGCGCGTCGCCGCCGGCGAGCTGGGCCCGTGCGATGTCGCCGATCCGGAGGCAGTTCACCGCTACCACCACCGCATGGTCGACCGGTGGTCGACGCCGATGGACGACGACGATCGCCGGCCCCGTCCCGACCATCAGGACTTCCCCGCCGTCCTCGAACGCGCATTGCTCGACGCCGCCGGGTTGGGCCTGGTCGAGATCACTGAGGCCGGGATGTTCGACTGGGCGTACTTCGACGCTCTGCAGGTCGCTCGCGACCGGGCCGAGAAGCTGCCCTGCCGCGTGCGCGTCCTCGTCGCCAGCGGTCTCGCCGAGCGCGACCCCAGGCGCATGGTGCGCACCGGCGACACATGGGTCGACGTGATCGGCGTCAAGTTCTACGCCGACGGCTGGCTCGGACCGCGCACCTGCGCGGTCACCGAACCTTTCCTCGATCGCCGCGATCCGACCGGCGGCGGCGACACCGGCGTGCTGTTCCTCGACGCCGACACGCTGGCGCGCCGGGCTGATCCGTTTGCCGAGAAGGGTTTGACCATCGCAACCCACGCCATCGGTGACCGCGCCATTGATCAGGTACTCACGGCGTACGAGAAGATCTACGGCGCCGACTGCGCCGAGGCGGCGCCGCGTATCGAGCACGCGCAGCTCCTGTCGCCGTCGATCATCCAGCGAATGGCGGCGTTGGGTGTAGTGGCGTGCATCCAACCGTCGTTCGGCTACAGCGATCGCGACACTGCTCGCGTCGCGCTGGAGGACAGGCGCCTCGAGTACGCGTACCGATGGGACCTGTTGCTCGACGCCGGCGTCCCGGTGATCACCGGTTCGGACTACCCGATCGAGGTGTTGTCGCCCCTCGTCGGCCTGCAACGGTTGATGACCGTCGAACCACAACTTGATCTTGACACGTCGCTGCGGCTCCTCACCGACGCGAGCGCCGGCACCGTCGAGCTGAACGACGATCCGCACAACGTCGAACGCGACGAACTTCCCGAACTCACCGTCATCGAAACGAGGCCTGCGTCATGACCTACTCGATCGTCGCCCGCGACCCGGACAATGGCCAGTTGGGCGTCGCCGTGCAGTCGCATTTCTTCGGGGTGCGCGCCGTCGTGCCGTGGGTCCTCTCGGGAATCGGCGCCGTCGCGACCCAGGCCATGGCCGAGATCTCCTACGGCCCGCTCGGGCTCGAACGGCTACGGGCGGGCGCCAGCGCGACCGACGCGCTGTCCGTACTGGTCGCGGCCGACGACGCGGCGGCGACGCGGCAGGTTGCCATCGTCGACGCCGCGGGCATCATCGCCGTGCATACCGGTGACCGCTGCATCACGCACGCCGGTCACCATGCTGGGGACGGCTGGTCGGTGCAGGCGAACATGATGCGCGGCGAGGGCGTGCCCGAGGCGATGGCTGACGCGTTCACCTCGGCCACTGGCGACCTGGCCGATCGCATGCTTGCCGCCCTCGATGCGGCCGAGGCGGCGGGCGGCGACGTTCGCGGCCGCCAGTCGGCGGCGTTGGTTGTCGGTTACGGCGAGGGCAAGCCGTGGGAGCGGCTGATCGACGTGGGCGTCGACGACACCGCCGACCCGCTCGGCGAACTTCGCCGCCTCGTGCGCGTGCGCCGCGCCTACCTGGGCGATGCGTCGGCCCTCGACGCCATGGGTGACAACCCCGAGCTCCAATTCTGGATGGCGGTCGCGACCGCGGCTGGCGGCCAACCCGACGATGCCCGGCCGATGCTCGAGAAGGCGTACGCAGCCGACCCCGGTTGGGCGTTGCTGCTAGAGCGCCTCCCCGCCGCCGGCCTCTTCCCCGACGACGCCGAGCTCCTCCGATCCCTCCTCCCCTCCTGACTCGGTGACCTCTCCAAAACCGCGAGCGCGAGCGAATTGACCGGGTTCAACCGGTGCGCTTTCGCATTTTGGAGAGGTCGAGGGCGGCGCGGGCGAGACCGGCCTGCGTCTCCCGGATGACATAGGCGGGGACTCGCGTGACGTGACGGTGGGTGAACCGGCGAAGGTTGTATCCCGCGTCGATGATGGCGTTCTGGCGCGTCGTGTCGTAGAGGACCTGCTCGGGCGTCTTGTGAAACTCCACGCCGTCGGTTTCGACGACGAAGCGAGTGGCCCACCAGCTGAAGTCGACATTCGCGACCCACGCGCCGTCCGCCTTGTACACGGGCTGCTGCCGGATCGGGTCCGGCACGTGGCCGCGCACGCACTGCAGATACAACGTCTCGAGGTCGCTACCGGTGGGTGGCGCACCGATAGGCCGCCGGTCGAGCACGTCGAGTAGCCCGGGCGTCCCGTGGCGCCAGTACGCGAAGAGCCAGGCGAAGTCGCGCAGACTCGGCTCGTCCACGAGTCCTGACCGCAACGCCGACTCGACTGCTCGCTCGACGAGGTCGAGGTCGGCGACGGAGCACAAGTCGCCGAGTGTCTGTCGCACGGACGTGATCAGCAGGCCTTCGAGTTCGACGAATTCGATGTCGTCGATGCGCCGCCGTTGGTGGTCGTACGGCCCGCGCCGCCACGTGCCGTGCGGAACGATGAACGCGGGCGTGAGTGTGGGGAACGCATCGAATCCGTACAGGTACGCCGCCGCCTCGTACCCAATGAGCCGGCTGTCCTTGGCCGGCCCGCGGCTCGCCGCCAGCAACAAACTCGGCGGCGGCGTCCGGATCAGTGGCATGCCCGAGAAGGATGCCAACCAGGTGCGCGCCAACCGCCGCCCCGCCGGCCCAACGCGGCCCCAACCTCTCCAAAATTGAAAATGGGCCCTCTAGAAGTGCGCGATTCGCCCGTCGGCGAGGTTTTGGAGAGGCTGGCGGCGTGGTGGGCCCGACGCGCGTATTGCGCTCGAACGCTTGCCGGCCGCCGGCCTGCTCACGTCAAGCTGAACGGCGGGTACTCATCCCGCATGAGGTAGAGGTACGCGTTGACACGCGTCGACCAGCGCTCGAGCCCGATCATGTAGTTGCGCATGCCGCCCGGCCACCGGCCAGTGAAGAGCACGGCGAAGAACGCGGCGATCCAGACGAAGATCGCACCGATGGCGAGGAAGATCAGCGCGATGAAATGCGGGATCAACAGCAGCCACTTCACCAGCGGCAGCCACCGGTTGAGCTCACCCTGGTCCGCGATCGACAGCTGGGCCGGGTCGTCGCCGGGGTCGGTGGTCTGCATCTCGAACGTGAACGGGGGATACGACTCCCGCATGAACAACGTGTAGCTCGTCGTGCGCCAGCTGTAGCGCAGGTACATGGCCTGGAAGTTGTAGATCCCGTCCGGGATCTTGCGCGTGAACAGGACCGTGAAGAACGAGATCACCACCAGGACCTGCGACACCCCACCGAGGACCGAGACGACGAACCACTGCGGGATGGCCAGCAGCCAGGACACGAGCGGCCGCCAGTTCGCGGCTTCGAGAGGTGCGTCTAGGTCTAAGACGACAGGTTCCATGCCATCAGTGTGAACCTGGCACGCTGACGGCGTGCGGATACACCTGGTCGACGGCACCTACGAGCTGTTCCGGCACTACTACAGCCCGTCGGCTACCCACCCCGATGTCACGGAGTCGAGGGCGACGCGCGGCGTGCTCGGGACCATCGTCGGGATGCTGGCCGACGGCGCCACCCACATCGGCGTCGCCACCGACCACGTTGTCGAATCGTTCCGCAACAAGATGTGGCGCGGGTACAAGACCTCGGCCGGCATGCCACCGGACCTGCTCGCCCAATTCCCCCTGCTCGAAGAGGCGGTTGCCGCGTTGGGCGTGGTGGTGTGGCCGATGACCGACCTCGAGGCCGACGACGCGCTGGCGTCGGCCGCCGCGGTCGGCCATGACGACACGTCCGTCGACCAAGTCGCGATCTGGACGCCCGACAAGGACCTCGCGCAATGCGTCCGCGGCACGCGCGTCGTGCAGGTCGATCGTCGCAGCGGCAAGGTGATCGACGACGACGGTGTGCGCGCCAAGTTCGGCGTTCCGCCCGAGTCGATCCCCGACTACCTCGCGCTGGTCGGCGACAGCGCCGACGGGTTCCCCGGCATTCCGGGCTGGGGCGCGAAGTCCACCGCAACGGTCCTCGCTCACTACGGGCACATCGAATCCATTCCCGCCGCCGCCGGGCAGTGGGAAGTCGGCGTGCGCAACTCCGGCAGCCTGGCCGCCGCCCTGGTCGAGCAGATGGAACACGCGTTGCTCTTCCGCGACCTGGCGACGCTGCGCGTCGACCGCTCGCTGCTCGCTGATGCCGATGCGCTGCGCTGGAAGGGTCCCACCGCCGCGCTGGAGGACATGTGCGCGCGGTTGGATGCCGCGAACCTGCTCGACCGCGTCGCCCGCTTAGGGAGCGGCGAGGCGTAGCTGCGGTCGGCCGACCGCGTCGCTGACGAGTTCGAGGTAGCGCGCCCTCGGCACCGCCACCGCGCCCAACGTCGCCAAGTGGTCGGTGACCCATTGCACGTCGAGCATGACGCCGCCGCCGTTCCGCAACGCGGTGACGAGGGCGACGAGCGCCACCTTCGACGCATCGCGCCGATGGCTGAACATCGACTCGCCTGCGAACAGGCCGCCGACGGCGACGCCGTACAGGCCGCCGGCCAGCGCGCCGTCCTCGAGTGACCACGCCTCGACGCTGTGTGCGTGCCCCAGCGCGTGCAGCCGTTCGTAGGCGCTGACGATCGGATCGTCGATCCATCCGTGCGGCCGCCTCGGATCACCGCACGCGCGAATCACCGTCGCGAAGTCGTGGTCGACGGTGACGCGGTAACGGCGGCACGACCGCCGGAGCGACCGCGACACGCGCAGTCCGTCGAGTGGGATGACGCCGCGCGGGTCCGGCGAGAACCAGCGGATCTCGCCGTCGACCGGCATCGGGAAGAAGCCCGACCGGTAGGCGGCGAGGAGGGTGGACGGCTCGAGGTCGGCGCTCAGCTCTCGGGTCGCAACGGCCGGGAGCGTTTGCGGGGCGCGGGCTCGACCGGCTCGGCCCGAACCGGTCGGCGTCGCGGCGCCGGCGTGGGCGGAAGCGGCGCGATCGCCGCATCGGTGTCGAGCACCGTGAGGATGGCCTCGACGACCCGCTCGGCGATGTCGGCGGCATCGAGCTCCTTGGCCCGCACCGGTAGCCGCCGTTTCAGGGCCTGCAACTCGCTGTGCAGCCGGTCGATCTCGACGACGAGACGCGACTGACTCGGCACGTCGAGCCCTTCACCACCGACGGCGGCGACGATGTCGTCCATCAGGCCCGACACGTCCTGGCGCGTGCCGTGCACCTCGTCGGCGAGCTGTTCGATCGCGGTCGTCACCTCGGCGCTCATCGTGACCATGGCCGTGGCGGTCACGTCGCCCGCGTGGCTGCCCCCGCCGGAGGCCACCGTGACCGTCCCGATCCCCTCGACGTGGTCGACCAGCGCTCGCACGTTCGAGGCCAACTCGTACACCGCTTCGGAGAGCTGTCGCAGCGCGTCGTTGTTGTCGTCGAGGGCGCGCCGAACGGTGTCGAGCGCGTCGCTCGAGTCGAGGAAGCCGGTGTCGACGTCGCTGGTGAGGATGTCCAGCGGCTCGCTCGACTGCGGCTCACCCGAAGCAGCCAGGGCGGCATCGACCTGTTCCTCGTCCCATTCGAACGAGAAATCGGTCAGCGCATCATCCGGCTTGCTTAGGTTGTCTTCTGGCCAGTCCAAACGGAAGCGCAGGTCATCGCGGTCGGCCTCGCCCTCCATTCCTGAAGAGGCTACCGGAGGCACCGGCCAGTACTCTGGCCACCAATGGACCACCCGATGAAGGAGCGTTTGGACGACCTGCAGGCGCGCCGCGAGGCGGCGTACAGCGCGGGTCCGCCGCACGCCATCGAGCGGCAGCACGCACGCGGGAAGATGCTGGCGCGCGAGCGCATCGACTATCTGCTGGACGACGGCTCGTTCCAAGAGCTCGACCTGCTCGCCCGCGCCCGCGCCGCCGATCTCGACTCCAAGCCCTTCACCGACGGTGTGATCACGGGCTTTGGCACGATCGACGGCCGGAAAGTCTGCGTGTTCTCACAGGACTTCACCGTCTTTGGTGGCGCGCTGGGCGAGGTGTATGCCGAGAAGATCCACAAGGTCATGGACCTTGCCTCGTCGGTCGGCGTCCCGATGATCGGTCTCAACGACGGCGGCGGCGCCCGCATTCAAGAAGGTGTCGTCAGCCTCGCCATGTATGGCGAGATCTTCCTGCGCAACGTGCGCGCCTCAGGCGTCGTGCCCCAGATCAGCGTGGTTCTCGGGCCTTGCGCCGGCGGCGCGGTCTACAGCCCGGCCATGACCGACTTCATTTTCATGGTGCGCGAGACCTCGCACATGGCCATTACCGGTCCCGACGTCGTGAAGAGCGTCACCGGCGAGGACGTCACCCTCGAGGAGCTCGGTGGCGCCATGACCCACGCCACCAAGTCGGGCGTGGCGGCCTTCGTCAGTGCCGACGAGAAGGCGTGCCTCGACGAGGTGCGGTACCTCCTCTCGTTCCTGCCGGCCAACAACCTCGAGCCGCCGCCGTACTTCGCGCCGGCCGACGACCCGGCCCGTCGCGTTCCCGAGCTCATCGACCTCATGCCGTCGAGCGCCAACCAGGCCTATGACATGAAGAAGGTCTTCGCCGCGGTCGTCGACGACGGCGAGTTCTTCGAGTACTTCCCGCACTGGGCCATGAACCTGGTGTGCGGCTTCGCCCGTATCGACGGACATCCCATCGGCATCGTCGGCAACCAGCCCCAGGTGCTGGCCGGGTCGCTCGACATCGACTGTTCGGAGAAGGGCGCCCGCTTCGTCCGCACGTGCGACGCCTTCAACATCCCGTTGGTCACGTTCGTCGACGTTCCGGGGTTTCTCCCGGGCACCGATCAGGAGTACGGCGGCATCATCCGCCACGGCGCCAAGCTGCTCTACGCGTACTGCGAGGCCACCGTCCCCCGCGTGCAGATTGTCACGCGCAAGGCCTACGGGGGCGCCTACGTCGTCATGAACTCGCGCTCGATCGGGTGCGACCTTGCCTTTGCCTGGCCGTCGGCCGAGTTCGCCGTCATGGCCGGCCAAGGCGCGGTCGAGATTCTCTACAAGCGCGAGTTGGCCGAGGCCGACGATCCCGTCGCCCGCAAGGCTGAGTTGGTCGAGGACTACACCGAGAAGTACGTGAACCCGTGGGAGGCGGCCGAGCGCGGCTACGTCGACGACGTCATCGACCCGGCGGAGACCCGGATCGTGCTCGTGCGATCGCTCGAGTTGCTGCGCTCCAAGCGCGAAGAGCTTCCCAAGCGCAAGCATGGCAACGTCCCCCTCTAAGGAGGAGATGGCGGCGATCATCGCTGCCATCGAGCTGTCGTGGCCGCGGCCCCGTCCGGTCGAGCCGTCGGCAGCGTCGCCGGCGTGGCGGTTCTCTGGACGTTGGTGGACCAAGCCCATCAACTCCCGCCGCGACCGGCCCTAGTGGCCGAACTGACGACGGTCGCCGACGACCTCGCGGTTTTTCATGATGGCGGGCGCGTCGCCGTGTACGACGGCCTCACTCCCGATACCGACTACGAGTTCGAGGACATGGCCTTCCGGACGCTGCCGCGCCTAGGCGAACGGTTGTCGACGGTGGCGACGGTCAACGACGTCCACTTCGGCGAGACGGAGTGCGGGCTGCTCGAAGGCTTCGACGTCGGTCCGGTGCTGCGCGTCGAACCGGGCGATCCGCCGTACCCCGACGTGATGAACCGCGCCGCGATCGATGAGATCGCCGCGGTCACCCCCGACGCGGTCGTCGCCAAGGGCGACCTCACCACGCACGGTTCGCGCGACGAGTACCAGCAGTTCCTCGATTTCTACGGCGACGCCTTCGGCGATCGGCTTCATCACGTGCGCGGCAATCACGACGGCTACCACGGCGAGGACTTCGCATCGGACGCGCCGATCGAGGTCACCCTGCCCGGCGCGACCCTGGCGATCCTCGACACCGTCATCCCTCGCAGTGCGACGGGCCAGGTGAGCGACGAACAGCTTGCGTGGCTCGACGAACTCGGCGCTCGCGCCGATCGGCCCGTGCTGGTGTTCGGCCACCACCACGCGTGGATGCCCGGAAGCTCGTCGCGACCGGCGACGTACTTCGGCATCAACTGCGACGACTCCGAGAAACTCGTCGATGTTTTCGCGCGGCGGCCGCGTTTGGTCGGCTACTTCGCCGGCCACACCCATCGCAATCGCGTCCGCCAGGCGGCGGCTACCGGCGGCCGGCCGTGGGTCGAGGTCGCATGCGTGAAGGACTTCCCCGGCTCATGGGCCGAGTACCGCGTGTTCGACGGCGGCATCCTTCAGGTGCACCGCCGCGTCTCGACGCCCGAAGCGCTGGACTGGACCGACCGCTGCCGCGCCATGTTCGCCGGCACGTACGTGGGCTACGCGTTCGGCGAGCTGAAAGACCGTTGCTTCGCTATACCGCCGGCTTGATCCTGGCGTCGGCCACCAGGTCGGCCATCTCGCTCATCATGCGCGTGAGCTCGTAGTCCTTCGGCGTGTACACGGCGGCGACGCCGAGCTCGAGCAGCTTGGCCTGATCGTCGTCGGGGATGATGCCGCCGACGACAACCGGCGCGTCAACACCGTGGTCCCGCAGGAGCCGGAGCACCTCGGGCACCAACTCGAGATGACTGCCCGACAGGATCGAGATGCCGACGACGTCGACGTCCTCGTCGCGCGCGGCGGCGGCGATCTCCTCGGGAGTCAGGCGGATGCCT
>DASRJI010000081.1:0-6017 GCA_035649535.1 Acidimicrobiales bacterium | reverse complement strand
CGCCAGTTCGTGCGCCACGGCCACGTCAACGTCAACGGCCGCCGGGTCACCATCCCGAGCTACCGCGTGCGCCAGGGCGACATCGTCTCATTGCGCGACAAGGCGAAGGCGATGATCGTGATCCGCCACAACATGGACACGCTCGACCGTCAGGTGCCCGTGTGGCTCGAGGCCGGCGAAGACGGCCACCAAGTCACCGTGCGCGACCTGCCGCTGCGTGACCAGATCGACACAGCTGTGCGCGAGCAGCTGATCGTCGAGCTGTACTCCAAGTAGTCGATAACGAAAGAGGTACGACCACCCTCATGCTGATTATCCAGCGTCCCACCGTCGAAGCTATTGGCGAGGAGGAGAACGACCGCCAGCGCTTCGCCGTCGGCCCCCTCGAGCCGGGCTTCGGCTACACGCTGGGGAACTCGCTGCGCCGCACGCTGCTGTCGTCCATCCCCGGTGCCGCCGTTACCCAGGTCCGCTTCGACGATGCCCTCCACGAGTTCACGACCCTTCCGGGCGTGAAGGAGGACGTCACCGACATCATCCTGAACCTCAAGGACGTCGTGCTGCGCATCGAGGGCGACGAAGCCCTCACGTTGCGCCTCGATGTTCGTGGCCCGGCCTCGGTCACCGCTGGTGACATGACGCTCACCGGTGACGTCGAGATCCTCAACCCGGACCTGCACATCGCCACGCTGAACGCCAAGGGCCGCCTGGCGATGGACATCACCGTCGCCAAGGGCCGCGGCTACGTGTCGGCCGACCGCAACAAGACGTCAGCGACCATCGGCGTCATCCCGGTCGACTCGATCTTCTCGCCGGTCCGTCGGGTCGCCTTCACGGTCGAGCCGACGCGCGTCGAGCAGTCCACCAACTTCGACCGCCTCGTCATCGACATCGAGACCGACAGCTCGATCTCGCCCCGCGAAGCGCTGGCCTCCGCCGGCGACACGCTGCGGTCGCTGGTGAGCCTCGTCGCCGACATGAGCGATGCCCCCCAGGGTCTCGAGCTGGGCGAGGTATCGACGATCAGTAGCGGGTCGCCCGACCTCGACCTGCCGATCGAAGACCTCGACCTTTCCGAGCGGCCGCGCAACTGCCTCAAACGGGCGCAGGTCAACACGGTGGGCGAGCTGGTCGAGAAGACCATCGACGACCTCATGGCCATCACCAACTTCGGCCAGAAGTCGCTCGACGAGGTCGTGCAGAAGCTCGATGAGCGCGGGCTGAGCCTGCGCGTGAAGGAGTAAGGCAAAGCCATGCCGGCACAGCCGCGCAAAGGAAAGCGCTTCGGCGGCGACGCCGCCCACCAGAAGGCGATGATGGGCAACCTCGTCGCCTCGCTGATCGCGGCCGAGGGCCTCATCACCACCGAGGCCAAGGCCAAGGCGTTGCGCCCGATCGTCGAGAAGGTCGTCACCAAGGCCAAGAAGGGCGGCGTCTACCGCCAGCGGGACGTCGTCGCGTTCATCCGCGACAAGGAGATGGCCCACAAGCTGTTCGAGGACATCGGCCCGCGCTACGTGGATCGCGCGGGTGGCTACACCCGGATCCTCAAGCTCGGCCCGCGGGCGGGTGACCAGGCGCCCATGGCGCGCATCGAGTTCGTGTAACTGATGTGACCCTGTTCGACCCTGCAGCAGTCGCGGCGGCCCCTGAGGGGCCGTCGCTTCGCGTCCGGCTCACGGTTGCGTACGACGGGACCGACTTCCGCGGCTTCGCGGTGCAGAAGACGGTGCCGACGGTGGGCGGGGTCCTCACGGAGGCGCTCAGCAAGGTCCTGGGCCACCCAGTCGAGCTGACGTGCGCGGGGCGCACCGACGCCGGCGTGCACGCGTGGGGCCAGGTGGTGTCGTTCGACTGCTACGACGAGGACGTCGACCTGGAGTTGGTGCAGCGGTCGATCAACAAGATGCTCGGCCCGCCGATCGTCATTCGCGACGCGGCGGTGGCGGCGCACGACTTCAACGCGCGCCACTCGGCGCGCGGCCGGCGCTACCGGTACACCGTCCTCAACACGCCGGTTCAGGATCCGTTCACGGCCAAGACCGCGTGGCACGTCGACGCCCCACTCGATCTCCGGGCCATGCAGTTGGCGTGTGATCCGCTCATCGGCGAGCACGACTTCCGCTCGTTCTGCCGCCAGCCGAGCGGACACGAGCCGGGTCCGCTCGTACGCCGCGTCCGGGCGGCGACGTGGGTCGACCTCGAGGACGGCCGGATGCGATTCGACATCGAGGCCAACGCGTTCTGTCAGCAGATGGTCCGTGCCCTCGTCGGCGTTCTCGTCGAGGTCGGGATCGGCAAGCGCCGGGCGGGCGAGGTCACCGGAATCCTGCGCGCCGGCAACCGCTCGGCCGCCGGTCAGCTCGCGCCGCCTCACGGTCTGTGCCTTTGGGAGGTGCTGTACTAGGCCGTATGGACCCGACCCTTCCTTCGGCCGGGCCCCCGGGGGATGCACCGCAGCGCGCCACGCTTTCGGGGCGGCTCGAACTCGTTGCCGCGTTGCTCACCGCAGTCGTCGGCCTCGAGTTCCTCGCGCTGATCGTCGGCGTGTCGGGCGGCGGGCCTTACCGAAGCGTGGGCGATCGCATCGAGGTGGTGTCACTCAACCTCGACGCCAAGATGGCGTTGATCCTTCTCTTCGCCGCGATGCTGGCGACGCTGCGCGACGTGGCGACGGCGGACTTTGACACGCCGCGCACCGACGTCGGCCGGCGCACGTTGATGGCGGTCGCCGGTCTCGGTGTCGTCATCGCCGTGCTCTCGCTGATCGGCGTCGGTCTCGACATCTCGCGCAGCGAAGTGACCGCGTTCGGCACCAACACTGGAGCGGCGGTCATCCATCGCCTGGCGATCATCCTGATGGCGAGCATCGCCGCCGGCTGGGCCCTCACCGCCCTCGGCGTCCGCATCACCACCGCGTCGCGCAGCTAGCGCTCCGCCTCCACGTTGAAGCCGCGCTGGCGGAGCGCGGTGATGACCGCGTCGCGGTGGTCGGGGTCGCGTGTCTCGAGCGTCAACAGCACCTCGACCTGGGCGACGTCGAGGCGGACGCCCGAGCGGTGGTGCTCGACGTCGAGCACGTTGAGGCCGAGGTCGGCGACCGCGGCAGTGAGTTGCGCCAGCGCGCCGGGGCGATCGTCGAGGACGATGCGTAACAGCAAGTAGCGACCGGCGGCTGACAGGCCGTGGTCGATGACCTTGAGCAGCAGGAGCGGGTCGATGTTGCCGCCCGACAACACGGCGACGACGGGCCCCCGTCCATTGATCTTGCCGCTGAGGATCGCGGCCAGGCCGGCGGCGCCGGCCGGCTCGACGACGGCCTTGGCCCGCTCCAGCAACAACAAGAGCGCTCGGCTCAACTCCTCCTCGGTGACGGTCACCACGTCGTCCACGTAGGCCTGCACGTGGGACAGCGTCAGCGGCGATGGGCTCCGAACCGCGATGCCGTCGGCCATGGTCGCGACCGCATCGAGGGTCACGCACCCGCCGGCATCGAGCGACGCCCGCATCGCCGCCGCGCCGGCGGCCTCGACGCCGATCACGCGCACGCCGCGGCGGCTGTGCGCCAGTGCCGTGGCGACGCCGCTGATGAGGCCCCCGCCACCGACCGGCACCACCACCGTCTCGATCTCGCCCGTCTCGGCCGCGATCTCCAGCCCGATCGTCCCTTGGCCGGCGATGACGAGCGGGTCGTCGAACGGCGGCACGAACGCGGCGCCGCTCGCCTCGGCCGCCGCCTTGGCCGCGGCCAGGCACTCGTGGACCCCGCCCGACTCGAGGCGCACGCTCGCCCCGTACGCCTCGGTGGCCTCGACCTTGGGCAGCGGCGCGTTGGCCGGCATGTAGATCGTCGAGTGGAGGCCGGTCAACGCGGCGGCGAGGGCGACGCCCTGGGCGTGGTTGCCGGCCGACGCGGCGACCACTTCCGTGCCTGCGGGCAGCCGCGAGATGAAGTTGTAGGCACCCCGAATCTTGAACGAGCCCGTGCGTTGGAGCTGCTCGGGCTTCACCAGGACCGGGCGCCCGACGAGGCGACTGAGGGCGTCGACTTCGTGGACGGGCGTCGCCCGGATCACGCCGGAGATGCGGGCGCCAGCGTCCTCGATGTCCTGCCTGGTGATCACGGTGGCCACACAGTTTGCCGCCCTGGGTGCGTGCCCGTAGACTTTTACGTCCGCCTCCAGCATGGTGCCGGAGGCGCGCAAGCAAGGATCTCTCCCGCGTGCCCACGTTCAGCCCAAAGCCTTCCGATATCAACCGCGCCTGGCACGTCGTCGACGCCGACGGCCTGGTGCTTGGTCGGCTTTCCACTGAAGTTGCCCGGGTGCTGCGGGGCAAGCACAAGCCGATCTTCGCACCGCACATGGACACCGGCGACCACGTCATCGTCGTTAACGCGGCCAAGCTCGTGCTCACGTCCGACAAGGCCGACAAGAAGATCTCCTACCGGCACTCCGGCTACCCCGGCGGGCTCAAGGAGACGTCGTACACCGACCTCATGGCGCGCAAGCCCGAGGAGGTCGTTCGCAAGGCGATCCGCGGCATGCTCCCCAAGGGCCCGCTCGGTCGCCAGATGCTGCGCAAGCTCAAGGTCTACGCGGGTGCCGAGCATCCGCACAGCGCGCAGCAGCCCCAAGCCCTCGACATCGCCGGCGCTCGCCGCGCGTCGTAGTTGCAACCAGAGTCACGGAGAACGCGTTGCCCAAGCCGCTCAACCAATCCACCGGCCGTCGTAAGCGGGCCATTGCCCGCGTGCGCATCCGCGCCGGGAACGGAACGATCACGATCAACAAGCGGCCGATCGAGAACTACTTCCCGTCGGCGACGCACCGCATGATCGCGCTCGAGCCGCTGCGCCTCACCGAGACCGCCGAGGTCTACGACGTCGACGCAACGATGGACGGCGGCGGCGTTTCTGGTCAGGCCGGCGCGCTGCGACTTGGCATCGCCCGCGCGCTCGCGATCCTCGATCCGGAGGCGCGCCCGTCGCTCAAGAAGGCCGGCCTCCTCACTCGCGATCCTCGCGAGAAGGAGAGCAAGAAGTACGGGCTGAAGAAGGCCCGCAAGGCTCCGCAGTACTCCAAGCGCTAGCGGTCGCTTGGCCGTCAAGTTCGGCACCGACGGCGTACGCGGTGTCGCCAACGTCGACCTGACACCGGAGGTCGTCCTCGCGCTGGGCCGGGCGACAGCGCGCGTGCTCGGTGTCCACGACTTCCTCGTCGCTCGCGACACGCGGGTGTCGAGTCCGGTGCTCAGTGCCGCGGTCACGACCGGGCTGGCCGCCGAGGGCGCCACCGTCACCGATCTCGGTGTGCTCCCGACGCCGGGACTCGCCCGCCTCGCCGCCGAGCGCGGTGTACCGGCGGTGATGATCTCGGCGTCGCACAACCCGTATCCCGACAACGGCGTCAAGGTGTTCGGACCTGGCGGCCGCAAGCTGTCGGACGACATCGAAGCTCGCATTGCCGCCGCCGTGGATGAGCCCGGCCGCGACGGACCGGTTGGTCACGTCGAGAGCGAAGTCGTCGACGACTGGTATGTCGACCAGCTCGTCGGCACGCTCGACGGCCGCTCGCTCGACGGCGTGCGCGTCGTTCTCGACTGCGCGTGTGGGGCGGCGTCGTTCGTCGGGCCGCGGGCGTTCCGGGCCGCGGGGGCGACCGTCACCGTCCTGCACGACGAGCCGGGCGACGGCACGCGCATCAACGCCGGGTGCGGCTCGACGCATCCGGAGTCGCTCCAGCAAGCAGTCGTGGCCAACGCGGCCGATCTCGGTCTCGCCTTCGATGGTGACGCGGACCGAGTGCTGGCGGTCGACGAGCGCGGCGAGCTGATCGACGGCGACCAGATCATGGCCATGTGCGCGCTGGACTGGCGCGAGCGCGGCCGGCTGCATCACGACACCGTCGTCGTGACGGTGATGACGAACCTCGGGTTCCGCTTGGCGATGGATGAGCACCGCATCGCCGTGGTGGAAACGAACGTCGGCGACCGTTACGTGCTCGAGGCAATGGAGC
>DASRJI010000080.1:0-26136 GCA_035649535.1 Acidimicrobiales bacterium | reverse complement strand
GACAACCTCTGGAAGCTGCCGTGCGAACTGGCCGTGCCCGCCGCGCTGGCCGGCGTCATCGACGACAAGGTCGCCGAGACACTTGGTGCGCGGGTCGTCGTCGAGGCGGCCAACGGGCCCACGCTGCCGAGCGCGGATCCGGTACTCGATCGGCGCGGCATCGTCGTGGTGCCCGACATCCTCGCCAATGCCGGTGGCGTCACCGCGTCGTACTTCGAGTGGGCGCAGAGCCGGCAGGGCTACGCCTGGGACGAGGACACCGTCGCCACCCGGCTGCGGGGCGTGATGGACGAGGCGTTCACGTCGGTGTGGGCCAAGGCCGACGCGCTGGGCGTGTCGATGCGCCGCGGCGCCTTCGCCCTCGCCCTCGAACGGGTCGGCGAGGCCATCGCCGCGCGCGGGCTCTTCCCGTAAGCGGCTGCTAGTAGCCGGGGAACACTTTGCGCAGGTCGTCGAGGGTCACGGCACCGTCGACGGTCACCGACGCGGGGGTGTGGTCCGGCGCCAGCCGCCCGGCGGTGAGGCGCATGAGCGCCTCACCCGGTAACTGCACACGATCGTCGGTGACGGCGGCGCCCTCCCGCATCTGGCCGCCTTGGTCGGTCAGTTCGAGCGTGAACGTGGCCGACGGGTCGGTGGTCTCGAGGACCACGGTGGCCGAGCGGCCAATGGGTCGCGCAAAGAAGCCGCCCATCATCGGGAGCTGTGTGAGCAGCAGCGGCACGGTGTGGCCGGCAACGGTCGCCGATGGATCGAACGCCACGTGCACGTCCCAGCCGTGCAATGCCAGCTCGCTGAGGCGGAAGCTGGCCAGCGTGGCCACGTCTATCGGCGCGGGCATGAAGCCGATGTCGATGCGCAAGTTCTCCAGCGCGTCGTCGTCGAGCGACTCGAACAGAGCGACCACGCGGTTGCCGTAGTCGTCGGAGTTGCTGGCCATCTCGGACGGCGACATCGCGTTCCAGCGGTCCCAGATCGGTGGCGCCAGCGCGTCCCGGTCGGCCGGCGGCCCGCCGTCGATGGCAGCCTGCAACGTGAGGATGCCCAGCTCGGCCGCGCTCCCGAGATGGCTGAGCACTTGGGCGACGGTCCACTCCGCCGCGCCGGATTGCGCGCCGAGCTTGTCGGCGCCGAGGGTGGCGACCGTCGCGAACAACTCGACGTGCGATCGCCGCATGGCGACGATCCAATCAGTAGCCGTCACTGCGCGAGCTTGACGAGTTCGGCCATGCCGTCCTCGATGCCTTCGCACAACACGGCGATGTCCGGCGCGGTGTCGTAGTCGCCGGTGACGCCGAAGTTGATCATCCCGTTGTACGAGAAGATCGCCACGCCGACCCGCACGCTGCCGGCCAGCGGAACGTAGGGGAACGCCTCGAGCATCTTGCGCCCGGCGGCGTACAGAGGGAACTGCGGGCCGGGAACGTTGGTGGTGACGGTGTTGACGTTGCGCTGCGGCACGCGGCTGAATACGCGCGTACCGAGTGCGAGCAGCATCGGCGGGGCGAACCCGGTGAGCGAGGTGAGCGCCTCGCCGGCGACGGCCTGCTTCGACTCCTTCAGCGTTCCCATCTGCGCGTGAATCGCGTCCAGCCGTTCGCGTGCGTCGCTGATGCCGACCGGCAGCTCGGCGAACATGGCGCTGACCTTGTTGTCGAACGTGCCGTCGCCTTGGGCCGGGCCGGCCACGCCCTTGACTCGCACTGACACCGGGACGAGCGTGCGCACGACGCGGTCGGTCGTCTCGCCGCGCGACTCGAGCAGGTCGCGGAACCCGCGGGTGATGGCGGCCAGCACCACGTCGTTGACGGTGCCGCCCAGGCCGGCGCGGATCGTCTTGACGTCGGCCAGCGTCGACCGGGCCCACGCCCAGCGCCGGTGCGGCCCGATGGGGCCGTTGAGTGTCGACTCGGGGGTGGCCCGGGCCAGGCCGGCCAGCGAGCGGATGCCTTGGGCGACCTCGGTGACTTGTTCGACGACTTGCCGCGGCGCACGCGTCGCCGAGCGAATCCCGCGCAGCTGCTCGTACGGGCTGGTGACGCGCTCGCCGATCGCTTGGGTAAGGAGGTCGAGTCGCGAGGGTTGGGCCTCGGGCTGCCAGTCGTCGACCGTGTTGCGCGCCGGGGACGGCTCCTGGTCGAGCACGACAGTCAGCAGGTCGGTGCCGGAGACACCGTCGACCATGCAGTGATGGGTCTTCGACATGAGCGCCCAGTGGCCGCTGTCGAGCCCTTCGACCATCCACATCTCCCACAGCGGCTTGGCCCGGTCGAGCTGCTGTGACATCACCCGGCCGACGAGCGTGCGGAGTTGATCCTCGCTGCCGGGGCTGGCCAGCGCCGTGGCCCGCACGTGGTAGTTGAGGTTGAAGTGCGGGTCGTCGACCCACACCGGCCGCCCGAGTTGGAGCGGGACGAACTTGACCACCTGGCGGTAGCGGGGGACCAGTGGCAGCTTGCTGGCCACCATGGCGACGACGTCCTCGTAGGTTGGCGCCGGCCCTTCGAAGATGGCCACCGAAGCGATGTGCATGTGGCTGACGTCGTCCTCGATGTGCAGGAACGACGCATCGAGCGGGGAGAGGCGATCCACCATGGAGCAAATCGTCCCACTATTAGCCTCTCGAACACATGTTCGATACTCTGACGAACGTGGCCGTTGCGGAGCGGGCTATTGGGGTCGTTGCCCTCCAGGAGCTGGCGGGGAAGGCCGCGCCGGTCACGCTGGCCGGCGACAAGGTCCTGCCCGTCCTCACCCCACTCGAGCCGTTGTTCCCGACCGGCGGGTTGCAGCGAGGGACGACGGTGGCGGTTGTCGGTTCGCTCGGTCTGGCCTTGAGCGTTGTTGCCGGGCCATCGCGCGCCGGGGCGTGGTGCACGGCGATCGGGCTGCCGTCATTGGGCGTGGTGGCCGCGGCCGAGGCCGGCATCGCGCTGGAGCGGTTCCCGATGGTGGCCGAGCCGGGGGACGACTGGGCGACCATCGCCGGCGCGTTGCTCGACGCCTTCGACGTCGTGTTGTTACGTCCGGCCCAGGGCCGGCCCAACCGCCGTCTCGAAGCGCGGGCGCGTGAGCGGGGCGCGGTGTTGGTGGTGGCCGGCGACTGGCCCGGCGCCGATGTCCGCTTGTCAGTCAGTTCGTCAGCGTGGGAAGGACTGGGCGACGGCCACGGCTACCTCCAGCGCCGCCACCTCGACGTCGTCGCCACCGGCCGCCGCGCCGCCACCAAACGTGTCGGTGCCAAGTTGCGGTTTCCGTTGCTTTGACACCCGACGACCCCGTCCGCAGGAACCGCCACTCGACTAGGTCGCTTGGCGACCTAGTCGAGTCGGCCTCGGAGCGAACGGGGCCGTCGCCGACACGTGTTCTGACCGTGTGGGTTCCCGACTGGCCGGTGACGGCGGCGGGGTTCACCGCCACCGACGCGGCGGTGGTGGTGTTCGCCAACCGGGTGGTGGCGTGCTCGGCCGCGGCCCGGACAGAAGGAGTGCGGCGAGGGCTGCGTCGCCGCGAGGCGCAGGGGCGTTGCCCGTCGGTGACCGTCGTCGAGTACGACGCCGATCGCGACGCACGCGCCTTCGAGCCCGTCGTCGCCGCGGTCGAGAGCCTGACGCCGCGCGTCGAGATCGTCCGTCCCGGATTGTGCGTGTTCGACACCCGCGGTCCGTCGCGTTACTTCGGCGGCGACGAGGAACTGGCCCGGCGCATCGCCCGGCTGGTGCCCAGCGCCAACATCGG
Source organism: Acidimicrobiales bacterium (assembly GCA_035649535.1). Classification (GTDB taxonomy): domain Bacteria; phylum Actinomycetota; class Acidimicrobiia; order Acidimicrobiales; family JACDEA01; genus JACDEA01. Next base: position 22,398 of record DASRJI010000080.1, on the reverse strand, counting down.
CATCGCCGACGGTCCGTTCGCGGCAGTCATCGCGTCGCGCATGGACCTCATCGTCCCGCCGGGCGAGTCGCCGTCGTTTCTCGCCCCGTTCCCCGTCTCGTCGCTGGAACGACCGGAACTGGTCGACCTCTTGCGCCGGCTCGGCGTCCGCACGTTGGGCGCCTTCGCCGCGCTGCCCGCGATTGACGTCCTCGCCCGCTTCGGTCCCGACGGCGCGCTGGCCCATCGTTTGGCGTCGGGCCTCGACGACCGACCGCTCGACGCGCGCACGCCGCCGCCCGACCTCACCTTCGCGATGGAACTCGACCCGCCGGCCGAGCAGGTCGACCGGGCCGCCTTCGCTGCTCGCCACCTCGCCCACGAACTGCACGAGGAGCTCGCCCGCCGCGGATTGGCGTGCACCCGCATCGCGATAGAGGCGGAGACCGAGCATGGCGAGTTCCTCTCGCGGTTGTGGCGGCACGACGGCGCGCTCACGCCGGGGATGATCGCCGAGCGAGTGCGGTGGCAGGTCGACGGGTGGCTGCACCGGGGTGAGTGGGCCGATCGACCGACGAGCGGCATCTCGTTGCTGCGGTTGGTGCCTGATCAGGTCGGACCCGACGGCGGCACGCAGCACGGGTTCTGGGGCGGCCGGGCCATCGACGATCGGATCTCGCGGGCGCTGGCCCGCGTACAAGGAATGCTCGGCCCTGAGGCGGTGGTCACTGCTGCCTGCGCCGGTGGCCGCGGTCCGGCCGAGCAGATGACGTTGGTGCCATGGGGCGACGCGCGTGATGACGCGGGCGCGCCCGCCCCATGGCCCGGCGCCATCCCGTCGCCGGCGCCCGCAGTGGTGCGCACCGCGCCGTGCACCGTCGTCGACAAGGAAGGCGTTCCTGTCGGCGTTACCGGACGCGGCTTGGTCACCGCGACACCTGCGCAACTCAACAACGTCGACATCGCCGGTTGGGCGGGTCCTTGGCCGGTCGACGAACGCTGGTGGGATCCGCCCGCGCATCGCCGCCGCGCCCGGTTCCAGGTGGCGACGGTCGACGGCCGCGCGTATCTCGTCGCCCTCGAACGCGGCCAATGGTTCATCGAAGCCACCTACGACTGACGTGGGCTTCAACAACCCGAACATGTCGTGGAGCGAGCTCAATGCTCGGCTCAGCGATGGGCGTCGCAAAGCGACGCCCATGGATAAGGACACGCCCAGGTCGTACAAGCGTCAGCCGTATGAGGCGCCGCCGCTCGTGCGCCGCACCGGCGCCGTCCCCTACGCCGAACTGCACTGTCACTCGAACTTCAGCTTCCTCGACGGCGCGTCGCATCCCGAGGAGCTGGCCGAGGAGGCGGCCCGTCTTGGCCTCGAGGCCATCGCTGTCACCGATCACGACGGCATGTACGGCGTCGTCCGGTTCGCCGAGGCCGCCCGCGCCGTCGGCATCCCCACCGTCTTCGGCGCCGAGCTGAGCCTGCAACTCACCAAGCCGCAGAACGGCGTGGCCGACCCCGAAGGCGCCCACCTCGTCGTCCTCGCCCGCGACCCGGCCGGGTACGCCAGCCTCGCCCGCGCCATCAGCCAGGCCCAGATGCGATCCAAGACCAAGGGCCGCCCGATCTACGAACGGGCCGAGCTGTGCGCGCTGCACGAGAACCACTGGCTCGTCCTCACCGGCTGTCGCAAGGGAACGGTGCCGCTCGCCCTCGAGCGCGACGGACCGACCGTGGCCGCCCGCGCCCTGGCCGACCTCGTCGCCTGCTTCGGTCGCGACAACGTCGCCGTCGAGCTGTGGGACCACGGCCACCCGCTCGACAGCGCGCGCAACGACGCGCTGGTCGACTTGGCCATGAAGGCCGACGTCGACGTCGTCGCCACGAACAACGTGCACTACGCCACGCCCGCGCACCGGCCGCTGGCCACCGCGCTCGCCGCGGTACGCGCCCGACGCAGCCTCGACGAGATCGACCCGTGGCTCCCGGCCGCCGCCACCGCCCACCTCCGCAGTGGCGCCGAGCAGGCCCGCCGGTTTGCCCGCTACCCCGGTGTCGTCGAGCGGGCGGCCGAGCTCGGCCGGGCCTTGGCGTTCGACTTCAAGCTGGTCGCGCCCAACCTGCCGCCGTGGCCGATCCCCGACGGCCACACCGAGATGAGCTACCTGCGCGAGCTCACCTACGAAGGCGCGGCTCGCCGTTACGGCTCGCGCGCCAGCGAGCGCGTGCGCGGCGCGTACAAGCAGATCGACTACGAGCTCGACATGATCGAGACACTCGGGTTCGCCGGCTACTTCCTCATCGTGTGGGACATCTGCGAGTTCTGCCGGCGCAGCGACATCTACTGCCAGGGCCGCGGCAGCGCGGCCAACAGCGCGGTTTGTTACGCGCTCGGTGTCACCAACGCCGACGCGGTGTCACTGGGCTTGTTGTTCGAGCGTTTCCTCTCACCCGAGCGCGACGGCCCGCCCGACATCGACGTCGACATCGAGAGCGATCGACGCGAGGAGGCGATCCAGTACGTCTACGAGCGCTACGGGCGCGAGAACGCGGCCCAGGTCGCCAACGTCATCACCTACCGGCCCAAGTCGGCGATCCGCGACATGGGCAAGGCGCTGGGCGCGGCCACCGGTCAGCTCGACGCGTGGTCCAAACAAGTCGACGCGTGGGGACCGCTCAGCGCAACGACCAACCAGCCCGACCACGAGATCCCCGAGAACGTGCTCGCGCTGGCCGGCCGCCTCCAGCACTATCCGCGCCACCTCGGCATCCACTCGGGCGGCATGGTGATCTGCGACCGGCCGGTAGTCGAGGTGTGCCCGGTCGAATGGGGCCGCATGGAGGGCCGCACCGTTCTCCAGTGGGACAAGGACGACTGCGCGGCGGTCGGTCTGGTGAAGTTCGACCTGCTCGGCCTCGGGATGCTCAGCGCGATCCACTACGCGGTCGACCTCGTGCGCGAGCACCACGGCGTCGATGTCGACTTGGCCGCCCTCCCGCAGGAGGACGCGGTCTACGACATGTTGTGCGAGGCCGATTCGGTCGGCGTGTTCCAGGTCGAGAGTCGGGCCCAGATGGCCACGCTTCCCCGACTGCGACCGCGTCATTTCTACGACCTCGTCGTCGAGGTCGCCCTCATCCGCCCCGGCCCGATCCAGGGCGGCTCGGTGCACCCGTTCATCCGTCGCCGCAACGGGCTCGAGCCGGTCACCTACCTGCACCCGCTGCTCGAGAACGCGTTGAAGAAGACGCTCGGCGTGCCGCTGTTCCAGGAGCAGATGATGCAGATGGCCATCGACGTGGCCGGCTTCTCGCCGTCCGACGCCGACCAGCTGCGCCAGGCGATGGGATCGAAGCGCAGCGGCGAACGCATGGAGCGGCTGCGCGCCCGCTTCTACGACGGCATGGCGGCCAACGGCATCACCGGCGATATCGCGGATGAGATCTACGAGAAGGTCGCCGCCTTCGCCAACTTCGGTTTCCCTGAGAGCCACTCGGTGTCCTTCGCCTACCTCGTGTACAGCTCGTCGTGGCTCAAGTTCCACTACCCGGCCGCGTTCTGTGCCGCGTTGCTCAACGCGCAGCCGATGGGGTTCTGGTCGCCGATGACGCTGGTGGCCGACGCCCGTCGCCACGGCGTCACCGTGCGCGGTCCCGACGTCAATGCGTCGGCCGACACCGCCACCCTCGAGCCCGCCGACGACGGGGTTGGCGCGGTCCGGCTCGGCATCAACTACGTGCGAACGATCGGCGCCGAGTTGGCCAAGACGATCGCCGCCGGCCGCCCCTACGCCGACATGGAGTCGGTCGTGCGCGTCGCCGACCTCAGCGCCGCCCAAGTCGAGGCGCTGGCCACCGCCGGCGCGTTTGGCTGCTTCAAAGCCGAGCGACGCGACGCACTGTGGTCAGCCGGCGCCGTCGCCCAGTCCAAGACGGGCCGGCTCGAAGGCATCGTGACGGGGGAACGGTCACCGAAGCTGCCGGGGATGGACGACGTGGAGCGGACCGCGGCCGACCTGTGGGCCACCGGCGTGTCGCCCGACCACCATCCGGTCGAGTTCGTCCGCGACTACCTCACGTCGCGCGGCGCGATCGCCGCCGCCGACATGCCGCACCACGCCGACGGCGAGCGGGTGGTCGTGGCCGGCGTTGTCACCCACCGCCAGCGCCCGGCGACTGCGTCGGGCACCACGTTCCTCAACCTCGAAGACGAGACCGGGTTGGTCAACGTGATCTGCTCGAAGGGCGTGTGGTCCCATCACCGCCGGGTCGCCCAGTCGGCCAGCGCCATGATCATCTCCGGCACGCTCGAGAAGGCCGAAGGCACGCTCAATGTCGTCGCCCACCGCCTCGAAGCCCTCCCGCTCTCAATGGCCACCAGGTCCCGTGACTTCCGGTAACGGCTGATCGCTGGGTTTGGCTTCATGGCGTGAACTCCCACGCCAGCCAGGAGATGCGATGTACTTCAACCGCGACAACCGCAAGCTGACCTTCGCCGCCGGCGCCCTCGCCCTAGGGGTCCTCGTCGGCGCCGCCTACCTCGAGAAGAAGCCAACGACCGATGTCGTCGTTGGCTCGGATGGCAAGTCCCGCGCGGTCGAGCAGCCGGGAGCGTCAAAGCGCTTGTTGGTGGTCGAGGTCGACGCTAGCGCCTCTGGAGCCGATCAGCGCCGGTTGCTCGACCAGCGGCTCCAGACAATCGTCGCCGCGGCCAAACACCGCCGCGCCGGCGTCGAGGTCTGGGCGATCGATGATGCGACCAACGTCCACCGCGAGCCGTTGGCCACCGCGGCGTTCGATCCAGGGGTCGACAACCCGAACGCGCCGTTGCCGGCGGGCACGGCGCAGCGCTTCGTCGACGACGTGACCCGCGCCATCGATGCACGCAAGCTGTCGAACGGCACGGACATGCCGGGTGCGCTGGTGTTGCTCACCGATCGACGCCGGCAAGCCGGCCGAGGGGTGGAGGTGCACGGTCTGCTCATCACTGACGGCATTAGCAGCGTTCCGAAGTGCGACTTCGGGCTCGTACCGCTTGAGGAGTCCACGTTCGAGGCGACCGCTCGAGCGTGCCTCGCCGAGCAAAACGTTGCCTTAGGCGGCATGACCGTCTACCTCGCCGCTGTCGGCCAGGACACTTCGGGGGCCGAGGACGTGAATGTTCTCGGCGCCGCACCCCGGCTGCTCGAGCACCTCGTCACCGTAGGTGGCGGGAAGCCCCGGGCTGTGAACCTCGACGTTCCCAACGGCGGTTTCGCAGCATGACGGCGCGAGTAACGGCTGCCGGCGCGATTGATAGATCCGCTTCGCCCAACCATATGAAGGAGCAGTGATGTCAGCTACCGATCCGATCCGTGATCCCGAGCCCGACGGCGACGACGACGACGACACCGTCAACCTCTGGTCGGCATACAACCCCCCGGCCAGCGCGTGGCCGCAGCACTCGAACGACGCCGACGATCCTGCATACGACAGCGAGGTCGCCCGTTTCGAGACCCACGTCGGTCCCGGCGTCGTGAAAGACCACGGTCCGCGCATCGAGGCGGCCGAACGAGCCATAAGCAAGCCCATGGCGCAGGAGGCCGCCAACCGCGCCACGGTCGACGCGTGCACGGCTGCCGTCGTGCACGCGCTGACGGACGCGAACGACGCGCGCAACGACCACCAGTTCGCCAAGGCACATCCGGACACCAACGAGACGCGGCGCACGTCGACCGGTGTACTTGTGGGCGCGTCGCTGGTGGTTACCGCGGTCATGTTCCTGATCGACCGAGTGCTGCTTCGCAGCGTGTTCTTCACGGACTCCATTGGAATGGTGACCGCGGTGGCCGCGATCGTCGGCGGCATCCAGGCCACGTCGGCCCACCTCGCCGGCAAGCACGACAAGCACGTGAAGTTCGCCGCCGGCCATCGCATGGACCGCACGGTCGGGACGCATCGTGCGGTGCGCGCGTGGGCGTCGCGCATCGGCGTCGGGAGCGAGCTGATCCTCGGCGTCCTCCGCGCCCGTGCAACCGGCCAGTTCCTCAGCAGCGCGCTGCTGGTGTGCGGCGGCCTGATCATGTGGATCCTCATCGCCAGCCTCTCGTGGGCCCACGCGTGCCACAGCGCCGATCGCGTTAGCCGAGCCAAGCGCGCGGTGAAAGCCTCCAACGCACGGCGGCTGGCCGCGCTGAAGTCGCAGATCCGATCGGCGAAGGCGCTGGTGGTGGCGCAGGAGAACTACATGGGCGCGGTCGCCGACGCGGTTGCCGACTGGAAGGCCCAGGCGCGAGCCCTCAACGCCCACCTGGTGTCGGTCGGGAAGCGCGCGTTCACGCCCGCGCCCCCCTCGAAGGTTGCTGGCTGGATCGGCCTGCTGGAGACGGGCCTCCCGCTGCACCTCACTCTCCCGTCGTACCGGGCGCCGAGCGTGGCGCCGGAGTCCTACTACGCCGAGCAGCGGACGACGCGGCCGGCCGGTCCGCTCGCCCTCGGCCCCGGTGCCGGCTGATGTCGATCATCGCGTTGTTGCTCATGACTGCCGGCAGCCTCTTCGGGAACACCGGCATCGCCGCCGACTTGCCCCTGCCTGGCGGGCAGGTCACCGTGACCACCTTTACCGACGGAGGTGGGCTCATTGTCGACGGCAAGCCCGTCGGCCAACTGGCGTGGGGCGAGACCAGCACCGTGGACCGCTGGAGTGCGGGCGACCATCGTGTGGTCCTCGGCCCTGCGTCGGGCACTGTCACTGTCGGACCTGGCTGCACCGTCGTCGTCATCGTGGCTTCCCTCGACGGGCCGTCCAAGCCGCCGACCGTGACCTCCCATCCGGCGTGCCCGACGCCACGGGCCGGGGCGGATCGCACAGTGCTCCGGTTCGTGCCCGCGGTGGCGCGCGGGTCGGCACCGCTCGGGATGACCCTCGCCATCGGCGACATCGTTGTCGGGCCGGTTGCGGTCGGCGAGAGTTCGCCGCACGCCGACGTTGCCGCCGGGCTGGGACGGCCATGGGCAGTTGCGATCAACGGCCAACGGATCCGCGCCGGCGCCCGCGACCTCGTCGCGGGCCACGGCGTGACGGCGATCTTCGGTGGTGGTGGCGAACATCCCGCCACCGTCGTGTGGATCGATGACGGGCCGCAGCCAACTTCGGAGCCGGGTGTCGGCAAGGCGCCAGGGACGGGGGTGCCGCAGTTGAACACCGATCGCGGCGTCGGGGGCGCCACTGTGGCGATAATCGTGCTCACCAGCATGGCGTTGGCTCTTGTCGCCGGCCCCCGCGGACGCCGCGCGCTCTGCGCTCTCGTTGTGCTGACCGCACTGGCTGGTTGCAGTCGCGCCTCCGCTCCCCGAGAGGCGGGCGCACCACCGCGGACGACAGCGCGTCCCAGACCGCTGACCTCGCACCCGCCGCGCGCCGATCAGTCAGGCGTCACGGCCGCCGACGTTGCGGTACCGGTGAGGTTGGCTTCGAAGGTCGCCAGCGGCCCGGTCGTTCCCGTTGAGGCCCGCGACGTCGACCGGCTGCCCGACTTGCTTCGTGATCCTGACATCGCCTGGGTCGCGGGGTCGGGCCCGCCCGGTGCCGGCCGTGGCAACACCATCCTGGCCGGGCACGTCGTGTGGGGCGGGCGGCCCGGCGTCTTCGCTCACCTCGACGCGCTCCAGGCGGGCGACCCGATCGTGGTCACCACCAGTGACGGGCGTGAGCGCACCTACCTCGTGGAGGGCGCGATCGTTGCTCCCAAGTCGGAGGGCTGGCCCGCGGCGTGGGCGCCGACCGGCAGCGGCATCTTGACTTTGGTGACGTGCACCGGGCCGATCGGCAACGACGGCTTGCACACACAAAACCTCTGGCTGACCGCCGCCGCGGCGCCTCAGTAACGACAAATCGCGCTAATCCATACCGTGTCGCGCCAACGAAGGAGCGTGCGATGGATCTCGAGAAGGTGTTCCGGAGTCATCAGCGTGAGACGGCAATGTTCTACCTTGTCGAGCACGCCCCCGGGGAAGTGGCGGGCAAGTTCGGTGCGCCTCCGGCTCTTCGCGAGGCAAGGGAGAAAGTGCTGGGTGTGCTACTCGCCGCGGCCAACCCGCCGAGGCACCGCCGCCGCAATTACAACCAGTTCGACGAGAACGTCGACGCTGCGCGACTGCGGGGTGAGGTCGATGCCTACGTTCGCAAGGACTTCCTCACGCCGAACACCGGCATCAGCGAAGCATTCTTCCCCCTTGAGACTGCTGTTGAGTCGATGCGCTTCATCGTGGCGCTCGCGTGCCTCGATGTGGCGACCGGGCTCGAGCTCACCGTTGAAACCGCGTGGATCCGCCGGCTGTGGGCGGTGCTGTGCGCGCGCGTTGACTATGCGCTCGAGCGGCTCAGCAAGCGTGTCCGGGTACGCGACGAGTACGACGCCAGCGCATGGGCTGACTTCCTCCGCGCCGAGATTGGTCGTGGCTTCTCCCGCGACGTGACTTTCTACTTGGCGCGGTCGGCCGCTGTATGGATGCTGCCGCAGGACATGAAGGTCAACCAACGTGCGCCCGGATATCTGAGTGGTCCGGCGGTCGGCGTGCTGTTCGGGCTGCGCCCGAGCACGATCGGCAAGGCCAAGTTCGACCTCGTCGACAGACTCAACACAGCCGTGCCGCCTCGCACCCGCGCGGCGACGAACCCGGGGAACCAGTGAATGACGGCGCCGGCTTTCACCGGCACGGCCAAGGAGAGGACATCATGGAGTTCGCAACGTCAAAGGACGAGACGGAACGAGCATGGGGTGACCATGTCCGGCGGCTGCTCGGAGAACCGGAGCCAGCTAACGTCGACTTCGCCGAGGGGGAGGACACGTTCGAGTTGCGGGCGAGTATCACCCAGCATTTGGTTGCCTCGTTGGGGAGCGACACGGCGCCGACGCGCTTCAGCGACGAAACCATGTTGGCTGAGTTGGCCGTGATCAACGCACCCGCGCGACTGCACGTCGACTATGACGGACCGCATGTACACGTCCGGTTTGACGGCGACATCGCTGACGGCACGACGGCCGTGGTTGTTGCCGCCGACCGCCGGTGGGCCATCGGTCGGTTCCACAGCGGCTCAGCCACACTGTGCTCGCTCGGTGTCGACGTAATCGCGTACGCGGGCGAAATGGTTGATGCCGATGTCAACGCGTGGCTCGCTGGCGGCAAGCTCGCGGCGGGACTACGCCCAACTGATGCGCAACGCATCCTCGGTGAGCTCGTGCTCGATGACCGCGTTTCCGCTGTGGTGAGTCGCGACGAAAAGGGTGTGCCGCGGCTCCATGTTGCGTTCGCCGATACGAACGCGCCGGAGGTCATCGACGTCGGAGGCATACTGTTTCCGGCGGCCAAGTCCGCGTCATGCAAGCCGAACATCTCTGACGTCGGCGATCACCGGGAGCGTGTGCCGGCGACAACGTGCACGCCAGATCAGTTGCGCGCGTCGGCCGCGGTCGCGAGGGACTTCGTAACGATCGAAGCCTGGCGGCGGCTCGCCGACGACGAGACGATCGCTCAAGACCGCAGGGATGCCATCCGTCTGGGGTTGGACGATCCCGAGCGCGAGTAGTCAACGCTGAGGTGGCGGGTCACGGTGATGGGACGCTTCGAGATCTGCTCGCGGACGTTCCCCTGGGAGAACTCGTCGCCTTTGCCCAGGCCCTCACGCGCGGCGGCCTGGTCGAGCGGGTGCGTCGAGCGATCGAGGCGGCTGACGATCACCTCTTGGCGCAGTCGGTAGTTTCGCTGCGGGACGGCAACGCGCGTACGTGCTTTAGCAAGACGATCAAGACGGACAACTTCATTCGAGCGGCCGAGGGAGTAGTACGGGCTGCTCAGGCCGTGCGGAGTGCGCCTTCGTCGTCTCCGACTCACGATGACGTCGTCGCCTTCTTCGACGCATTGGGATGGCAACCCATTACGTCGGCTGCGGCGACGGACAACGATCTCCTTCGCTACTGGCGGACGATGTTCGGTCCTGTGCGCTACGGCCGACGCTCCGAGGTCCGGTTCCCGCTCGAAGAGTCAGGAATGCACGTTCGCTTCATCCTGCGCGACGTTGCCGACGGCCCGCCGGGACTCTGGCCGGACGCCGACGGTGAGTGGTTTGTTGCGGGCCGGCACGTACGCGACGTCATGGCCCGCGTCTGGGCACAGCTTTCGGAGCGCGAGCGCGAGCGCAGTCTCTGGTGGTCGATCCGCGATCTCGGCGGGCCCGATCTCGAAGGGCCGTCGCACCATGCGGCCGTGGATCTGGCTGTGACCGATCATCGCCGGCGTTGGAACTGGTGGACGATCGCGCGCCACGGGGACAGCGTCACTGGGTCGGACCAATTCGCCGTCAGTCTTCGCGGCAAGGGGAATCGCTGCGGCGATGTCGCGCGCTTGTTGATCCTCGGCTCACAGGCTGAGTATGCCGACCACGCCGAATTGGGCGTTGGTCCCGACGACGCTCGCAAGGTGAAGTATGTCAAGACGTCGCGACGCCTCCGGTTCAAGGCCCGCCGAGTTCGGCGCGGTGTCTTCTTGACGCCGGTCGCCGTCACCGTTGTGCTCGCGATGGGCGCTATGTCGATAAGCGTGCGCGGTCACGCACGCATTCCACCTGTTGGCCCGACTGCGGCCAACTTCGGCGGCGGCGAGCGAGCACCATCAGAGGTTCGCACCGATAGTCCTCGTGTCTCGACGATCAGCGACGCAGACGACGCGACCGGCGCGCTTCAGGCAGTGTCGATCTGTACCGACGCAGAAACCACCAGCAGGACTCTGGGGACCCCTCGCCAGCCAACAAGCGTGGCAGCGATCGCGGAGCTGGCCCAGCAAGCGGCAAATCGTGGCGACCACCAGAGCGAACTCGAGCTTGCCCGGCAGGCGTTCAACGCCTGGACGACCAGCAGAGCGCCCCTGCTGTCATCACTCCTCATCGAGGGCGAGGCGTATTCGCCCAATGCTGACCTCCGTACGAAGGCATACGGCCACGCCAATGCGGCGGTACACCTGTACCCAGGTGACGCGACGTTATTGCTCCAACTCGCAAGCCTGACCGAACGAGCGGACTACAAGGCGACATTGCTCCAACGGGCGATGGAGGCACCGGACCGGCCTGACAAAGCCGCGGTGATCGAGCTCCGATGGCGCGCCCACATGCTCAGTGCCGACGAAGCGCTCGACGAACTCGACACTGTCGACCCCGCGGAGAGCCGCGGCCCACGCGGCCGGCTCCTCGAGGCCCAGCTGAATCTCGACTTGATGCGTTGGGGCCCTGCCTTCGAGGCGGCGAGCGTCGCGAGCGTGACCGCCGCGAACTCGGATTGCAAAGTCGATGCTGCCCGCGCGGAGCTCCTAAAGGCGGAGGCGAAGAGCGGCCGCGGCAGCGGCAACGACCGAGTGGTGGCTGCGCGAGACGCCCAAGCCGCGCTCGTCCAGTACAAGAATGCTTGTGGCCATGAGGCGTGTTGGCACTACGGCGCGCTGCTCGCAGCCAATGTGCTCGCGAGAGCCGGCACCCACGACGCCCGCAACATCATCCGCACAACCGCAAACGAGTATCTGACTATCGACCGCGATGCACGACACCATGTCGCCTGGCACAAGTGGCTCGGTGACGCCTACTATGACGACGGTAATCCCGGTCCCGCCATCCCCGAGTACGCGGCAGCAGTTCGCGGCGACCCTAGCTTTGTGTCAACTGAGAATCGGCTTGCGTACCTGCTGGCCTTCGTCCAGCAACCGCCGGACTTCCTCTCCGCGATAGCGCACGGACAGGCGGCTGTAGACACTGCGCGGAGCCTCTCCCTGCCTGAGGTCGATACCTATGAGGACTACGTGCTGTATCTGCACCTCCGTCATGGCGATGCAGACGCGCAGCGGAATCTTGAGGCGTTTGGCGAAGCGCATCCTGCGCTAAAACCGAAGGTATTCGGGCAGATCAGTACCTACTTCGATCGCGTTCTCAACGATCAATCGAGTGCGTTGGCGTGGGCACAAAAGTCGGCGGCGGCGGGACCAGACATGGACGCCTATCTGTATCTCGCGCGAGATCCACTGGAGTTCGATCGTTGGTGCGGCGCTTTACGCGCTGCGTTCGAAGATAGCGCCCCCGCGCACTTTTGCGAAGGTCGCCGGCTCGTGCATGACGACCGGGCTGCAGCGCTGGGCGAGTACGACACCGCGGCCGACAAGGACCCGACCTGGGCGGATCCGCTAGCGGAAAAGGCGAACGCGCTGATCTTTGGGTTGCCGCATGACTATGACGGGGCCGTTGTCGCCGCGGACGCCGCCGTCCAACGCGAGCCAACGAGCGTGCCAGGCCTGGCGAACCAGGCGCTGGCGCGGGCGCGCCGCAGCGCCGAACTCGACCCAGCTAAGCGCGACCCAATCGATCTGCAGGCTGCAGCGCTCCAAGCGCGCAAGGCGCTCAAGTTCGACGACGGATACTGGCCGCAGCGGGCGTTGGCGGAGGTCTTGGCAGCACAAGCGCAATGGGCGGAGGCGGTCGAGCATTGGCACGCGGCGGCGGGCAAGGCGGACGACGCGGCTCAGCGACGGGCTGCCGTCACGAGCGAGGCCCAAGCGCAATACCAGGCCAAGGACTACTCGGGTGCGGTCGCGACGATTCGTCGATTTGTCGATACCGCGGACGCCGCGCAGAGTCAGGACTATTACGACCTCGGCGACTATCTTGCGGCGGCGCGCGACGTGGATGCGCGTACGCCGGATCCGCCGGTGGATGATCGTGAATTCGCGGAGGTGGTCGACGCGTATCGCCGCGGCGTCAGTCTCGACAAGGATCCCGATCCGATCTACCTTGAGCTTGCGCGCGACCACGGACGACTCCTCTCAGTGGCTAGGCAGCGCATCGCCGATGGTCGTAACGACGGGTACCTTGCGCGTGCTGCAGCATTCCTGTCGATCGTTGACGGTCGATATCCCGATTCAGGCATCTCGTTCAACGACGCCCTCACGGGTCTGGTCGCGGACCTACGCCGGTGGCGACAGCCCCGGATCGGGGAGGAGGCAGTCAGCCGCGCGCTGTTCGAGTACGTGCGCCGCCTGAGCGACCTGTCGGGCGTCGGCCGGGCGGGTGGACGCGTGCTCGCCGCCGAGTTGTACCACGCTGATCTCGCCGCTCGAGATCTCTGCGTGATGGCGCTCAACGGTCACGTGACCGGCGACGACTTCGAGCTTTGCCTCGCGGTCGCTCGCCGCCTCAGAGGCAACCCGAAAGACGCGGTGGGAATTTACACGGCTCTTATCGACGCCGGGCGGGCGGCTTTGAGGAGATGAGCCATACACCCACCGCACCTGACGAGCCGGACGCACTGAACGAGCTCGTCGGCGCGGTGCTAGCTGACGACACGCCAAAGGCGTCCCGCCGACGACGACTTGGCGGTGCTGCCGTGGTACTCGCCGTACTCTCGGGGACCGCGTGGCTCGTGTGGCGCGACCCGGAGGTTCGACGCTCGATATCGACACCGCCAATTACAATCGCCCCTGAGCAGGCGACGCGGCGATCGCCCACACCCACACCCACCGTGGCGCCGGTGCGCGGAGCCCCAACGAGCTGCCAGCTCGCCGAAGCGCTCGTCGGACTTGCCGACTCACGCCAGCAGCTTGCACCCAGGACAACCACTAAGCCGCTACGTCAAGAGGCTCGCGACCGTTGCCCGGGTCGGTACTAAACGACAGTTCAATATTGGGGTCATGGGCACAAGTCCGCGTGCGGCTCGTCAGCGATGGCCACTAGGTCCCGTGACTTCCGGTAAAGTCTCTGAACCTGCTTAGGGCCAGCGTCGTCCCGTCGCAGGAGCGGAATACACGGAATCTGTCACTATCCACCGCTCCCACGGGAGAAGACGTGCCTAACCAACCGGCCCGCCAGGGCTTATACGACCCTCGTTTCGAGCACGACGCGTGCGGCGTCTCCTTCGTCGTCGACGTCGAGGGCCGCCGCAGCCACCGCATGGTCGAACTCGGACTGCGGTCGCTGTGCAACCTCGACCACCGCGGCGCCACCGGTGCCGAGGCCAACGTGGGCGACGGCGCCGGCATCCTGCTCCAGGTGCCCGACGCGTTCCTGCGCGCCGTGTGCGACTTCGACCTCCCCGACGCCGGCACGTACGCGGTGGGCATCGCCTTCCTGCCGCGCGACGCATCTGACCGCGACCAGTCGGTGAAGGCGGTCGACAAGGTCGTGGCCAGCGAGGGCCTGCGCGTCGTCGGTTGGCGCGACGTTCCCGTCGACGACTCGATGATCGGGTCGATGGCGCGCGACGTCGAGCCGGTGTTCCGCCAGCTCGTCATCGCCGCCGCCGAGGGCCAACCGGCGCTCTCGGGCCTCGACCTCGAACGGCGCGCCTACATCGTCCGCAAGCGCATCGAGCACGAGGTGCAGCCCGAGGTCTACTTCCCGTCGCTCTCGTGCCGCACGCTCGTCTACAAGGGAATGCTCACGTCGGGCCAGCTCGAGCAGTTCTACCCCGACCTCACCGACGAGCGCATGGAGTCGGCCCTGGCGCTCGTGCACTCGCGGTTCTCCACCAACACGTTCCCGTCGTGGCCGCTGGCCCACCCGTACCGCTTCATCGCCCACAACGGCGAGATCAACACGGTGATGGGCAACCGCAACTGGATGCGCGCTCGCGAAGCGTTGCTCGCGTCCGACCTGTTCCCTGGCGACCTCAGTCGCATCTTCCCGATCTGCACGCCCGGCGCGTCGGACACCGCGAGCTTCGACGAAGTGCTCGAGCTGCTGCACCTCGGCGGCCGCAGCCTCCCGCACGCGGTCCTCACGATGATCCCCGAGGCATGGGAAGGCCACGACAACATGCCGACGTGGAAGCGCGACTTCTATCGCTTCCACGCGTCGGTGATGGAGCCGTGGGACGGGCCGGCGTCGATCGCCTTCACCGACGGCACGGTCATCGGCGCGGTGCTCGACCGCAACGGTCTCCGGCCCTCGCGTTACTGGGTCACCGACGACGGCCTCGTCGTGATGGCGTCGGAAGTCGGCGTGCTCGACATCGACCCGGCCAAGGTCGTGCAGAAGGGTCGCCTCCAGCCCGGCCGTATGTTCCTCGTCGACACCGAGGCCGGTCGCATCATCGGCGATCAGGAGATCAAGCGGCAGCTGGCTGAACAGCACGAGTACGGGCAGTGGCTACGGGAGAACATCGTCCACCTCGACGACCTGCCGTCGCGCTTCATGCTCACGCCGCAACACACCACGGTCGTCCGCCACCAGCGCGTGTTCGGGTATACGACCGAGGAGCTCAAGATCCTCGTCGCGCCGATGGCCCGCGCCGGCTATGAGCCGATCGGGTCGATGGGCACCGACACGCCAGTTGCTGTGTTGTCGGACCGTCCGCGGCTGCTGTTCGACTACTTCTCGCAGATGTTCGCCCAGGTCACCAACCCACCGCTCGACGCGATTCGCGAGGAGATGGTCACCTCGATGGCGCGCGTCATCGGCCCCGAGGCCAACCTGCTCGCGCCCGGCCCCGAGTCGTGTCGCCAGATCGTGCTGCCCGGTCCGATCCTCTCCACCGAAGACCTGGCCAAAATCCTCTACATCCACGAGGAGGGCGGCGTCGACGACATCCGGCCCTTCGCCATCGACGCCCTGTATCCCGTGGCCGAGGGCGGCGAAGGAATGCGCCTCGCCATCGAGTCGATCCGCGCCGCGGTCAGCCAGGCGATCGCCGACGGCGCCAAGATCATCGTGCTGTCTGACCGCCACTCCAGCCCGGAGCTGGCGCCGATCCCGTCGCTGCTGATCACGTCGGCCGTCCATCACCATCTGATCCGCGAGAAGACCCGTACCCAGGTCGCGTTCGTCGTGGAGTCGGGCGAGGCGCGCGAGGTACATCACATGGCGCTGCTGATCGGCTACGGCGCCGCCGCCATCAGCCCCTACCTGGCCTTCGAGTCGATCGAGGACATGATCGCCCAGGGCGACATCACCGGCTCCACGCCGCGCGCCGCTATCCAGAAGTACATCAAGGCGTGCACCAAGGGCGTCCTCAAGGTGATGTCGAAGATGGGCATCTCCACCGTCGCGTCCTACACGGGCGCCCAGGTGTTCGAGGCGGTCGGGCTCTCGCACGAGGTGATCGACGAGTACTTCACCGGCACCACCTCGCGTCTCGGCGGTGTCGGTCTCGACGTCCTCGCCTCCGAAGTGGCGGCGCGCCATCAGTTCGCGTACCTCGACCGACCGGAGGAGCAGGCGCACCGCGACCTCTGGCAGGGCGGCGAGTACCAGTGGCGCCGCGAGGGCGAGTACCACCTGTTCAATCCCGAGACCGTCTTCAAGCTGCAGCACGCCACGAGGTCGGGCCGCTACGACGTCTTCAAGCAGTACAGCAGCGCGGTCGACGACCAAGCGCGCCGGCTCGCCACGTTGCGCGGCTTGTTCGGGTTCCGCGAGGGCGTGCGACCGGCGGTGCCGATCGACGAGGTCGAGCCGGTGTCGGAGATCGTCAAGCGCTTCGCCACCGGCGCCATGTCGTACGGCTCGATCAGCAAGGAGGCGCACGAGAACCTGGCCATCGCCATGAACCGCATCGGTGGGAAGTCCAACACCGGCGAAGGTGGCGAGGACGCCGACCGCTACGTGCGCGACGCCAACGGCGACCTGCGTCGGTCCGCGGTCAAGCAGGTCGCGTCGGGGCGCTTCGGTGTGACGTCGGAGTACCTCGTCAACGCCGACGATCTCCAGATCAAGATGGCCCAAGGCGCCAAGCCGGGCGAGGGGGGTCAGCTGCCGGGCGGCAAGGTCTACCCGTGGATCGCGGCCACTCGGAACTCGACGCCGGGCGTCGGTCTCATCTCGCCGCCGCCGCACCACGACATCTATTCGATCGAGGACATCAAGCAGCTCATCCACGACCTCAAGAACGCCAACCCGGCGGCGCGCGTGCACGTGAAGCTGGTCGCCGAAGTCGGGGTGGGCACCGTCGCCGCCGGCGTGGCCAAGGCCAAGGCCGACGTCGTGCTGATCTCCGGTCACGACGGCGGTACCGGTGCCAGCCCGCTGACGTCGCTCAAGCATGCCGGCACGCCGTGGGAGCTGGGGCTGGCCGAGACGCAGCAGACGCTGCTGCTCAACGGCCTGCGCGACCGCATCGTCGTGCAGTGCGACGGCCAGCTCAAGACCGGTCGCGACGTCGTGATCGCCGCGCTGCTCGGCGCCGATGAGTTCGGGTTCGCCACCGCGCCGTTGGTCGTGTCGGGCTGCGTGATGATGCGTGTCTGCCACCTCGACACGTGCCCGGTCGGCATCGCCACCCAGAACCCCGAGCTGCGGGCCCGCTTCAACGGCAAGCCTGAGTTCGTCGTCAACTTCTTCGAGTTCATCGCCGAAGAGGTGCGTGAGCATCTGGCCCGCCTCGGCTTCCGGTCGATGGCCGAGGCGATCGGTCATGTGGAGTGCCTCGACATCAACGACGCGGTCGAGCACTGGAAGGCGTCGAGCCTCGACCTCACGCCGATCCTCCACCAGCCCGAGTCGCCCTGGCCCCAGGACCTGCACCAAACGAAGGGCCAGGACCACGGCCTCGAGCGGGCCCTCGACCAGCAGCTGATCGAACTGGCCGCACCGGCGCTCGAACGGGGCGAGCGGGTGCAGCTCGATCTGCCGATCAGCAACGTGAACCGCACGGTCGGCACCATGCTCGGCAACCGGCTCACCACTCGCTACGGCGGCGAGGGCCTGCCCGAGGACACGATCGATATCACATTCACCGGCTCCGCGGGCCAGAGCTTTGGTGCGTTCGTGCCGAAGGGCATCACGCTGCGTCTGCGCGGCGACGCCAACGACTACTTGGGCAAGGGGCTGTCGGGCGGCCGCATCATCGTGCGCCCACCGCTCGACGCCCCCAAGAGCTTCGTCGCCGAGGACAACATCATCGCTGGCAACGTCATCCTGTACGGCGCCACCGCCGGTGAGGTCTTCATCCGCGGCGTCGTCGGCGAGCGCTTCTGCGTGCGCAACTCGGGCGCCACGGCGGTGGTCGAGGGCGTGGGCGACCACGGGTGCGAGTACATGACCGGCGGCCGCGCCGTGATTCTCGGTCCGACCGGCCGCAACTTCGGCGCCGGCATGTCGGGCGGCATCGCGTACGTGTACGACCCCGACGTCACGTTCGTGAACCGGCTCAACCGCGAGATGGTCGACCTCGAGCCGTTCGACCAGGACGACATTCAATGGCTGCGAATCGCGATCACCAAACACATCGAGAACACGGGCTCGGCGGTCGCCCAGCCCATCCTCGAGTACTGGCACGACGAGGTGAGACGGTTCCGCAAGGTGATGCCCAAGGACTACCGCCGCGTGCTCGACGCCGCGGCCGAAGCCGAGGCCATGGGCGCCGACCCGCTCGAGGCCGTGATGGCGGTGGCGCATGGGTGAGCGAGCCGGAGGCGGAGACGGAAGGCGAGCGCACGGTGGGTGACGTGAAGGGTTTCCTGAAGCACGACCGCCATCTGCCGACGCGGCGGTCGGTTCCCGTGCGGTTGCGGGACTGGCAGGAGGTGTACGAGCCGTTCCCGGCCTCGGACCTCCAAGTGCAGGCCAGCCGCTGCATGGACTGCGGCATCCCGTTCTGCAATCAGGGTTGCCCTCTCGGCAACCTCATCCCCGACTGGAACGACCTCGTCTACCGCGACCATTGGCGCCCAGCTATCGACCGGCTGCACGCCACCAACAACTTCCCCGAATTCACCGGACGACTGTGCCCGGCGCCGTGTGAGGCGGCGTGTGTCCTGGGCATCAACCAGAACCCGGTGACGATCAAGCAGGTCGAGGTCACGATCGTCGACCGGGCGTGGGACGAGGGCTGGATCGAACCGGTCGTGCCCGCGCAGCGCAGCGGCAAGCGCGTCGCTGTCGTGGGGTCGGGTCCGTCGGGATTGGCCGCCGCGCAGCAACTCACGCGCGCCGGGCACGACGTCGTCGTCTACGAGCGGGCCGACCGCATCGGCGGCCTGCTCCGCTACGGCATCCCGGAGTTCAAGATGGAGAAGCGGTTCCTCGAGCGCCGCCTCGACCAGATGGCGGCGGAGGGCACCGAGTTCCGCGCCGGCGTCAATGTCGGCGTCGACATCACGGTGAACGAGTTGCGCGCCGTGTCCGACGCGGTCGTGCTGGCGGGCGGTGCCACCGCGGCGCGCGACCTACCGATTCCCGGCCGCGAATTCGGCGGGATCCACCAGGCGATGGAGTACCTCCCGCTGTCGAACCGCGTGCAGGAAGGTGACCTGGGCGACTCGCCGATCAGCGCGGCGGGCAAGCGAGTCGTGATCATCGGTGGCGGCGACACCGGGGCCGACTGCCTCGGTACCGCCCACCGTCAGGGTGCGGCGGCGGTGCACCAGTTCGAGATCATGCCCCGGCCGCCCGACGAGCGGCCCGGCTCGACGCCGTGGCCGACCTGGCCACTGATGATGCGCACATCGTCGGCCCATGAGGAGGGCGGCGAGCGCGTCTTCAGCGTCAACACCGAGTGCTTCCTCGGCGATGACGACGGCAACGTGCGCGCCCTGCGTGCCCACGAAGTCGAGATGGTCGACGGCAAGTTCACCAAGATCGAGGGGTCCGACTTCGACCTCGACACCGAACTCGTGCTGCTCGCCATGGGCTTTGTCGGTCCCGAGACGGGCGGGATGCTCGACGACTTCGGCGTCGAGTTGGACCCGCGCGGCAACGTCGCGCGCGGTGAGGACTGGATGACGAACCAGCCCGGCGTGTTCGTGGCCGGCGACATGGGTCGGGGCCAAAGCCTCATCGTGTGGGCCATCGCCGAAGGCCGCAGCTGCGCGGCCGCGGTCGACAAGTGGCTCGTCGGTCACACGGCGCTCCCTGCGCCCCTGCGACCGACCGACCGCCCGATGAGCTAAGCCGTGCGGCGATGACCGCGTGCTGCCACCTCTCGCGACGCGAGTTCCTCCGGTGGGCCGCGCTGGTCGGCGCCACACCACTCCTCGCGTCGCTCGCCGACCAGGAGCGCGCTTACGCGCAGGGCGCGGCCGTCGCCCTGCCGATCAGCCTCGAATTGGTGACCCTCACCGAGACCACGGCGATCATCACGTGGTTCACCGGTGATCCGACCCGGCCCGACACGTTCGGCCGGCTGGCGCCGGCCCCGGCCGACACCGAGGTCCTGCTCGGGACCTCGCCGGCCACGATGCAGGTCGTCCATCACGATGCGACGCCGACGCCGTACCACTACGTCGAGCTGACCGGACTCGAGCCCGGTCAGACGTACTTCTACGTCGCCCGTTCGGGGGGACTGCCGGCGACGCCGTCGACGACCGCATACGGCAACCCCGTCGGGACGTCGACCTTGCCGCTCCCGGTATCGGGCCCGTACTTGTTCCAGACACCCGAGCCGCCGCCCGGCCGTCATCTCTTCACGATTGCGCTCGGTGCCGACATGCATCTCGGCGAGACGGTCGCCGGGCTGGCGACGACGCAGGCGGGCGTCGAGATCCCTCCTGGCATCAGACAGCTGCCCGGCCGTCCGCCCTACGCGGAGGTGATGGCGGGTGCACTGGCGCCTGAAGTCAGGGCGCGTGGCGCGCAGCTTGTTCTCATCGCGGGCGACGTCACCAGCGAAGCGGCGGCGATCGACGCGGCGCACGCCAAGACCTACCTCGATCGATTCGGCGCTCACGGCCGCGACTACCTCGTCGCACGGGGCAACCACGACCGGCCCCACACCGGGGCCAAGACCGCGTCGTGCCGGACGGTGCGCAACGCGCCGGGATACCACGACTGTTTCGGTGACACGTTCTTCGGCGCCGGCCCGACCTGGTTCGCCCACGAGGCGTTCGGGATGCGCATCCTCGGCCTCGACACCTACGACAAGATCGGCAACGGCGGGGACAACGGCGTGCTGAGCGACCCGCAGTGGGCGTTCGTGCGCGAGGAGCTTGGGCGCGACAAGGACCAGCCCACGTTGGTCTTCGGGCATCACCCGGTCACCGTCGAGTCGACGCTCATCAACATCAACCCGGTGCGCTTCGACCTGGCGCCGCAGCAAGCCCGTCAGCTTGAAGAGTTGTACGTCGCCACGCCGGGTGTCTTCCTGCACCACGCCGGCCACACCCACCGCAACAAGCAGACGCGCGGGTTGACGGCGACCGACGTCGTGTTCCAAGAGGTATCGGCGGTCAAGGAGTATCCCGGCGGCTACACCTTGCTGCGCGTGTTCACCGGCGGCTACGCGCTCAACTTCTACAAGTTCCGTAGCGCGCTTGCCCAGGAGTGGTCCGAGCGGAGCCGGCCCGAGTACGCCGGCCTGGCGCCGTACTATACGTTCGGCAACGTGAACGATCGCAACTCCGTCGTTGTGCGCGACCTCTCTGGCTTGCGGTCGACGCGCGACCAAGTGGCGCCGGTGACGACGGCGCGGCCCGCCGCGCAGGTGCTTCCGGTCACCGGCGCCGGCGCGGGGCCGGCCCTCGCAGCAGGAGCCGCGGCGCTCGCGATCGGAGCGGCGGCGCGCCGCCTAATCTCCGACCCATGCCCCTGAAGATCGGCGTTCAGCTCCATCCGCAAGCGACCACCATCGGCGAGCTGCGCGCCGCGTGGCAGGCCGCCGACGCGCTCGGCGTCGACAGCATCTGGACGTGGGACCACTTCTATCCGCTGTACGGCGACCCCGACGCCGCCCACTTCGAGTGCTGGTCGCTCCTTGCCGCCATGGCCGTCGACACCACCAACGCCCGCTTCGGCGCGCTGGTGACGTGCAACAGCTATCGCAACCCCGAGTTGCTCGCCGACATGGCCCGGACCGTCGACCAGCTGAGCGGTGGCCGCCTCGTCCTCGGCATCGGCTCGGGCTGGTTCGAGCGCGACTACACGGAGTACGGCTACGACTTCGGCACCGCGCCGGGCCGTCTCGCCGCTCTGGGCGAGGCGCTGCCCCGGCTCAAGGGTCGGCTGGGCAAGCTCAACCCCCCGCCGGTGCAACAACCGCTGCCGATCATGATCGGCGGTGGCGGGGAAAAGGTCACGCTGCGCCTCGTCGCCGAGCACGCGCAGCTGTGGAACAGCTTTGGCCCGCCCGAGAACTTCGCTCACAAGAACGCGGTGCTCGACGAGTGGTGCGCCAAGCTCGGGCGCGACCCGGGGGACATAGAGCGCACCGTGGGTGTCGCGGTCAACGAGATCGACAACCTGGCGGCGTACGAAGCCGCCGGCGCCCAACACGCCATCGTGATGCTCGGCCACCCGTTCAACATGGACGCGGTGAAACAAGCTCTCGACGGACGCGGCTAGCTCGCGGCGCGCAGGGCGCGGATCGCGTCCTGGAGGGAACGCACGCCGATGGCCGGCGGGTTGCCGCGGCTGGCGGCAACGAAGTCGTCCCACGGCACGAGGAACACCGCGCTGTGGGCGCGGCGCGCCGCGGCCGCTTT
>DASRJI010000079.1:0-13209 GCA_035649535.1 Acidimicrobiales bacterium | reverse complement strand
ACCATCGCTCCCGCGGGGACCGAGAAGCTGATCCCGGCGACGGCGGGCACCTCGGTGCGAACCCGGCGCAACCGCCCGGCGCGCCGCCGCACGACGAACGTCTTCTCGACGTCGGTGAGCTCGATGAGCGGGCCGGTCATGATCCCGTGCTCCGATAATGACGGATGGCGAAGCGCCAGATCGCGGCGGCGACCAGCGCGGTGGCGAGCGCGACGAACGGTGATGCGAACCGCAGCGCGAGAACACCGAGCGACGACTCTCGACCGAGGATGTACAGCGCCGGGAAGTAGTTCACGAACGCGATCGGGAGCAGATAGGCGAACACCCGGCGGAGCCACACGCCGTACACGTCGATCGGGTACTGCGACAGGAAGTTGCCGCCGTAGGTGAAGGCGTTCCCGAACTGCGTGGTCTCGACGGTGAAGATGTTGAGCGCAGCGGTCGCGATCCAGATCGCGCTGAAGATCACGGCGCCGGCGATCAACATGACCGCCGTCAGGCCGACCCGCGCCGCGGTCCACTCGACGTGGAGACGGGTGATGGCGAGGACGAGGATGACGACACCTTGGATCAGCTTGCCCACCCGGCGCAGGGCGAACTCTTCGGTCGCCAGCTGGAAGAGCGGGCCGAGCGGGCGGGTCAGCAGCGCGTCGAACGTTCCCATGCGGACGCGGCCGGGCAGGGTCTCCACCGGGCTGATGAACACGTCGGCCAGGTTGAAACTCACGTTGGTCGCGCCGTAGAGGAACATCACCTCGGCCAGCGACCAGCCCGCCAACCGCGGCACGTGGCTGAAGATGATCGCGATGGCGAGGAAGTCGAGGAACGCGACGAGGAATTGGCTGGTGATGAACAGGACGAACGACGTGCGGTACTGGAGGTCGCCGCGGATGCGGGCCCCGACCAGCCGGACGTAGATCGCCGCCAGCTCAGCCACCTTGGACGACCACCTTCCTCGTGGCGGCGGCGACCAACGCCCGGCCGGCGGCGAGCAGGGCGATCGCCCAGGCCACCTGTGTCGCCAGCGTCGCCACGAGCTCGATACCGACGTGCTTGCCCAGGAAGATCTCGACCGGGAGTTGCAGGACACCGGCGAACGGCAGGAAGCGGGCGAGCGTCTCGAGCCAGTGCGGGAAGAACGTGATCGGCACGATCAGCCCGGCGAAGAACATCTCCGACAGCGTGAACATTTGCAGCAGTCCGCGGATGTCGACCAACCAGAACGCCATGAGGTTGACGATGAATCGCATTCCGAAGTTCACGACGACGGCAAGGACGACGCTGAGCACGAACGCGACGAGCACCGTCGGCGACGACGAGACGCGCAGATGAAACACCAGCGCGCCGGCCAGCACGGGCGGGATGCCGCGCGCCAGCACGTGGTACGTGGCCCGGCCCAGGTCTTGCGACAACCAGTAGCGCTGGAAGTCCAGTGGTCGGTACAGGTCGGTGACGATGTCGCCGGTGCGGATCCGCTGGGCGATCTCGTCGGTGTCGAACGCCTCGATGGCGGCGAGCAGGCCTTGGCTCACGAACGCGAAGGTCACCGCGTCGACGACGTCGAACCCGCCGATGTCGACGCGCGACCGGTAGACGGCCACCATCACGTAGGCGCGGATGAACCCGAACACCGAGCCGGTGAAGATACGGCCGACCGTGGCGCCGCGGTACGTGGCGTAGCGGCGGAAGGCGCGGCGGGCGACTTCCCAGTACAAACGCAGTCCGCATCACCCCTTCGGCCCGGTTGCGGAGGCGAAACTGTATCGGTGCGCCTCGTGAAGTTCGCCGTTCTTTTCGCCGCCGCGTCCCTACTCGTCGCGTGCGGCGGTGGCGGCAAGCCCGCGCTACCCACACTGGTCACGACCACCACGTCCGCGGTGGCACCGACGGCGCCGCCGCCGCCCACGCTGCACTTCACGACGCCGAAGGGCGCGATCGACCACCTCGTCCTCCAGTGGCAAGCCGGTGACCGCGAGGCGGCGGGCCAGGCGGCAACGGCCGAGGCGGTCGCCGCCCTGTTCGCCAAGCCGGCCAAACCGGTTCAGTTCCGGAACTGCGCGGTCAGCCCGTCAGCCAACCTCGGCGCCGACTGCGTGTACCGCTACGACGACGGCCTCGTCCGCCTCCACCTCACCGTCACCAACAACGACTGGCGGGTCGCCACCGTCGCCTACGAGGGCGTCTAACCCTTCCGAGCCCTAACGCGACTGCGACCGGCCATCTGCAGGCCGGTCGCAGCGTGTTCGTCGGGCGAATCGACGGACACCTATGGAGAAATGTCGGGCCGATGTCTAGCCGATGGAGCCTTCCATTTGCAGTTCGATGAGCCGGCTCCACTCGACCGCGTACTCCATGGGGAGCGTTCGGGTGACCGGCTCGATGAAGCCGTTAACGATCATGCCCATGGCCTGCTCTTCGCTGAGGCCCCGGCTCATCAGGTAGAAGAGCTGCTCGTCGCCGACCTTCGAGACGGTGGCCTCGTGGCCGATCTGGGCGTCCCGCTCCTGCACCTCCATGTACGGCTTGGTGCCGGAGATCGAGTGGTCGTCGAGCAGCAGGGCGTCGCAGCGCACGAAGCTCTTGGCGTTCTTGGCGCCCTCGGCCACGTGCACGAGACCGCGGTAGTCGGAGCGCCCGCCGTCCTTGGCGATCGACTTCGAGATGATCGTCGACGTGGTCTCCGGTGCGAAGTGGTGCATCTTGGCGCCGGCGTCCTGATGCTGACCCGCACCGGCGTAGGCAACAGAGAGCACCTCACCCGACGCCTTGGGGCCGACGAGGAACACCGACGGGTACTTCATCGTGAGCTTCGATCCGATGTTGCCGTCGATCCACTCGACGTGCGCCTCGGCTTCGGCCCGCGCCCGCTTGGTAACCAGGTTGTAGACGTTCGGCGACCAGTTCTGGATGGTCGTGTACGTGATGCGCGCGCTCGGGTGCGCCACGAGCTCGACCACCGCGGAGTGCAGCGAGTCGTTCGTGTACACCGGCGCCGAACAGCCTTCGATGTAGTGAACCTGCGCGCCCTCGTCGGCGATGATGAGCGTGCGCTCGAACTGGCCGGCGTTGTCGGAGTTGATCCGGAAGTACGCCTGTAGCGGCATCTCGACCTTCACACCCGGCGGGACATAGATGAACGAGCCACCGCTCCACACCGCGGAGTTCAGCGCCGCGAACTTGTTGTCACCGGGCGGAACGAGCTTGCCGAAGTACTTCTTGACCAGGTCCGGATAGTCCCGCAGCGCGGAGTCCATGTCGGTGAACAGGATCCCCTGTTGCTCGAGGTCTTCCTTGTTCTTGTGGTACACGACTTCGCTGTCGTACTGACTCGTGACGCCGGCGAGGTACTTGCGTTCGGCCTCGGGGATGCCGAGCTTCTCGTAGGTGACCCGCATCTGCTCGGGCAGGTCTTCCCACTCGCTCACCTGACCTTCGGTGGGCTTGAGGTAGTAGTAGATGTCCTGGAAGTCGAGCTGCGGCATGTTGACCGAGAACCACGGCGCCATCGGCTTGCGCTCGAAGATCTTCAGCGCCCGCAGCCGGAAGTTGGTCATCCACTCCGGCTCGCCCTTCCACCAAGAGATCTCGCGGACGATGTCCTCGTTCAGCCCCTTGGCCGGCCTGAAGACGTAGTCGTCGACACTGTCGGCCCAACCGAGCTTGTATCGGCCGAGATCGAGATCAGTGGTGGTCATCGGTTTGGCTCAACTCCATGGGGCACTCGCGTAATTTCCCCTACGTAGATAGTAACAACCCCCCGTGCCTGAACCTTCCGCTCGGGCCGGCGTGCGTAGCACAAACACCTGTTCGATATTCTTAACCACATTCATGTAACTCGGTGGTGGTACCGTCCGCCAAGAGCAAGAGGAGCATCGTGGACAGCAAGCCAACCGGGACGTCGACGTCGAAATTCGGGGTCGGCCGCCGCGAGAGCCACGACGCCTCCGACTTCTACGCGCGGTTCGAATCGCCGGAACTCAGCATCGACGAGACCATCGCGGTCGCCCCGGAACTCCCCCACGACGGCTGCATCCTCGGCGACGCCCGCGACATGTCGCACCTTCCCGACAACTCGGTGGCACTCGTCGTCACGTCTCCGCCGTACTTCGCCGGCAAGGAGTACGAGGTCGCGCTCGGCCAGGGTGGCGTGCCCACGGACTATCTCGACTTCCTCGCGATGCTGCGGGACGTCTTCGGCGAGTGCAAGCGGGTGCTCGAGCCGGGAGGCCGCATCGCAGTCAACGTCGCCAACCTTGGGCGCAAGCCCTATCGCAGCCTGTCGGCTGACGTCATCCGCATCCTGCAAGACGACCTCCGTCTGCTCCTGCGCGGCGAGGTCATCTGGCAGAAGGGCGAGGGGGCCTCGGGCAACTGCGCCTGGGGTTCGTTTCGGAGCGCGGCGAATCCAGTCCTGCGTGACATCACCGAACGAGTGATCATCGCCAGCAAAGGACGCTTCGATCGAGCGGTCTCGACCCAGCGTCGTGAAGCCGAGGGCTACCCGCACGTCAGCTCGCTGCCCCCCGAGGCGTTCATGAATGCCACGCTCGACCTCTGGAACATGCCGCCGGAGAGTGCGCGGCGAGTCGAGCACCCAGCGCCGTTCCCGGTGAAGCTCCCCGAACAGTTCATCCATCTCTACACGTATTACGACGACCTCGTTCTCGATCCGTTCATGGGGTCCGGCTCAACGCTTGTCGCCGCCAAGGCGCAGGGGCGCCGCTGGGTCGGATATGACACCGACGCTGGCTACGTCGACATCGCCCATCGCCGCGTCAGCGCCACCACGGTAGGGCGCGGCCCGGAGCTCGATGCGCAGCTCGCTGCGCTGCCGATGGATGGGCCTGGTCCACCCGAGGTTGACCCCGCCGAGCACTTCCAGGCCCGGGCGACACGCGAGGGCAAGACGGCGCAGGCGATCGCTTTGCGCGTCATCGAGGAGGCCGGCTTTACGGTGGTCCAGAAGAACCACAAGGTGCGAGGCACGGGTGTCACCGTGAACGTCGTCGCCAACGACGCCGACGGGCGGCCGTGGTGGTTCGACATCACCGGCGCGTTCACCACCACCCGCGGCGGGCTTATCCGCACGGACACGTTGTGGAAGTGCCTGGGCCGGGCCCACGTCATCCAGAACAAGGTCAACCGAGAAACCACGCCGAGCGACCGCATACCGCTCGTCTTCATCACGTCACACCTGCCGCCGCGCGGCGGCGCCGGCGACACCGCATTGCGTGCGGCCGGTCCTGAAGCGTTCTTCGACGCCATGGAGATGTACGACGGCGCCGGCCAAGCGCGCCTCGCCGAATACGCCCACGGCGGGCACCATCGCCCACTGGAAGGCTTTTGGACCGAACGCGACATCGCCCGCCTGGCCTAGGAACGGCGGTGGACTACGCCTACGCAGTGCTGCACGGCGATCCCCCGCAGATTTTCGTCGCCGACGACATCGACGTCCTGCATCGCGTCATCGCACTCGAGATCGTTGCCAAAACACCGTCAACGTTCTTTGCATCCGAGGTTCTCGCCGACATCCGCGAGTCATTGCTCGACGAGGAGTGGGGCCGGGCGACTGAGCTGTGGATGCGGCATTTCTCGGACAAGCGACTCGACGTGTATCCGTCGGGCCTGCGGGTCTGGACCGACGCCACCGTTGCGGCCGATGTCACAAACCTCGAATTGCAGTTCCAGCCGCTGTTTCGCGATGACTGACTTCCAGGCGTCGTCGGGGATACAGGGTCGCCAGTTCGCGGAGCAGTGCGACCAGTTGCTCGTCCACTACGGCTACGAGATCGGGTCGCGGTTGGTGCTCAAGGATGTCGGCGTCGAGATCGACCGCGTGGCGACGGCGCCGAGCGGCCGCACGATCTGGTTCGAATACAAGGGCAGCGTGCAGGGCAGCCGGCCCGGACTGCTGCGAACCGACACCCTCAAGAAGGCGATCGCCAACGGCGCCCTGCTGGCGGCGTTACCCGAGCGGCATCCGTACGTGGTGCTGACGTCGCACCTGCCCGAGGTCCTGTCCGGCGCGGCCATGCTCGGCGCCGCCAAGTCGCTCGGCTACTTCCACGACGTGATCTGCATTTACACGCCGGCCGACACGCAGCGCCTCCGCCAGCTCTGAACTCCGCGAGCTCTCGAGAGCTAGGCGACTTGGCCGGCGCCGCCGCTCCATGAGCTGTACAGCGCGGCGTAGCGACCGCCGGCGTCGACGAGTTCGTCGTGGGTGCCGAGTTCGGCCAGGCCGCCGGCGTCGACCACCGCCACGCGGTCGGCCCGCTCGGCGGTGGACAAGCGGTGGGCGATGACGAGAACGGTGCGACCCTCCATCAGCGCGGCCATCGCCCCTTCGACATCGGCTTCGGTACCGGGGTCGAGGCTCGACGTCGCCTCGTCGAGGACCAGCACCTCGGGATTGGCCAGCGCGGCGCGGGCCAGCGAAACGAGTTGGCGCTCGCCGGCCGACAGGCGAGAGCCTCGCTCGCGCACTTCGGTATCCAGTCCCTCGGGTAATGAAGAAAAGCGCTCGTCGCTGCCGATGAGCCGCAGCGCTTCGTGCACTTCCTCGTCGGTCGCGCCCGGGCGGCCGATGCGCACGTTGTCGGCGATCGACCCCTGGAACAGGTAGCCCTCCTGCGGCACGACGACGATGCGCTTGCGCAGCGAGTGCAACGTGGCGTCGCGCAGGTCGACACCGCCGAAGGTGATCGAACCCTCGGTCGGGTCGTAGAGACGGGCGAGCAGCTTGGCGAGCGTCGACTTGCCGGCGCCGGTGGGACCGACCAGCGCGAGCCGCTCGCCCGGCGCGACGACCAGGTCGACGTCGCGCAGCACGTTCTTGCGGCCGTCGTAGGCAAACGTCACGTTCTTGGCCTCGAGCACGCCACTGTCGGGCAGGTCGACCGCGCCCGGCCGCTCCTCCACCTTCGATCGCGTATCGAGCAGCCCGAAGATCTTGGACAGTGCGGCGCCCGACGACTGCACGAGGTTGAACATCTGGCTCAACTGCTGCACCGGTTCGAAGAGGTTGGTCAGCAGGAGGAGGAAGGCGAAGATCGTCCCGATCGTCACGCCCCCCGAGTGGAACAGCAGGCCGCCGACGAGAATCACCGCCGCGGTCGTGAACACGCCGGCGAACTCGATGAGCGGGAAGTAGCGGGCCGACAGCTTGACCGCGTGCACGTTGGCATCGAGCTGGGCGCGGTTGTGGCGGGCGAACCGCCGCTCCTGCACGTCCTCGCGGCCGAAGGCCTGGATCACGCGCACGCCGGAGATGCCCTCCTGGAACGTCGAGAGCGTCTGGCCGATGCGATCGCGGACGGTGAGGTACGCCTTGTTCGAGCTGCGCTGGAACCGAACGCTGGCAATGATCACGATCGGCAGCGAGACGAGGCACACCGCGGCAAGCGGTGGCGACAGCGTGATCAGCAGCACGACGGTGCACGCCAACAGCAGCGCATTGGTGACGAAGGCGACGAGCCCCTGCTGGATGAGGTCCTGCACCGAGTCGATGTCCGACGTCATGCGGGCGACAAGGCGGCCGGTTTGCTCGCGGTCGAAGAACGCCATCGACATCGACTCGATGTGGGCGAACACGCGCACCCGCAGATCGCGTAGGAACTTCTCGCCGACCTGCGTCACCTTCATGATCTGCAAGCGGGCCAGCACGAGCGCGGCGACGGCGACGAACGCGTAACCGATCGCGGCCCGATCGAGGGCGCCGCCGTCGGGGTGCTTGAGGCGCAAGCCGTTGTCGATGCCGTAGCGGATGAGGTACGGCCCGGCCAGGCTGGCCGACGTCCAGCCGACCATCACGACGACGGCCAGGATCACTTCACCGCGGTAGGGCCGCAGCATCTTGAACGCCCGGCGCATGACCCGGCCGGCGTCGGCCCGGTTCAGACGCTCATCGTCGGTCAGGCCGAGGCCGCCCCACATGCCGCCACCGCCGCCCCTCACGGCGTGCTCACGATCGGTACCGGCGCGTCGTCTCCGCCGCCGCCCTCGGTGCCCTCGGCCTGAGCCAGCACCTGGCGGTAGCGCTCGTTGGTGGCCAGCAGCCCCTCGTGCGTTCCCTCGGCGACGACGCGGCCCTCGTCCATGAGAACCACCCGGTCGGCCAGCGCGATCGTCGCCGGGCGGTGGGCGATGACGAGTGTCGTGCGCCCCTCCATCACCGTGGCCAGCGCGGCGCGAATCTCGTGTTCCTTCGTTGGGTCGACCGACGAGGTGGCGTCGTCGAGGATCAGGATGCGCGGGTCGGCGATGATCGCCCGGGCCAGCGCGATGCGCTGCCGCTGGCCGCCCGACAGCGAGAAGCCGCGCTCACCGATCTGGGTCTCGTACCCGTCGGGCAGTGACTCGATGAAGTCGTGAGCGCCCGACAGGCGGGCGGCTTCTTCAACCCGCTCCTGACTGGCGTCCGGTTGGGCGAAGGCGATGTTGGCCCGGATGGTGTCGGAGAAGAGGAACGTGTCCTCGAACACGATGCCGACG
This sequence comes from Acidimicrobiales bacterium, assembly GCA_035649535.1. Lineage (GTDB taxonomy): Bacteria > Actinomycetota > Acidimicrobiia > Acidimicrobiales > JACDEA01 > JACDEA01. The sequence goes on along the minus strand of DASRJI010000079.1, from coordinate 4,716 downwards.
GTCTTGCGCAGCTCGCGCAGCTTGAGCTCGCGCACGTCGACGCCGTCGAGCAGCACCCGCCCGCCGTCCACGTCGTAGAAGCGCGGGATCAGGCGGGCGACCGTGGTCTTCCCCGATCCGGTGGCGCCGACCAACGCGACCGCTTCACCAGGGCGCAACACCAGGTCGAAGCCGTCGAGCACCGGATGGGCGGCGTTGGGGACGTAGCCGAACGAGACGCCCTCGAAGCGCAGCGCGCCGCGGCCGACCGGCAGCGGGCGCGCACGCGGTGAGTCAGTGATCGCCGGCGCGGTGGCGAGGATCTCGTGGATGCGCTGCGCGGCGGCGACAGCCCGCTGGGTCTGGGCGATGAGCATCCCGGTCATCCGCAGCGGGACGATCAGCATGACGATGTACGTGTTGAACGCGATCAGCCCACCGAGGGTGAGCTTGTGGGCGATCACCTGGTGGCCGCCGTACCAAAGCACGGCGAGCAGGCCGAGCAGGGGGAGGAAGTCGAGGAGGGGCATGAACCGGGCCCGGATGCGAGCGGCGGTGATGGCGCGGTCGTAGACGCGGTCAGTGCGCTCACGCAGGCGGTCGGCCTGCAGTTGCTCGGCGCCGAACCCCTTGACGACGCGGATTCCGGTGACCGTCTCCTCGACGACCTCGGACACCCGCGCCAGCTGCTGCTGCAACTCGAGGGAGACCGGGTGGATCTGCGACGAGAAGCGGCGGGCGAAGACGTTCAACGCGGGCAGCGCGAAGAGGGCGAGGATCGCCAACTTGGCGTTGATCAGCAGCAGGATCACCGCGACCGAGCCCACGGTCAGCGCGTTCGAGATCGTGATCGGGATCAGCACGACGAACCCGTTGATCTGCTGCAAGTCGGTCGCGGCCCGCGACATGAGCTGGCCGGTCTGGGTCTGGTCGTGGAACGCGAAGTGCAGCCGCTGTAGGTGGGCGAACAGCCGGTCGCGCAGTTCGGTTTCGGCCCGGTACGCGATCCCGAATGCTGCGTAACGGCGTAGGCCGGTGCACACCGCCGAGACGATCCCGACGGCGACGATGATCAGCGCCCACATCAGCAGGGCGCCCGAATCGTTCTTGACGATGCCGCCGTCGACGGCGTGTTTCGTGAGCGTCGGGATCGTGACCTTGGCCGCCGTCCACACCAATCCGGCGAGTACGCCGACGATCACCCAGCCCCGGTGGTTGCGGACCGCTTCGCCCAGCAGACGCCAGCCGTCGCGGCGCGACGGACCAGCGGCGGGGGAAGGCATGTGCCTGACTCTACCGGCCGTGGCACATTGAAGGCATGTCCAAATCGACCTCCGCGACCGCGCCGCGCGCACCGGCCCGACCCACGACGCTGACCGCCCACGGCGACGACCGCGTGGACCCCTGGTTCTGGCTCCGCGACCGCGAGGACCCGGAGGTGCTGGCTTACCTCGAGGCCGAGAACGACTACACGAAGGCGGCGCTCGGTCACACCGAGGGGCTCCAGGCGAAGCTGTACGACGAGATCGTCGCCCGCATCCAGGAGACCGATCTGTCGCCGCCGGTCCGCAAGGGCGAGTGGTGGTACTACAGCCGCACGGTCGAGGGCTTGCAGTACGGCATCAACTGCCGCAAGTTCCAGACGCTGGACGCCGACGAGCAGGTCCTGCTCGACCAGAACGCCGAGGCCGAAGGCCACGACTATTTCGCGGTCGGCGTGTTCGACATCAGTCCGGACCACGCGCTCCTCGCCTACGGCACCGACACGAGCGGCGCCGAGAAGTACACGGTGCGGTTCCGCGACCTCGCCACCGGTGACGAACTGGAAGACGTGATCGAGGGCGCCTACTACGGCTCGGCCTGGTCGACTGACAACGCCACGTTCTTCTACACACGGCCCGACGGCGCCATGCGGCCGTACCAAGTGTGGCGGCATCGGCTCGGCACACCCGTCGCCGACGACGTGCTCGTGTACCAGGAGGACGACGACGCCTACTTCCTCGGCGTGCACCTCGAGAAGGACGAACAGGTGATCATGCTGCACGCCGGCAGCAAGATCACCGACGAGTGGCGGTACTTCCCCGCCAACCAGCCCGACGCCGAGCCGATCATCCTCCAAGCGCGCGTGCCGGGCCTCGAGTACTCCCCCGACCACCACGGCGACCGCTTCTTCATCACGACCAACCACGAGGCCGTGAACTTCCGCCTCATGGAGACCCCGGTCAACGCGCCGGGAATGGAGAACTGGACCGAGGTCATCCCGCACCGCGACGACGTGAAACTCGACGGCGTCGACGGCTTCGCCGACTACCTCGTCCTGTTCGAACGGGCTGAAGCGCTGCGCCGCATCCGCGTGATGCGTTTGGCCGATGGCGACATCCACACGATCGAACAGCCGGAATCGGTGTACACCGCGGGTCCGGGCTCGAACCCCGAGTTCGCGTCGACCGTCGTGCGGTACGGCTACACCTCACTCGTCACGCCGCAGTCTGTCTACGACTACGACATGGTCGACCGCACGCGCGAGTTGATCAAGCAGCAGCCCGTCCTCGGCGGTTACGACCCGACCGCGTATGTGACCGAGCGCGTGTGGGCCACGGCGACCGACGGTGAACGGGTGCCGGTGTCGCTCGTGTATCGCAACGGCACGCCGGTCGACGGCAGCGCGCCGTGCCTGCTCTACGGCTACGGGTCGTACGAGAGCAGCACCGATCCGTCGTTCTCGTCGATCCGACTCAACCTCGTCGACCGCGGCTTCGTCTTCGCCATTGCCCACATCCGCGGCGGCGGCGAGATGGGCCGCCGTTGGTACGACGACGGCAAGATGCTGCACAAGCGCAACACGTTCACCGACTTCATCGCCGCCGCCGAACACCTCGTCGCCACCAAGTACACCGCCAGCGATCGACTCGTGATCCGCGGGGGCAGCGCCGGTGGTCTGCTCATGGGCGCGGTCGTCAACCTCAGGCCGGACCTGTTCAAAGCCGTCGTCGCCCAGGTGCCGTTCGTCGACTGTCTCACGACGATCCTCGACGAGACGTTGCCGTTGACCGTCATCGAGTGGGATGAGTGGGGCAACCCGAAGGCCGACGCCGACGTGTACGCGTACATGAAGTCGTACTCGCCGTACGACAACGTCGAGGCCAAGGACTACCCGGCGATGCTCGTCACCGCCGGTCTCAACGACCCGCGCGTTTCGTATTGGGAGCCGGCCAAGTGGGTCGCCAAACTGCGCGTGACCAAGACCGACGACAACCTCCTGCTGCTGAAGACCGAGATGGGCGCCGGCCACATGGGCCCGTCGGGCCGCTACAACGCGTGGAAGGACGAAGCCTTCGACCAGGCCTTCATCCTCGACGCCGTCGGCATCACCGCCTGAAGGCCTCACGCAGGTCGATGTCGCGGTCGGCGAGGGCCCGCTCGATCACGTCGGTGATCTCGTCGGCGATCAGTTCCTTGCGATCGAGGAGCGCGTCGCGCAACGCCTCGACGACATGGCGATGCTCGAGGAGCATGGTGCTGACGTCGGCCTTGGCTTCGGCCAGCATCGTTTCGATCCGCACCTTGCCCTGATCGTCGTCCATGGCGTCGAACGTGCGCAGCGTGCCGCCCATCCCGAGCTGGCCGATCATCTGCGCGGCGTACGCGGTCGCCTGCTCGAGGTCGCCGCCGATGCCGGTGCTCACGTCGCCGAAGAACAGCTCTTCAGCCGCCATGCCGCCGAAACAGATGCGAACCAGCGCCTCGATCTCGGTCTTGGTCTTCATGAAGCGCTCTTCGATGTCGGAGTGGGCGAGCAGACCGAGGGCGTCCTTGCGCTTGATGACCGACAGCACCTCCATCTTGCGGCCGACGCCGACGAGATGGGCAACGGTGGCGTGGCCGGCTTCGTGGGTTGCGATCGTGCGCAACTCGGCCTCGGTGTACTCGACCGGCTGGGCGAGCCCGATCTCCTCGGTCATCTTGGCCTGCTGGATGTCGGCCCAGCTCAAGCGATCCGCGCCGCGTCGCAGGGCCCACACCAGCGCTTCGTCGAGGACGTGTTCGATCATCACCGGCGAGTAACCCGACGTCAGCGCGGCCAGCGTCTCGCGGCGCGCCGGCTCGTCGAGCTCGACGTCGTGCGCCTTCTTGCCGAGGTAGAAGTCGATGATCTCGCGCCGGCCGCTGCGCGACGGGAGGTCGAAGAAGATCGAACGGTCGAAGCGACCGGGACGCAGCAGCGCCGCGTCGAGGTCGGCGGCGCGGTTGGTCGCGCCGATCACGAGCACGTTGGCGGGAACGACCGACGGCTTGCGGATGTGGCGTGCGAATGGCAGCCACCGGTTGACGATGTCGACGAGCTTGCCGACGATCCGCGCGCCCATCGCCGGCGTGTCGAACGACTGCAACTGGATCAGCAACTCGTTGACGACACCGCTCACGCCCTCGCTCCGGCCCGAGCCACCCATCCCGCTGCGGGCGGCGCCGATGGCGTCGATCTCCTCGATGAACCCGATCGCGCCGCCTTCGCTGCGCGCGTACTTGCGCAGCTGCTTGAAGTACGAGCGGATCTTCCGGTTGGTCTGGCCGTAGTACATCGACTGGAACGCCGACGACGAGACGAAGAGGAACGGCACCCCCGACTCGCGGGCCATCGCCTTCGCCATGTACGTCTTGCCGGTGCCCGGCGGCCCCTCGAACAGGATGGCCCGGCGGGGTGTGCCGCCCATCTGCTCGCGGAACGTCCGGAAGGCG
>DASRJI010000078.1:0-47549 GCA_035649535.1 Acidimicrobiales bacterium | reverse complement strand
TTCGCCCACATCGCCGGGCTGATCGAGGAGGGCCGCCTCCCTGACCGCGTGCGCGAGCGCGCCCTGGCCGCGTTCACCGCGCTGGCCGACGTCGAAGGCCGGATGCATCACCGGCCGCCCGCGCAAGTGCACTTCCACGAGGTCGGTGGGCTCGACGCCATCGTCGACATCGTCGGCACCTGCGCCGCCCTCGAAGTCTTGGGCGTCGACGAAGTGCGGGCCAGCGCGGTCGCCACCGGGATGGGCGTGGTTCGCACCGCCCACGGCATCCTCCCCAACCCGGCGCCGGCCGTCGTCGAGCTACTGCGTGGCGCGCCGACCTACGGACGCGACATTGCTGTCGAGCTGACGACACCGACGGGTGCCGCCCTGCTCGCCGCGTTGGGTTCGGGCTACGGGCCGCTGCCGCCGATGACCATCGCCGCGAGCGGGTTCGGCGCCGGTACCGCCGAGCTGGACGGGCTCCCGAACGTCACGCAGGTCGTCGTCGGGGAGGCAACCCTCCAGCGCGATCGGGGCCAGCCGCTCGTGTTGCTCGAGGCCAACCTCGACGACGCCACCGGTGAGACCATGGCCCACGCGGTCGAGGCCCTGCTCGACGCCGGCGCGCTCGACGCATGGCTCACGCCGATCGTCATGAAGAAAGGCCGGCCCGCCTACACGATCAGCGCGCTCACCGACGTCGCCCTCCAGGACGCGGTTGCCACGGTGATGACCGCGGAGACCGGGACGTTGGGTGTGCGGGGCTGGCCGCTCGAGCGGTGGCCGGCGACGCGCAGCATCGGCGAGGTCGACGTGGCCGGTCAGCCCGTCCGCGTCAAGGTGAGCCCCGGGCGGGCCAAGGCCGAACACGACGACGCCCGCCGCGTCGCGGCGCGCACCGGGCTGCCGCTCCGTGAGGTCACGCGCCGGGCCGAAGCCGCCTGGCACGCGATCCATCCGCCCGACGACGGCACCGACGACGAAGCCAGCTGACGCGCCCCCAGGAGCGAGCGGGCGCTACTGCTTGGCGACGATCTGGAGGACCTTCTGGTTGTCGGCGGGAGTCGGGTCGTCGCCCGGCGCGTCGATGCGCACCGTCAACGTCGCCGGTTGATCGACGAGCGGCACGAGGCCGCCGAGCGTCACCGTGGCCCGCTGCCCCGGCGCCAGGCTGACGAAATCACGCGCCGTTGTGCGGTCACCACCGGGCACCAACGTCACTTCGACCTTGAGGTCCTTCAACGGTTCGTTGCCCACGTTGGCCACGATGGCCTGGATCTTGATCCGGCTCAGCGGCAACACCATGAGGTCGCCCTCCTTGCGCACGGACGCCGGCTCGGTCGTCACCAGGACGACCGTCGTGTCGTGGATCGGCACCAGCTCCGCGCTCGATCGCAGGGCGCGGACGAACGCCTCGAGTTCGGCGGCCTGCCAGGTAACCGGCTCGTCGATCCACTTCGACGGCGGGAGCACCGCCTCGCGGCCGACCTTGGCCCGCTCGTTCACCGCGGCGATGAACCCCTGATAGGTGCGATCGGCCGCGGTGAGGTTCGCGCCCACCTCGGCCATCTTCTTGATCGCCGCCTCGGGCGCGGTCTTGCCCAATGCCGCGTCGAGCGCGTCCTTCATGTCGGCCGTTCCCCGCGACCGCAACCACAGCGTGGAGAGGAGCAGGTTGCGGGCGTCGACCATGTCACCGGGGGCGTCGGTGGCGCGCGCCGCGGCGTAGGTGCGAGCGGTGTCGCGGGCGACGCGATCGAGGCGGCGGGTGATCCCGGCCCGCCCGAGCGAACCCGCCTTGTTGCGGACGTCGGTGACGTCCGCGCCCTGGCGGTTCGACTGCTCGATCTGGGCGCGCACCTGGTCGAGATAGCCCAGGGAGGCGACCCGTCGGCTCGGTTCGTCCGAGCGCGTCGACACCACGAGATCGACCAACAACACGATCGCCGTCACCATGATCAGCAGCCAGAGCCAGCGCGGCCGGCGGCGCCGCCCAATCACAGCCATTCGCACCGACGCTAGCGCCACCGCCCATCGGTACTCTCGCGACGATGTTCAGCGCGATTGTCGTCGGCACCGATGGCTCACCGACCGCGGCGCGCGCCGTGGCCCACGCCGCGATGTTGACCAAGGTGTCGAACGCCGCGCTCTACGTCGTGCGGGCCTATCGCATCGGCACCCACGACGAGGCCGAGCGCCAGGAGGACGTCGAGCGCGACCTACACCACGACATCCTGGCCTTGGCCGGCGACGGGATCGAGGCCGAGGCCTATGCCCGAGTCGGACCGGCGTCGGATGTCATCCTCGACCTGGCCCGCTGGAAAGAGGCCGATCTCATCGTGATGGGCAACGGCGGCACCCATGGCGCCCGCCGCATCCTCGGGAGCGTGTCGAACTCGGTCTCGCACCACGCGCCGTGCACCGTGCTGCTGGTGCCGGCGGTTACCGCTCGTAGCTAGCCCCGAGACGGGTTAAGTCAGCCGCCGCCAGGCGGGAATCAGTGCGGCGACCACCGCGGCGAGCAGCAGCACGCCGACCGCCTCGAGCACGCCGCTCGGCTTGTCGTCGTCATCCGACGTCGTGCCGGCCGCGCTGCCACCGATGGTCGTCTGCGTCGTGAAGTCGATCGACGACGACGTTGTCGCCGCCGCGCTGGTCGAGCTGGTCGTGGTCTCCTCGGCCGTGGTGCTCGTCGTCGTGAGCGTGCCCACCGTCGTGTTAGTGGCCTTGGTCGTCGTAGTGGCGCCGACCTTGGTCGTGGTGGTGGCACCCGTCGCGGCCGTCCCTTGCACGGTGACGGAGCCCTTCATCACGTCGGGGTGAATCTTGCAGTGGTACGTGTAGACGCCCGGTGAGTTGAACCGGATGTACACGCCGTCGCTGTTCGAGTCAGATTGCTGCCAGCAGTCCTCGACGCTCCCTGACGAGCAGTTGGGGTGCGAGTCGAAATCCGATTGGCCGTCCTTGTGGTCGAGCGTCACGGTGTGCGGCGTCTCGCCGTCGCGGTGGATCCAGCGGACGATGCCGGGCTTGCTGAGCGTGGTCGCCGCCGGGTTGTACGCGGTGTTCTGCAACGTGACGGTGGCGTCGTAGTCGGGGACTTGCGCGCTGGATTGGGGCGCCCATCCGAACACGATCAGACCCATCGCCGCGGCCGCCAGACCGCCCGCGACAGCGGCCGCGGGTCCTCGAGAGTGCCGGCGCATGGGCGACACCATACGCGCTGGCGGAGCCGAATTCGTACCTAGCAGGGCTGACCGTTGTGGATACAGCTCTTCGAGCTATTGCTCGAGTTGCCGGGGTCATTCCCTTGCGCACTGGATCCCGGCGAGGTCGCCGTGTTGCCGCTCCCGCCGCTCGACTGGCTCGACCCGCCGCCGGTGCTGTTGGCGTTGCCGGTGTTGACCTGGCCGCCGGTGTTGGTCTGGCCTCCGGTTTGCGAGTTCTGCGCGCCGGCGTTGCGCTGCGACGTGCTGCCGTCGCCCGTGATCGCTTGGCCGTTCGAGCCACCGCTCGACGGGCTTGAGGAGGCGCCGGCGACACCCGGCGACCCGCTGCGACCGGCCGAGCCGGCACTGCCAGGCGTACCGGCGACGCCTGCCGTCGTCGAGCCATCGCTCGACGTCGCGGCGGCGGAGTCACCCCCACCCGTTGCCGCGTCGCCCGAGATGAAGCCCAGGTCGCTGTCGGTGCCGGCGCTGCCGAGCGTGGATCCGTCGGCCGATCCGGTGTCGGCGGCCGGGCTCTGGCGCTCGGTGCGGACAGGGGTCTGCTTGCTCGGTTTCGAGTCGCCGCCGACCACGAACGTGCCGAGGAGCACCAGCAGCCCGACCAGGATGACGATGACCAGGGCGCCCAGCGCCACCGGTGAGGATGCCGCGCTAGCCAGATCCGTGCCCAGATCCTCCTGCCGGCGATATTCCGTGCGCTCTTCGAGGTTCAGCACCGCTACCTCCAACTTCGGCCGCCAAGAGGCTAGCCAGCGCCGTCCTACCCCGCACCGGCGGGTTCCGAACGCGAACGGAGGGGGTGGCCGAGTGGCCACCCCCTCCGGCGCCAAACTGGCGAACGGCTAGGCCGCCGCCCCAGTCGACTTCGTGTCCTGAGATGCGTTGTTCGCTGTCCAGTTGCCCAGCGCGTAGGCGCTTCCCGTGTCGATGTCGACCGCACCGGTGCTGTTGTTCTCTGCCGGTGCGCTATTGCTGTGAACGGCGGCCACGGCGCCCGCCAATTGGCGGTTGAGACCGAAATTGACCGAGCCGTTGCCGGTGCCGACGTTGCGACCGCTAGCCGCGGTTGCGTCGCCGACATTACGGACCGTGATGGTCTGACCGACCAACGCGAAGGGTTCCGACGTGAGGGCGGTCTGGTCGACGGTCGTCTTGGCCGAGTTCCCGATAGCTGTCGCGCTCCCTGTATGGATGCTCGCGATGCCATCGGAATGGCTGACCGTGTTCCCAGTGTTCGCCGCGACGCGTACGCCGAAGGCCCGCTGCGACGTCTCCGCATCATTCACGGAGGCGTTGCCGGTGGCCCGGTTGGCGCCGCTTACGGCGACCGCACTACCCCGGTTGATCACCACGATGTCTTGACTGATGTCAGTGACGGGGTCATCGCTGCCCTCGTCTTCCTGACTGACGGTGGTGGTCGCCCGGTTGCCCGCGGCATCGGCTGCGCCGGTAGAAACCCGCGCGGTGCCGGTGCTGTGGTTGTCGGCGTTCGCCTGGTTCACCGCGACCCCGCCCAGCGCAAACTGGCCGTTGAACGCGGTGTTACCTGACGAGTTGCCGAGCGCATCATTCGCGCCGGAAACAGCGGTGGCGAAGCCGCGATTCACGATCGTGCCGCCCCCGTCGCTGATGGCGTCATTACCAACAGCCTTGGAGGAGCCCGTCGTGATGGCGGCGGTGCCGTCGCTGTGATTGAGGACCGTCGCCGTGTTGTTGGCGACCCTGCCGCCCGAAGCGGACTGCCGGTTGTCGGCAGTGTTGCCCGAGGCGTTCCCTGCGGCCCGATTGCGGCCGGAGGTTGCAGTTGCGGTCCCGCGGTTGCTCACGTCGGCGTCAGTCGTGTCCGCGATGTTGCCCGTCGCGTCCGAAGACCCCGTCGTGATCCATGCACTGCCGTTGCTGTGGTTGTCCACCGAAGCCGTGTTGACCGCCGGGCCACCGCCCGAGGCACCCTGACTGTTGGTCGAGGTGTTGCTCGAGATGTTGCCCACGGCGCGGTTAACGCCAGAGGTCGCGTTGGCGGCCCCTCGGTTGCTCACGGTTGCGGATGAATCGACCACGTTCGGCAGCTTGCTGCTCGCTTCGTCTTCTTGAGTGATGCTCGTATAGGTGTTGCTACCGGTCGCCGTCGCTGCACCAGTTGTGATGTTCGACGTGCCGTTGGATGAGTTGGTGCTTGCACTTTGATTGGTGGCCACCGGAACCGGCGGCCCTCGTGCGGATACTGCGCCCTGCACGGCACTGGCCAGGTTGAACGACGCGTTGCCAGAGGCGGTGTTGCCACCTGTGACAGCCGCGGCGCTTCCCCGGGCCGCCACGTCGGCCGTTTGATCGATGAGCGCGATACCGCTGGCTGCGCCAGGGGTCGCGTTCGCAATCTGTGTGCCGTTCGTGGTTGCCATGTTGCCGGTGGCTGTGGCGTCGCCCGTCACAATCGCGGCGAGGCCATCAGAACCACTCGTCGAACTCGCGTTGTTGACCGCGGTCGAACCGGACGTGAACGCTCCTTGACTGGAACGCGCCACGTTGACCGATCCATTGCCCGTTGCCGTGTTCATGCCGCTGATCGCTTCGCCGCGACCGATGTTGGTCGCGTCGAAGTTCTGGCGGATGAGCGCGAGGCCGTCGAAGCCGTTGGCGTTGACCCACTGGTCGACCGTGGTCGTGGACGAATTGCCCACGGCGTTAGCCGAGCCCGTAGTCGTGTTCGACGTGCCGGTTGATGTGTTTCGAGTGGTTGCGCTGTTATACGAAACCCCTCGACCACCAGCCCGCTGGTCGTTGCTAGCCAAGTTCTTCGACGAATTGCCGACGGTGTTGTTCTGCCCACTTGTCGCGACTGCGGTGCCCGCGTTTGTCACGTGGGCGTGCTCGTCGCTGATCACCTGGCCCGGCGCCGCCGACGCCGGTCGGGCCATAGACATCAGCCAGACCAGCAGCAACGCGCCGACTAGCAGGCTGTAGGTCAGCCACCGGCGGACGGATCCGCTTGAGATAGTTGTGCTCGTCACCTTCTCACCTCCTTTCTGTGTCTCGTATGCCGGATAGGGAGGGTGGGTGCCCACGCACCGAGTGGGTCCCCATGGAGCGCCACCCGATTCCTGCCGCGAGGAATCAGCCGGTGGTATGTGGATATTGCAGCGGCAAGCGGCATAGGGGTCAATGACTGGCTGTGAAATGCCGATGAATCCGGCATGACCGCGAATGCTCCGTACCCTGTCGCGATGACCGAGGCGGTGCGCGAAGCAGGGTGGTACGACGACCCCTACGGCCGGCTGACCCACCGTTGGTGGGACGGCCAGGCGTGGACGGGCTACGCCTCCGACGGCACGGTCCGCTGGGACGACGTGCCTGAAGAGGACGACGGCGAGCCCGAACCCGAGGCCGTCCGCGGGCTCGGAATCGCCGTCGCCGGGGCCATCGGTGGCATCGCCCTGTCGTTCGTCATCGTGCTGATCCTGCGGGCCGCCGATCGTCCGGGCGGGCGCACCCTCGAGCTGATGCTGTCACAGCTCGGCCTCTGGACCGGGCTGGTCGGAGCCTGCGTGTACGCCAGCCGGCGTCACGGAACTGGCTCGTTGGTCCATGACTTCGGGTGGCGCTTCCGCCGCATCGACATCGGCCTCGGCCTGGCCGGGTCCATTGCCGGACGGATTGCGTCCACCACGATCGTCGTGCCGTTCGCCCCGTTCATCCAGTCGTATCGCCACGTCCGCGCCCCTGACCGCACCGTGTTCGACAAGGTGGCGAGCGGGGCGGGCGGCTGGGCGGTCCTGATCCTGATCGTCTGTGTCGGTGCCCCGCTGATCGAGGAACTCTTCTTCCGGGGGCTACTTCAGTCGCGACTTGTGGAGGTGCTCGGGCCAACACGCGGCATCAGCATTGCCGCGCTGGTGTTCGGCGCCGCCCATGTGATCGCGTGGGACGGACCGGTGACGCTGCTCTACGGGTTGGCGATCGCCGGTGCCGGCCTCGTCCTCGGGCTGATACGGCACATGACGTCCCGACTCGGGACGTCGACGAGCGCGCACGCCTGGTTCAACGTGCAAGCGATGGTCGCCATCGCGCTGTTGCGATAACGACTACAGAACGATCTCGTTGTACAGCGTCTGGTAGTCGGCATCGAAGGCGTTGGCCTGTCGCTGGAACGTCGCCGCGCCTTGCTGGTACTCCGTGAGTGAGTTGACCGTTGCCAGTTTCCGCAGTGTGGCTACGAGCGCCTGGTTGTCGCTGAGCAGCTGCTCGGCCGCGTCGATCGACGTGGTCGGGAACTTAAGCGACTCGATGCGCCGGCCGAACGCCTCGAACGCGTCGGCCAGCCGGTTGTTCGCCGCGTGCACGCAGTCGAGCCCGCCCGACACGGCGCAACCCTGGGCATCGGTCGAGTACTGCTTGACCTGGCCCTCGAGCCGATCGTGAGACTCGTCGAGGTCGTGCTGCAACGCGGTCGCCCGCCCGCCCTGTATCGCACCGGCGACGCCGCTGCCCACGCCGGTTAGGACGCCGAGCACGATGAACAAGATGACGAGGCGGCGCGCCGCCTGCGACAGCACCAGGCGGGTGATGCGCGGGCGCCCCGCAGGCGGCGGCTCGGACGGCTCGGCCGCCCCACCACCGGCCTCGTCGCCGAACAAACCGCGCGGGTAGTCCGGTGTCAGCAACGACACGTAGGCGTAAAACCTGGTCGCGTAGCGAAGGGCGGCGGCCTCAGCTTCAAACAACGGCGTTGGCAACTTGCCGGTGACCAACACGATGAGCCACACGAAGACGCCCATCACTTGCAGGCCGCCCATCACGATGCTCGTGACGATGTTCGCGGGGATCGCGATGATTAGGCGGAAGAAAACCGCGGCGCGGTTGAGCTTGGTCGGCGAGGTCGACACCGACACCACGTAGTCCTCGGCATCGAGTGAGAACGGTGGATAGCGGTCGGTCATGAGCAGCTGCGTGTAGGCAATGAACCGCGCGTTGTATTGGACGACCCGTCCGAGGAATATCGCCAGGCCCTCGGGCACGCGCCCGAGGAACAGTGCGGCGAACCAGGCGCCGATGACCGCAAAGGCGGCGGCGATCGACAGAACAAACAGGTACAGCAGGTGCGGGATCGCCAGGATGATTCGGAAGGCGACCGTGAGCCGGCGCTGCGGGCCCGGGCCTTCGAACGCGACCGTGACCTCGCCGGGAGTCGGCTCGCCTACATCGATTGGCGCAGGCGGCGGCGGGGGCGGCGGCGGGGCAGTCGGGGTCGGAGCGACGGCCGCCCGCGGTGTCGCGGCCCGGCCCGGCGCTTTCTTGGCGGGGGCCCGCTTGACCGCGGCCTTCTTTGCCGGGGCTTTCTTTACCGGGGCTTTCTTTACCGGGGCTTTCTTCGCGGAGGCCTTTTTTGCCGGGGCCTTCTCGACTGCGGCGGCCTTGGCCGCCGCCTTCCTAGGCGTGGCTTTCTTGGCTGTGGCTTTCTTGGCAACCGCTTTCTTGGCGGCCACCGACTTGGCGGCGGCCTTTTTGGGCGCTGCCTTACGCGTGGGCATCCGGCGAGTCTGCCATCACGGCATCCCCGGGCATAACAGCGCCCGCCTGGCGCACCCACGCGTACCACCGGGTCCACTGAGGATTCCGGTCGTGGTCGATCCGGCGGAAGTCGCCATCGGTGAACCAGCGGGTCTGCTTGGCGCACGGGGTGGCCGGGAACGACACCTCGGCCAGCACGGTCCCGATGCGAAGCAGCGTGCCGGGACGCATCGCAGTCCAGTCGAGCCCCGAGACCGTGAGGTTCTCGCCCGCGCAACCGCGCCCGATTGGATGGCCGGCGGCCGCCAATTCGGCGATCACCTCGGAGGACCACAGGCACAGCGCCTGGAAGGGTCGGCCGTGGTGCTTGCGGTCGGCCTGGGTGTCGCCCTCGAGCCCACCGAAGCCGACACGGCCGCTGGCAACCGGCAGTTTCGGCACGCCGCCGCCCGACGCATTGATCTGCTCGACGCGGCCGCGCCGCGGCGAGGCCGAGCCCATCGCCAGCAGCGCGCGGCTGACACTGAACTGCTGATGCGACACGGCGTGGGCGGCGCCGATGAGCTCGTCGTCCGACAGGCTCGGTGCCGAGGCGGTTACGTCACGAAACTGGCGCGCGACGCCATCCAGCTCGCGCAGAGAGACGGCAGAAACGCCCTCGGTCGCGCCGAGCCACCAGGTATCGAGGGCGTTCAGGAGGGAGCGTGCGTCGGCCGGGCGCCAGGCGTCGGCGTCGAACCCGCACTCCGCACAACGGGTCATCGGTTGTAGTTAAGCGGCGCACTGTACGACGAGCCAATGAACGGCCGCCCCCGCCGCCACGCGTAGCGCCACTGCAACGAGACCCGAACGCCGACGGGCTGACCGCCCAGGTACGCGACCGAGTGCTCCCAGTCGGCCTGACAGCGGCCGCCCATCACGATCAGGTCACCCGACCCGGGCCGCAGGTCATGGGTCGCGCCGCGCGCCTCGCTGTGGTCATACCGGCTGGTACGTGGCCGCAGGAGCCAGGGCCGCGTGGCGCCGAGCGTCAGGATCGCGATGACCGTGTCGTCGAGCCAGCGCATGTCGGTGTCGCGATGGAAGGCCTGACCGTCGCGGCCGTTCCGATACTGCATCAACCCGAAGCTGTTGAACTGCACGCCGTACGCGTCCTGGAGCTTCTTGTGTACGGCGGCCAGCGCCGGATGGGGCAGCGGCAATCCCCGACGCCACAACGCGCCGAGGCGGTTCTCCTCGACCCAGTGGTCATATCGGAACAATCGGCTGGTTTGCCACGAGATGCTGTCGCACAAATGGGCGAAGAGGACATCGGCGCCGACAAGCCAGCCGCGGCTGATGTCGACCCACGAGCCCTCGTCGAGGTGAAGCCGCTCGACCGTGGCGTCGGGGTTCACATCGACCGAGGCGACCACGCTCATGTCACAATCTTACGAATGGGGAAACGGCTACTTGCTGCCTTCTTCGCGCTCGGGCTCCTGTCGTTGCCCGTGGTTGCCAGCGCGGCACCCGCCGTCGATGTCGATCTCGACAGCCCGGGCACCGGCGCCGCCGTCCACGCCGGTTGCGATCCGCTCGACGCCAAGGCCTGTCTCCTGCCGTTCCCCAACGACTTCTTCACCAAGCGCGACCGCGGGACCGTCACCGGCCGCCGCGTGCGCATTAGCAAGCTGGCCATGCCGCGCAACCGCGCCGGCAAGCCCATCGACCCGGCTGAGTGGAATCGCAACGACGGGTTCTCACCGAGCAGCCCGGTGCTCACCTACGTGCCCCAACTCAACCTGCATGCGACCTGGGGCACAGCGCGGGACCAGATCACGGATATCGGGCTGTACGCCGAGCCCGACGCGCCGATCGTGGTCCTCGATGCGACCACGGGCCACCGCCATCCGTTCTGGTCGGAACTCGACACGCACGCGGGTACGAGCGACGCCGAGCGCCTGCTGATCCTTCATCCGGCGGTGCAATTCACCGAAGGTCATCGTTATGTCGTCGCCCTGCGCAAGATGCGGCGCACCGACGGCACGATCATTCCCGCCGGTCGCGCCTTCGCCGCCTACAAAGCCGGCACGCGCCGGCCGGCCGGCGCCGGGCGCGAGTTCGACGCGCGCCGGCCGCAGATGGATCGGATCTTCCGCGATCTGAGCAAGGCCGGCGTCGCCCGTCGCGACCTGTACCTGGCGTGGGACTTCACTGTCATCAGCCGCAAGAGCCTCAGCGAACGCGTCCTGCACATCCGCGACCAGTCGTTCGCCGCCTTGGGCGACCGCAACCTGGCCGACGGAAAGATCACCGGCCGGGCGCCCGAGTTCGCGGTCACGCGCGTCGAGGACATGGCGAGCGGTCCCACGATGCGGCGCATCGAGGGAACGGTCACCGTCCCCAACTACATGACGCCGCAAGTCGAGCTCACCACCAAGCTGCCACCGCCGATCGGCGACCTCGGCGCCCAGATCAACGACGCGTTCAACCAGCTTCCCGCCGAAGTACGCGACGGCCTCGATCCGGTGACCAGCGCGTCGCCCGTCGACGTCGACGACGTACTGACGAACTCGCTCGCGGTGCCGTCGAAGTTCCACTACACCGCGAACAGCGGCCTTCCCCAGATCAACCCAGTCCAGCCGACCGTCGACGTGCCCTTCGTGTGCAACATCGCGCGCGGCTCGGACAAGACGGCGTCGCATCCGTTCCTGTACGGGCACGGCCTCCTCGGCTCACGCACGGAGGCGAACGGCAGCAGCACCGAGCGATTGCGCGAGCGTGGGTTCTCGCCCTGCGCGGTCGACTGGTGGGGCCTGTCGTTCTCCGACCTGCCCAACGTCGCCGTGAGCCTCACCGATTTCAGTTTCTTCGGCGGGATGATCGACCGGATGCAGCAAGGGTTCCTCAACTTCCTGTTCCTCGGGCGGGCGCTGGCGCACCCGCAGGGCCTGGCGACCAACGCCGCGTTCCGCAATGCCAAGGGCCAGCCGCTGATCCGGACGAACGAGTTGTTCTACGACGGGAACAGCCAGGGCGCCATCATGGGCGGCGCCCTCACCGCCCTCGGGCCCGACTTCAAACGGTCGGTGCTCGGGGTGCCGGGCATGGCGTACGCGACGTTGCTGAATCGCAGCGTCGACTGGGAGGGCCAGTACGCCGTCGTGTACGAAGCCACGTACCCGGATCCGGTCGACGAGCAGCTCGGCTATGCGCTCATCCAGATGCTGTGGGACCGCGGCGAGACTTCGGGTTACGCGCAGCACATGACGACCAACCCGCTGCCGAACACGCCGTCGCATGACGTCATGCTCCAAGTTGCCTTCGCGGACCACCAGGTCGCCAACGTGGCCGCCGAAGTCGAAGGCCGCACCATCGGCGCGGCCATGAAGATGCCCGCGGTGGCCGGCAACCGGCACTGGGCCGTGGATCCAGCATTCGGCTTCCGCACCGTCACCGGCAACAAGCCCGGCGTGGGCGCCGTCCTCGTCTACTGGTTCGCCGACGGCACGGGACTCGTGACGCCGCCCAACGGCAACGTGCCGTCGAGCGCGGGCAGCGACCCGCACGGCGTGCCGCGCAAGTACGGACCGGCGACCGACCAGGTCGTGCGCTTCTTGCTGACGGGGGACCTCATTGACGTGTGCGGCGGAAAGGCGTGCGTCGTCCCGAAGACGTAAGGGCGACGGACGCGCGTCACGCGAGCGCGTCGCGCTGGACGATGGCGTTGCCGAGTGCGGTGGCTTCCGCGGGTCCCACAGCGACGGGCACGCCACAAGCCTCCTCGATCAGCCGGAGGAGTAGCTCGATGCGGGCCCCGCCGCCCAGCACATCGACCCGTTCGACCCGGCTACCGATGAACGTCGACAGCTCGTCAACGACCCGAGCGACCGCCGCGGCGAGCGAGTCGAAGATGCAGCGGACGACGACGTCGCGTCCCGCCGCCGCGTCCAGGGGGGCGGCGGCACGGATCTCGGCCTCCATGTCGGGCGGGTTGGCGAAGCGGGCCTCGTTGGGGTCGATGACGGGACCGCGCCTCGCCGCCGCGGTCGGCACGTCGCCCCACTGCGCGCGACAACGCTCGAGCAGCCAGAGGCCGGTGACGTTCTTGAGGAACCGGACGCCACCGCGCACGCCCGGCTCGTTGGAGAAGTTGGCCAGCCGCGCCGCCTCCGAGGTGTCCGCCACCGGCCGCTCGGCGCCGACGAGCAGCCACGTTCCCGCCGACACGAACGCGCTCGCGACCGGCGCACCGGGCGGCCGGGCCGCCACCGCCGAGGCGGTGTCGTGGCCACCGACGAGATGCACGGGCACGCCCCGCCAGTTCCCGACCGCGGTCCCGGCGGGTGCGATCGGCGGGAACAGGGCCGGATCGGCGCCGACGCCGGCGAGGAGGTCGGCGGACCACGTCGCCGTGGCGATGTCCACCAGCGCCGACGTTCCCGCGCTGGTGACCTCGCCGGTGACGACGCCGGTCAGGTGGTGCACGAGCAGCTCGGGCAGCATCAATAGCTGCGATGCGGCATCGAGCTCGTTGCGCGGGTGGGCCTCGAGCTGGAACACCGTGTTGACCGCCATCAGCTGGATGCCGGTGGTGCGGTACAGCCGCTCGTGGCCCAGCCGGTCGGCCACCGCCTCCCACCCGGCCGTGCGCGAGTCGCGGTACGAGTACGGCGGCGCCACCAACGCACCGCGCTGATCGAGCAGGCCGTAGTCGACGCCCCATGTGTCGACGCCGATCGAGGCGAGCGGGCCGGCCGCGGCCGCGAACCCGAGCCCCCGCTCGACCTCCTTGACCAACCGCGCCCAATCCCACCGCAGCGTGCCGTCCGACCACACGACGGGCTGATGTTGATACCGGTGCACGATCTCAACGCGCAACGGCTCAGCGTCGAGATCGACGACTCCGACCCGCGCCGACGTCGCGCCGAGATCGACCGCCGCGACGCGACGCACGCGGCTACAAGCCGGAGGCGGCGCCGCTGGCGCCCCGTTCGGCCGCAGTGGCGGCGCGATAACCCACGGCGCGGTAGGTGCCGAGCGGATCGATCGCCGCGCCGTTGCGCCGCCGCGCTTCAGCCACCAGTGGCCGCACGTCGGTACGGAAGGCGCGATGCAGGACCTCGGCCGCACGCGCCGGGTCGTTGTCGTGTTGCGCGTCGATCAGGTCGTCCCGCGATACGCAGAGCGCGAGGGCCAGCGTGTGTTGGATGGTGTCCGTCGCCTGAATGAGGTCTTCGAGCGGGTCCTTGAGGTTGTGGCTCTCGTCGATCATGTACGCGAGCCGCGGCATGGCGCCCCCACCCGCCTCGAGCAGCTCGAGGAATATCAGGAACAGCTGATACGGCGTGATCGAGCCGACGGTCAGATCGTCGTCGCCGTACTTGGAGTCGTTGAAGTGGAAGCCCCCGAGTCGCCCCGCCATCGCGAGCCGGCTCACGACTTGCTCGATGTTGGTGTTCGGGAGGTGGTGGCCGAGGTCGACGAGACACCGACACCGGTCGCCGGTCCCTTGGGCGAGCAGCAGCGACGAACCCCAGTCGTTGTTGACCGACGAGTAGAACGCCGGCTCGTACGGCTTGTGTTCGGTGAACATGAGCCAGTCGGGCGGCAGGTGATCGTGGATCTGGCGGAGTCCGTCGAGCACGCGCTCGAACTGGCCGCGGAAGCTGGCTTGCCCCGGATGGTTCATCCCGTCAGCCAGCCACACCGTGATGGCCCGAGACCCGAGCTTCACGCCGAGATCGATCACCGCCAAGTTGTGCTCGACCGCCGCCTTACGCGCGCCGTCGTCGACGTTGGCCAGGCTGCCGAACTTGTACGAGACGGCGCCGTTGGCCGTGGTCGACGGATTGTCCTGGAACGTGTTCGAGTTCATGGCGTCGAACGCGATCCCCCGCGCTTCGGCGTAGCCGCGGAGGGCCGCCGGGTCGTCGGGGTCGTCCCAGGGCACGTGCAGGCTGATCGACCGGTTGGCACCGGTGAGCGCGTTGAGCGCGGCGACGTCGTCCACCTTCTCGTAGGTGGTGCGGGGCTCGCCCGCGATCGGGAAGCGGCCAAAGCGCGTACCGCCGGTGCCGACCGCCCACGACGGCGCCGCCACCGAAAAAGCAGAGACCGCCGCGATCACTGAGTCGGCGTCGATCCCCCACCGGCCGACCACCTCGACGGCGTGGGCCACGTCGCCGGCCAGCTGCGGCTCGGCAGCGCTGTTGTGTTCGGCGACTTGCGCCTCATCGATCACGAGCACACCTCCTATCGAAGGAAGGCCGACGGGACACCACCGTCGACTGGAATAAGGGTGCCGGTGGTGACCGCGAGGTCACCGCTCACCAACGCGAAGACCGCCGAGGCGACATGCTCGGGCACGATCTCGGTGCCGAACAATGTGCGAGACGCGTAGAACGCGCCGAGTTCCTCCTCGGGCACGCCGTACACCTTGGCCCGCTCGGCACCCCAACCGCTCGCGAAGATGCCCGACCCGCGCACGACGCCGTCGGGATTCACACCGTTGACGCGTATGCCGTGCGGCCCGAGTTCGGCGGCCAGCAGCCGGACCTGATGGGCCTGACTCGCCTTGGCCGAGCTGTACGCCACGTTGTCGGGGCCGGCGACGATCGCGTTCTTCGAGACCACGTACACGATGTCACCGCCGGCGCCCGTCGCGAGCATCGCCCGGGCCGCCGCTTGGCTCACCAGGAACGACCCGCGCGCCATCACGTCGTACTGGCGGTTCCAATCCTCGAGCGTCGTGTCGAGCAGCGGGGCCGAGATCGAGAGTCCGGCGTTGTTGATCACGACGTCGACGCCGCCGAACGCAAGCACCGCGTCGTCCATCGCCCGGCTCACGGACGTCGCGTCGCGCACGTCCATCGACACCGCGGCCGCGGCCCGTTGGCCGTTCAACGAATCGGCAACCGCCGCCGCGCCGTCGGCGTCGATGTCGGCGATGACGACCGCGGCGCCTTCGGCCGCAAGGCGCTCGGCTATGGCCCGGCCGATGCCGGAGCCGCCGCCGGTGACGAGAGCAACGCGGCCGGTCAACGGCTTGGGCGGCGGCTGGCGGCGGAGCTTGGCCTCCTCGAGCGCCCAGTACTCGATGCGGAACTTCTCGGGCTCGGGCACCGGCTCGTACGCCGAAAGCGCCTCGGCGCCGCGCATGACGTTGATCGCGTTGACGTAGAACTCACCGGCGACGCTCGCGCTGTTGGCGTCGGCGCCGAAGCTGAACATCCCCACGCCCGGGACCAGGACGATCGCCGGGTCCGCGCTCCGCATCGGCGGGTCGCCCGGCTTGGCGTACCGCTCGTAGTACGCGGTGTACTCGTCGCGATAGGCGGCGTGCAGCTCGCGCAGGCGCTCGACGCGATCGGCCACCGGAGCGGTGGGGGGAAGGTCCAACAGCAGCGGCCGCACGCGCGTACGGATGAAGTGGTCCGGGCACGACGTTCCCAGCGGCACGAGCCGAGCGGCCGCCTCGCGCGACAAGAACTCGAGCACGACATCCGCATCGGTGAAGGCGCCAACCATGCGACGTTCGCGGCCGGCGATGGCCCGAATCACCGGGGCCAGCTCCGCCGCAGCGCGGCGGCGCTCGCCGTCGGGGACCGCGGCGAGCTCCGGGACAACCGCGCCAAACGGCTCGGGCCGGCCCCGTTCGGCGATGAACGACGATGCGCGGGCGATCAGTTCCAATGACGTCGCCGCGCACGCGTCGGACGTCGCCGCCCAGCAGGTGAGGCCGTGGCCACCGAGGACAACGCCGCGCAACTGCGGTCGCTCGTCGTGCAACCGCTCGATCTCGAGCGCGAGTTCGAACCCCGGCCGCCGCCACGGCACCCACGCCACGTCGTCCCCGTAGCACTCCTTCACCAACGCCTCGCCGTCGGCCGAGGCGGCAAGGGCAATGACCGAGTCGGGGTGCAGGTGGTCCACATGGCATGGCGGCAGCAGACCGTGCATCGCCGTGTCGATCGACGGCGCCGCGCCGCGCAGCCGGCAGTGCTCGAGCAGGTCGACCATCTCGTCCTCGTGGTCGACGCCGCGGTACCGCGCCTTGAGCATGCGCAACCGTCCGAGGTCGAGCACGGCGAGGCCTTCGTCGGTCAGCGTGCCGAGGTCGCCGCCCGAGCCCTTCACGAACAACACCTCGCGCTCGCCGGCGGTGACCGGGTCCACCTCCACCGCCTTGCACGACGTGTTGCCCCCGCCGTAATTCGTCACCCGCACGTCGGCGCCCAATGCTCGAGAACGCGCCAACAGCTCAGCCGTCACATGGAAATGCTACGGGTAGAGGTCCTTGTTCAGCAGCAGCCGCGGGTAGGTCCCGGCATTGGTCGGCCGCGTGTGGAGCACCAACGGGTGGATGAGGATCACGTCTCCCGCCATCGCGGTCAGCTCCACGACGCGCAACGGCAGACCGTCGACGTCCTCGTCTCGCTCGAAGAACCGGGCCATGCGGGCCTCGCGGCCGCCGTCGGTCCCGAGGTCGACGAGATACGGATGGCTCTTCATGACGGCCTTCCGGCGCGCCGCGCCCGGTGAACCAGGCACCGCTGGATGGCCGGCGAAGTACCGCGCCACCACCCGATGTGACCCGGCGACGATCGTCATCCCGCCGGCTCTCGGCGCCACGTCACCAAACATGGCATGGACCTTCAGCGCGTTGAGGGGGTCGAGCGGCGCCGCGTAGTCGTGGTCGCAATGCCAGCCGGTGTACGGGACCGACCACTCGCGCTTCGTCGGGAACAGCAGGAAGAACGCGCCCCAATCCCCGGGCGCCTTCCACGCGGCGGTACCCAGCAGGTCGTCGATCGCGCCCACGGTTCGGGCACTGCCCACGGCGGCGAACTCGGGCGCTCGTTTGAGCGCTTGGAGGTGCGGCACGAACTCGGCCGTCCACGTCGACGGGTCGCTCTCGCGGAGTCCGCCGCGAGCGAGGGCGCGCCACACGACCTCGCGCATGGCGGCCGCCTCCTCGGCGCTGAACGCGTCGTGGACATAGACGTACCCCCGCGCGTTGAAGTGGTCGAGGTCAGCGGCGGTGAGCGTGCTCATGATCCGGACGCGAGTTTGGCGAGCCAGGGCCGTCTACGTTGCGGATTTGATGCAACGTCACGAGGTGTCGTTCACGGTCGACGCGCCGCCGCACCGGGTGTGGCGACTCTTCCACCCGAAGACGCTCCCCGGCGTCGTGGTGCCCCGCACGTTCGCTCATCCCGGCGGGGCGATCACGATTCTGCGGGACGGCGACGAGGACGGCGCCGGACTGGTGCGCACGTGCACGTTCCGAGTGCCTCGGTGGCTGTTGTCGGGAGGCATGGCCCGGTCGTGGGAGGTCGTCACCGACGCCCGCAAGAACGAGTACGCGACATACGAAGCGATCGGCAAGCCGCTGTGGTCGACGGCGACCGGAACCCACACCCTCGAGCCGGTCAAGGACGGCGAGGCGACCCGCCTCACGTTCGTCGAGACGTATCACGCGCACAGCCCGGTGCTGCGAGCGCTGTTCGAAGCGCGCGTCCATCGCTTTATCTCGCGCGACAACACGCGGGCATACGACGCGGTGCTGGGCCGTCTGGGCGCGGTCACAATGAGCGAAAGGTGAGCCCCATGTTCGACGTGGCCATGATCGATGAGCTCTTGACGACGACGCGCGCGGTGCGGCGGCGCCTTGACCTCACGAGGCCGGTGGAGCGCGACGTCATCCTCGAGTGCCTGCGCATCGCGGTGCAGGCGCCGACCGCCAGCAACCAGCAGGACTGGCGTTGGCTAGTGATCACCGACGCGGCCAAGCGGGCCGCGTTGGCCGATCTCTATCGAGAGGTCGGCGGCGCGTACCTCGAGCAGGCGCGGCGGAACCAGGCCGACGACCAGACCCGGCGCGTGTACGAGAGTGCCTACGCGCTGAGCGAGTTCCTGCACAAGGTCCCAGTGTTCGTGATCCCGTGCGTGGACAAGCGCGTCGACGGTGCACCCAACGCCCTCGCCGCGTCGGCGTACGGCTCCATCATCCCGGCCGCGTGGAGCTTCATGCTGGCGCTCCGCGCACGCGGGCTCGGATCCGTGTGGACGACGCTGCATCTCTTCAAGGAAGCGGAGGCCGCCGCCATCCTGGGCATCCCCGACAACGTCACCCAGATCGCGCTTCTGCCGGTCGCGTACACCGTCGGCACCGACTTCAAGCCGGCGACACGACCGCCGGTTTCGGAGATTACGTACTGGAACGCGTGGGGAGACGGAGCTGGCTGAGAAGCGCACGCGCTCGGTCGTGGGTCGCACCGGTCGGGAGGTTCCCGGGAGCCACGAGCACCACGACGCGGCCGTACACCGCGTACACGTAGTCGACATAGGGCCCGACGTCGGGCGTCTGCACGCCCAACGCCGAGAAGGCCGCCAACCGCACGCCCGACGCACCTGACGGTGGAACGCTGATCGCCTCGATGGCGGCGCCGGCGACCGATCGGAGTTGCTCTCGCGCCGCGGCCAGCGCGTGGGCCGAGGTGTCGTAACGCCACGCCGTCACCCGCTCACCGCCATACGAGCCGGTCTGCCACGCACGCGTCCACGCTTCTTTCTGGCCGGTGAATGCTGGGCGATCAGCGGGCGGCGGACCGTCGTCGATTTGCTGCGACCCGGCCGGCGTGGGCGGCAAGAGCGCCGGGAGCGCGGCGGTCGGCGACGGCCCGACGGCGCGCAGCTTGGCCCGGGCCGCCGCGTACGCCCGTTTCCAGTCGCCGGTCGCCTGACCGCACAGCCGGCGATGGCCCTTCTCATCGCCCACGATCGTGAACATCGGCGCGCTCTTGGTCCCGTTCCGGCGAACCGTGTACCGCACCTCCACCGGACGGCGCAGCTTCTGGACGGGCGTCAGCCCCGTGTGCTTGGCCGGCGCGACGTCGACGCCCTCGATGGGGCCGGCCGACGCTTGCAGCCGGTCCAGCTGATCGAGGAACAGCGCCCGCTGCTCGGCGGGTTGACGAAGAGCCGAGCAACGTAATGACATCGCCGCGTCAAAGTCGCGTCGTTGCAACGCGGTCACGAACGCTCGCACCACGGCGATCGATGCCGCCGTCGGTGGCTTGGCGGTGCCGCATCCCGACGTGACGACACAGACCGCGGCGGCCACCGCCACGATTCTGACGGTCGGCTTCGCCATCACCGAAGGATGTGTACACCTTCCTACCCGGCGTTGACCGGCGCGAACGGCGGCGGACCGAGGATCTTGATGGCGCCGGGATTCGCAGCCGCGACGTCCTGGAGCAGTGCGAAGTCGACGACGTCGGCACTGTCGTCGACGGCTGGCACGCTGGCGCCGCGGTAGAACGCTTGGCTAACGGCGCCCGGCGAGTGGAGCGAGATCATCCGGGCTTCGGTCGATAGAACGATGAACGCGTGCGGCACACCCTTCGGCACGAACGACATGCCGCCGCTGCGGACGCGACACCGCGCCCCGTCGTGTTCCACCTCGATCTCGCCGTCGATGACGTAGGTCAACTCGTGGGCGTCAGGATGGAGGTGCAGGGGCGTCGTCTTGTCCTTGACCATCGTGTCTTCGAACAGGAAGAAGGCATCGTCGGTGTCCTCGGCTAGCAGCTTCCAGAGGTGGAGGCCGCCGCCTCGGAACGACTGCTTGTCGCCTTCCCCGGCATTGAGAACAATCGGGACCAACGTCTTCATGAGCTTGCCTTCCTCATCTTATGGGACTCTAATCCCATAACGAACGTACGGTACCATGATGGCGATGTCAATCCCCTACGAGCTCAACGGCCGCTCCAACCAGAAGCAGCGAACCCGCGATGCGCTCGTCGCTGCCGCTCGCGACCTCGTCGCCCAAGGTCACACGCCGACGGTCGAGGCGGCGGCCGAGGCGGCGGCGATCTCGCGAACGACGGCGTATCGCTACTTCCCGAATCAGCGCGCCCTGCTCGGCGCCGCGCATCCCCAGACGGCCATGACGTCCCTGTTGCCCGACGATCCGCCGGACGATGTCGGGGAACGGCTCGACCTCGTCGTGACCGCCTACACGGAAATGATGCTGGCGACCGAGGCGCAGTTGCGGACGATGCTCCGCCTCTCTCTGGAACCCGATGCCGACGGTGCCGACCTCCCGCTACGGCAAGGCCGGGTCATCGGCTGGCTCGAGGACGCGCTCGAGCCGTTGCGGGACCGACTGCCGCAGACCGAGATACATCGCCTCGCGGTGGCCATCCGGAGCGCCACCGGGATCGAGGCGATGGCCTGGCTCACCGACGTCGCCGGCCTCTCGCGCGAGGATGCGGTCGAGCTGATGCATTGGTCGGCGCACGCGATGTTGCAGGCCGCTACTCGGCGTTGATCTCGGCGACGAGGTCGAGAAGCCGGGCGAGATCGGCGAGTTGGGTGTCGAGGTCGTCGCCGTGGAGGTTGGCGCGCAGCGTGTTGATGCCGACGTCGCGGTAGAGGCGAAGCCGGTCGCGGATCACCGCATCGGGGCCGATGAGGTTGGTGCCGAGTCCGATAGCGGTCGGGACGCGCGCCCGAGCGGCTGCCTTGTCACCGGCCAGCCAAAGGCGCTGCACCTCACGAACATCGTCGCCGTAGCCCTGCCGCTCGAAGGCGTTGTTGTAGAAGTTCGTCGTCGCCGAACCCATTGCGCCGAACGTGAACGCGTAACCCTCGGCGTGGCGGCGCCCGGCGGCCTCGACGTCGTCGGTGAACTCGACGCCGACCGACACCGTCAGGTCGACATCACCCAACGTGCGGCCGGCCGCCTCGGCCCCCTGCCGGATGGGATCGAGGAACACGTCCGCCGTCTCCGGGAAAAACGAGTTGCCGATCCAGCCGTCGGCCAGCTCGCCGGTGAGGCGGAGGTTGGCGGGCCCCAGCGACGCGACGTAGATCGGGATGTGCGTCGGCGGCATGAGCGAGCGAATGCCGCGTCCCTCACCGTCAGGGAGCGGAAGCTCGTAGATCTGACCCCGATACTCGAGGCGGTCGCCGGCGCTGATCGACCGGATGATGTCGATGGTCTCGCGCGTGCGACGCACCGGCCGGTCGAAGCGGACGCCGTGCCAGCCCTCCATGACCTGGGGTCCGCTGGTGCCGATCCCGAGTACGAACCTCCCGCCGGAGAGTGCTTGGAGCGAGAGGGCGGACATGGCGAGCATCGCCGGCGTGCGCGCGCCGAGCTGCACGATGCCGGTGCCGAGCCGCACGCGTGTGGTCGTCGCCGCGAGGTAGGCGAGCGGCGTGAGTGCGTCGCCGGCCCAGAACTCCGGCACCCATACCGAGTCGACTCCGAGCTGTTCGGCCTGACGGACGAACTCGACGCCTTCGGACGTGAAGGGCATCGCGCCAACGCCGATGCGAAGTGTCACGGCTGAGTCTCGGCGAGCCGCTTGATCCCTTCGACCGTGGCCCGCATGTTGGTCTCGTACTCCTCGAGACGGCGAGCGATGATCCGCTCCTCCTTCTCCGGCATCGCGGTGATCGCGATCGACAACCCGGACGGCGCCGGGCCCATCCGCGTCCCTTGTCGGAGACGAACCCCCTCTGCCTCTTCCTCCAACTCGAACCACCACGTTGCCGACGGGTCGTCGGGATCGGTCACCGCCCAGCCGAACGCTCGCAAGGGTTCGTAGCGGTTGACGTATGAGGTGGTCTCCCACTCGCCCATCGCCGCGTGGTGATTGCGGCCGACGAAGCGGGCCCCGACATCGTGCCGGTCGTCGATCCAGCGGGCGCCGAGGAACTCGGTGGAGAAACGGGCCGGGAGGTCGATGTCGGTGACGAGCTCCCACACGCGCGAGGCCGACGCGTTGATCAGCACATCGACCTCGGTTGTGAGCCCGTCCTCGTACCTCATGTCCGCAGCCGGTCTAGCGCGCGCAGCGCTCCGTGACCTCCCTTGTAGGCGACGACGTCCGGTGGCCAGGCCTCGATGACCGCCGCCATGCGCCCGGCCAGGTCCGGTCGTTGCTCGACGTCACTCAGGGGAACCTGCTGGGTGCGGATGGTGAACAGCACGGCGTCGGTCTCCGGTAGGCGGCGCAGCGTCTGCCGCTCGCTCCGCAGATACAGCTCACCGTGTTTGACGGGATGCGCGGTCGATCCGGGCAGGAAATAGCTCGGGTCGTCGTGGATGCTCCAGTTGCGTCGCCACACCGGGCGCCCGGGCTTGAGGCGCTGGATGAACCCGCTGACGCGGCGGCCGAGTTGGCTGTCGTAGCGCGGGACCGGACCGTGCACCGCGTCGATCGGACAGCCCAACTTGTCGGACAGCCGCCAGTACGACGGGAAGCACAACGAGGCGGCGTCGAGGAACGCGTCGCCGTCGCGAAGTATCAGCAGACACAGGTCTTCCTGCACCAAGCGGCCGGCCGCGTCGAGCGGGTGCAGCGTCGAGTCGCCGGCGCGCTTGTCACTCACGGCTTCGACCAACGCGAGGGTGGCGCGCGATGCAGCGACAACAGCGGGGGTGTCGAACGCGGCGAATACTTCATCGTGCCGGTTGGCGAGCAGCTCAGCCTTGAGGGCTAGGTCGCGCTCCTCGTCCTCATCAGGGAGGAAGCCGTGGCCAGCGCCGATCGCACGCGTCCCCATCGACCACCACGGGGGACCGGCCTCGAGTTGGAGCTCGTCGAGCCAACCGGTCACGATGCGCGAACGTACTCACATGATTGATATGCAGCCCGCAGCGGCGCGCCTGGCCGGCGTCATCGCCGGTGTCTCCGACGACGACCTCGCCAAGCCGACGCCGTGCCCCGACGCCAGCGTCGGCGGCCTCATCGACCACATCCGCACGTTCAGCGTCGCCTTCACCCGGTCGGCGCGCAAAGAGGGCCGCGACGGTCCGCCGCCGCAAGCGAACCCGGCCAACCTGCCGGGTGACTGGCGCCAGACCACGCCCGACGCGCTGGCGACGTTGGCCGCCGCCTGGGGCGAGCCCGGCGCATGGGACGGGATGAGCCATGCCGGCCCGATCGAGATGTCCGCCGACATGGCGGGACTCGTCGCCGTCGACGAGCTGGTCGTGCACGGCTGGGACATCGCCGTCGCCACCGGCCAGCCCTACGACGTCTCCGACGACGAAGTTGCGGCGGCCATGTCGTTCGTCGCCAACTTCCACGTACCCCGCGACGGTGGCCTCTTCGGACCGATCGTGGATGTCCCCGAGGACGCGCCGCCCCTCGACCGGCTGCTCGGCCTCACCGGCCGCGACCCAAACTGGCAGCCGCCGGCGTCGTAGCCAGCTAGGTCGGCACGTCCTTCGACTGCTAGAGACTCTGTGTGAACGAGGGGCGATATCGACAGGCCGAGCGGCAGCTGTGGGCGCAGGCCGGAGTCGCGCCCATTGAACACATGGTCCAGCTGCCACGCATCGGGACCAAGCTCCGCGTGCAGGAGACCGGCGACGGTCCACCGATTGTGTTCATCCACGGCGCATCGAACAGCGGTACCAGCTGGGCGGGGCTCGTCGCCGCCATGCCCGAGTACCGGTGCCTGCTCGTCGACCGGCCGGGATGCGGGTTGAGCGAGCCCCACGGCCGGCGCTTCCGTGATGTGGGCGAACTCACGCGGTTCGCCGAGGAGCTGGTGCTGGACGTGTCCGACGCGTTCGGGCTCGATCGGCCGTTCCTGCTGGGCACGTCATTCGGAGGCAACATCGTGCTCCGCGCCGCGGCCGCCAACCCCGAGCGCATCGAAAAGCTCGTGACGCTCGGATGGTCGATGGGCGCGCCGGTCGAGTACACGCCGTTCTCCATGCGCATGGCGTCGATCCCCGGACTCGGCTCGCTCATGTTCCGCCTGCCGGCGAGCAAGGGCATCGTCAAGGCGATCCTGAAACAAGTCGGACTGAAGGACGCGTTCGACAACGGTGCCATCACTGATGAGTTCGTCGAGTGCTTCCGATCACTGCTGAACAACACCGACACGATGGCCAACGAACTCAAGCAAGGCCCGCCGATCTTCACGCCGATCAAGGGCTTCAACGATTCCATCCTCATCCCCGACGCGGTGCTGGCGAGCATCGCGGTGCCGACGTACTTCCTCTGGGGCGTCAACGATCCGATGGGTGGCGACGCGGTCGCCCGGCGGTTCACCGCCAACGTCCCGCACGCAACGCTCGAGATGATGCCGGGCGGCCACGCCGTGTGGGTCGACGACCCCAAGCACGTGGCCGCATCGGTCACCGCCTTCCTGCGGGCCTGACGTCAGCCACGCGGTCCCGGATACGGTCATGCACCGTGAACGAGACCGTGACCCTCCAGACCGCCGACGGGCCGATGGGAGCGCACGTCGTGCGACCGGACGGCGACACAAAACCGCTCCCCGTCGTGGTGTTCTTCCACCACGGCCCCGGACTCGAAGATGCGTCGAAGGGGACGATGCAGCACATCGCCGACCGCGGCTACTACGTCATCAGCCACGATCGGTACCACCGCGAGGGCGAGTGGCTGACGATGACTCCGGAGATGCGCAGGGACCAGGACGCGGCGCAGCGGTTCTGGGCCATCCTCTTCGGCACTACCGAGCAGATGGTCGACCGCGACCTCGCGGCCGTGCTCGACCACGTCGACGCCGACCCGGCGGCGGCCAGCGACGGGGCGCTCGGTTGCATCGGCTATTGCATCGGCGCTCGGTCCGTCGTGTGCACGATGGCTTGGCACCACGACCGATTCGGCGCGGGCGTGGCCTTGCACCCGTCGGCCTGCACCACCGATCAGCCGGACTCGCCGCACCTCCTCGTGCCCGACATCACCGGGACGATGTACGTCGCCTTCGGGTCCGAGGACAAAATGCAGTCGCCGGCCGACAACGTGCCCTTCATCGACGCCATCAACTCGATGCCCGACGGCCGCGGCGAGGCCGTGGTGCACGAGGGGGCCAACCACGGCTTCGGTGTGCTGGGTTCCGCCGCGTTCCACGAGGGCGCCGCGTCCAAGTCGTACGAGCGGGCCTTCGCCCTGTTCGGCGCGCTCAGCCGCGGCTGAGGCACTCGTCGAGCAATTCGATCGCGGCCTTGGCGAACTCGGCCATGTTCGTCGGCCGGTCGTCGATGCCAGTAAGCACGTGTCGCGTGTGCACGGCGCCATCTGGTCCGGCCACCGCGAGCCACGCATGGCCGGCGGGATCGCCGTACGGGTTCGTCGGACCGGCCGCGCCACCTTCGCCGATACCCCATGTGGTGCCGATGCGCTCTCGCGCCGCGACGGCGAGCCACGTCGCCCACTCTTCGGTGGCGCCCCGCATGCCACTCGCCGTCTCGACACCGGGGAACAGAGCCTCCTTGGCGGTGCGCGTGTAGACAACGGTGCCGCCAACGAAGTACTTCGACGCACCGGGTACCGCGAGAAGGCTGGCGCTGATGAGCCCTCCGCAGCTGCCCTCGGCGACCGAGACGGTGTCGCCTCGTTCCGTGAGCTTGGAGGCGACGCGCTCGGCAAGGGTCGGATCGCGCACGACGGTCGAGCGTACTGACGAGAAGTGCGGACCTAACGGCTCAGATTCTTGAACCCAGCTAGGCCACTGCTGCGTATTTTGCGGCAGCAGGCCGAATCCCTCAGTAGTGGGAGGCGGACGGTTATGGAGCCACCGCGGTCATTGCAGCAGCAGAACCGCTTGCGTCGCGAGGACATCGCGTAGCTCATCGCCGACCACCAACACGGCAAGACAGTTCGCGATCTCCACGCGGCCTACGGCATTCATCGCACAACCGTCGTGGCCCATCTCGAGCGCCACGGCGTCGAAAGGAGTTGAACGCTCGCCCGAACGCTCATGCAGCAAGACGTGAGAGCCGTAGTGCGCCCGCGGGCTCAAGGCCCGCGGAGAGTCGCGCTGCTTATGCTCCTGCAGTAGCTGCAGATCCATTCCACCACGGCTGGAAGCTCGTAGCGGCGGCGGTCGCTGTCCTCCGCGATGACGAAGCCGGTGGTCGTTACCGAGACACCACGAAACCACCGTCGCACACCGCATCGTTCGCATCGCAAACCGTGAATCCGGCCACCGGTCCGATTGCGGAGGCTCGCGATATGCCAGCTTAGGGGTGGCAAATCCACAGTCGCACGACGTTGCTCCACATATGCGGGCCGTTCGATCGGAAAGGGTTCGATCGCGACGTCGCCAAACCTTCGGAGCTGCGATCCATAGAGCTGCTTGCGCCCACGAACGACCCGCAGTCTGTCCTCGAGCATCGCGAAGTGGTCTCGTCGGACCTCGTCGGCTCGGAGCGCGAGTCGGAGTGGTACGAGCGCCTCTTCCATCAGCGCGGCGTCGTTGCAGTGCTGGACCAACAGCCAGAAGCCATCGGCCGCGGCGGCACCGATGGCCGTCCGCCACGGCCAGCCGAGCTCTCTTAGGATTGGTCGGAGCCAGACCCGGTTGTCATCGTCAATCTCGCGCTGGCGCTGTCGTTCGTCATCGGACGTCACTTCGAACGGCCCATGGCGGTGTGCTTGGTCCAGAGCGGCGCGCCGAATAACTTCCGACGCCAGGTCACTCCATGGGCTCGTCACGGCGGGGGGTCGCAGCCCCGGCGAACGGCATAGTCCACGATGCGCGCCAAGGCCGAGACCGAGTCGGTGAGAGGCAAGGATGCGAGATGTCGCCTCGCGGAGTCCCCGAACTGCTTCACGAGTCGTTGCGTGTCCGCAAGGCCCGAGTGCTCATCAATGAAGGCCCGAACGTCGAGTCGGTCCGCTGCCATCAGCTCGCGCCACGGCCGAAGCCCGACGCCCTCAGCTTGTTCTGCTGCGAGAAGCAGCGGCAGGTCGATCCTGTCGTGGAGCCCGCCGGCGACGCTCTGGACGTAGTGCGTTCGCAGGCCACGCCTCGTGCGAATCTCGTCAGTCAGATGCCACACGACGCCTAGGTCGCTGCCAAACGACTCCAGCGCGTCGGAGTGCGAAGTCGGAAGCTGCGCAAGCTTTGCGCCCAACGCGCAGGGAAGGCGGAAGAGCTCGCCGCTGAGTCGCACGACCGAGGACACGTAATCTTCGGAGCGCGGCCGAGCATCTCCCCATCCCTGTTCGAGACGACAGAGCATCATGGCAGCCATGTGATCAGCCATGTCTGAACCCGTATCTCCCACCGAGGACAGGAGCTCCGCCGAGCGCGCCAGCAGATAGTCGCCAAGAAGTGCAGCGACCTTGTTGCTCCAGTCTCGGCGTGCGACACCGCCGCGGTCCTCGAGATCCTCCACGCTGAAGTGGCACAACACGGCAAGGTGACCAAGCTCCAGGGCCGCGGTCGCGACTTGGGTCGCCGCGCCTGGTCCGGGCTCACCCATGTAGCTCGCAAGCAGCAACAGGACGGCGGGGCGGAACGGAATTCTCGGGTCATCGAACGCGCTCGCAATTGCCTTCGCTAGCGCCGGCCACTCCGCACGAGTGGCGTCGATCAACAATTCCGAGACTGCGATGAGGTCGGCGCCGAGCCGAGTGCGAATCGCCGCAACCTGGGCTTCGATGGGCTCGAGCGGCGCCCCGCCGCCAGCGGGACCGCCTCCCAACAGTTCGGGGTACAACGCGCCCTGCCGCACGAGGTCGAAGATCGGCCGATCGCTGTCGAAGGAGTCGCGGATCACGTTCCAAGTGATCCGGAATCGCTTCGCTGCCCGCCGCCCCGCTTCGAAGTAGGCCGCGTAAGCGCGGCCCAGCTTGGTGGCGTAGATGCTGAGGTCCAGGGCGCGGCGCTTGAAGTATTGATCGATCGAGTCCGCGGCGATCGCGGCCGACTCCAGTGCGAAGCTGATGCCCTCGCCCGTGAACGGACTTACCATGCCGGCGGCGTCGCCAACCAGCAGCACGGCGTCCCCGAATGTTGCACCCGGTATAAAATCGAACCGCAGCGGCGCGGCCCGCGCCGACTGTTGGCGGAGTATCGATGACGAAAACCGATCATCGGCTTGCCGCAGCTGTTCGACGAATCGCGTGAGTAGCCTCCCAATACCTCTGCCGTCACCGGACCCGTAGACTCCTACACCGACGTTGGCGACATGATCGGATACCGGGAACGCCCAGCCGTACGATGCGAGCGTGGTTCCGTCGGCTCTCGTGATCGGCATGTAAACATGCAGCAGATCGTCCAGACCTCGGCATTCGTCCGCGTAGACGCGCATCGCGAGTCCCATGTCACCTACAGCCGCGCCGCCTAGTCCGGCGAGCGCCGCAACCCTGGAGCGCGCGCCGTCGGCCCCGACAACGACGCGCGCCCGGATAGCTTCCGCGCCCGTCTCGGGTGACTCGTACTGAGCTTCGACGCGTTCGTCCGACAGAACTAGGTTCCGTAGCTCGCCATGCACCACGCGCGCTCCTGCCTCTACGGCACACGTCAGGACTGCCGCATCAAGAGCGACACGCGGTACCACCAGACCGTGTGCCTCAGGCACGTGCGATTCGGAGTAGCGCACGACGCGCGAGCGTTTGTCGACGGCGAAACGAACGCCGTCGATCCGGCGGGGAGCCGCCAACAGCGAGAGGGCGCCGATATTTTCGAGCGCTTGGACGGCGGACCATGTGAGTCCGTCGCCGCAGGTTTTGTCCCGAGGAAACTCGGCACGCTCAACGATCACGACGTCGTAGCCCAGCGCCGAAAGGTGGAACGCCGTACAGGCGCCCGCCGGACCGGCGCCCACCACCACCACATCGGCCTGCCGGGTCGGCACTCCTCAGCGGCTCCGGCTACTCGCGAGTAGAGCCAACCGAGCCAGCGCGCTGCATGCATCGTTGGATGACACTGCACTGAGCGCCTCGACCGCGAGTGCCGAGTGGGTCCGCGCTCGTTCGAGCGTGTCCGCGACACCACCGGCATCGATAACGCGAGTCGCCACTTCGTCGAGACTGCGTTCGTCCAACTGTGAGTCGAGTAGCAAGCGCCGCAACGGCCCGCCGTGTTCCGCGGAACCGAGGGCTACGACAACTGGCAGCGTGTAGACGCCGGCTCGTAGGTCCGCGCCAACATCTTTGCCAAGCCGATCACGCTCACCCAGGAAGTCCAGAGCGTCGTCGGCGAGCTGGAATGCGAGCCCGAGATGTAGGGCGTATTTCTCGAGCGCGTCCTCCTGCGTCGACGTTCCGCCACTCATCGACAGGCCGAGCAATACGGCAAAGATGAACAGGGACGATGTCTTCCGTGCCGCGATCTGCTCGTAGTCGGACGCGTCGATGTCGACGTCAAACGCGCCCTCGAGCTCCCAGAGCTCACCAGCGCACAACTCTCGCGTAACGATCGGACCAAATCGCTGGGCGAACGTACCGAGATCTGACAATTCGCGAGCGGCGATAGCGAAGAGCAAAGCTCCAACACAGATCGCCACCGCGTTGCCGTGCTCGGCGTTCAGCGTTTGCCGGCCCCTCCTAAGCGTCGCATTGTCGATCACGTCGTCGTGATACAGCGTCGCAACGTGAAGCACCTCGACCGCGCCAGCAGCGCGCAGCAGCTGATCTCGCTCGACAGGCGAGGACCCAAGGGATGCGGCTAGAAGGACGAGGCGTGGCCTGAGGCCCTTTCCGCCGGCATCCGTCAAACGAAACCACTTCTGAACGCCGGCGGTTGGCGTCTCGACGTACTGCCGGAGCGTTTGCCGAATTGTCGCCTCTGCCTTCACCGATAGGCGCTCGACGTCGGGCGGGCACCTCCAATCGTCGTAGCCAGCGGTCACTACGGCCGCGCGACTACTCGGACAGGAAGTCGTTCCAAGCACCGGATGCTGATGCTTGAAACCCATGAGGCGTCTTCGACGATGAGACCGCGAGTGCGGAGGTGACTGCCGAGACACTCCAGCACAACACGCGCCTCGAGCCGCGCTAAGCCGGCGC
Source organism: Acidimicrobiales bacterium (assembly GCA_035649535.1). Lineage (GTDB taxonomy): Bacteria > Actinomycetota > Acidimicrobiia > Acidimicrobiales > JACDEA01 > JACDEA01. The sequence continues at coordinate 17,050 of DASRJI010000078.1, read as the reverse complement.
CGATGCAATGGTGGGCGCCAAGCCCGAAGGCCAAGTTGGCGGCGTCCTCGCTGCGTTCTACCTGGAAGGCCTCTGGTGCGTTGCGGCCAGCGCCGTCTCGGTTCCCCGCGCCGAGCATGCAGGCGACGGTTTCCCCAGCGAAGAGCCCTTCGCCACCCAACGCAAGTTGGGCGCGAGCGGTGCGGGTAACAAGCTGAATCGGAGACTCGTACCGCAGACCCTCCTCGACCACCGCCGGTGCGCGCGTAAGGTCGTCAAGCAGCACAGCGAGCTGATCGGGGTGCTCGAGCAGGCAGAGCGTCGTGTTCGCGATAAAACTCTTAAGCGTTTCTTGACCTGCGGCGAGCAAGAAGGCCGCGTTGGCAGTGAAATCCTCCAGGCTGATGTCGTGGTCCGTCGACTGGAAGCGACCGATCGCGGTCGTTGTGTCGCCGTCTGTCGACCTCTCGATGTGGCGCTCAATGTGCTCCCGCGCGTGGAGAAAGGCCGACTCCGCCTCGGCGAACTCAGCCGGTGTGATCAACGGGTCAAGCAGCTTGGCGATCGCGCCACCCCACCGCCGGATGTCGCCTGCCTCGGCTTCAGGAAGGCCAACGACGCGACAGATGACACGGGCGGGTATCGGTCCGGCGACCATGTCCACGAAATCGAAGGCGTCCATCTCGAATGCGGATGCGAGCACCTCGTGGCTGATAGTTCGGATGGCGGATTCGAGCGAAGCAACGGCTCGTGGGGAGAACAACGGCTGCAGGAACCGTCGAATCTGCGCGTGGAACGGCTCATCCCGAAAGAGCAGGATCCGATGCACGATGGAACCCACCGTGCTGCCCTTCCACAGGTCGTAGAGCTGTAGCGCCTTCAGTGAGCGGGTGAAGCCGGGATCATCCGTACGGAGCTCGGAAGACACGTCTGCCCGCCGCAATACCGACACGATCTGCTCTTGTGAAGTACAGAACCACATGTCGAGCGGCCCGCAGTAGTACAAGGGTGCCGCAGCGCGCAGAACTGCGAGCGCTTCATACGGACACTTCTGTTCGCCAGCGTACGGCGAGAAGGCCCGCGAGATCGCAGGGTATGGCTCCAGCGCGCGCCGAAAACTGCTCGGTTGCGGGATGTGCGCGGATTCGGGCAATGTCGGTGCCGCCTTAGTCGTTAATGCATCGCCAGCGACGAACCGACGCCCTGATCATCGAGACACGTACTCCTCGACCTCGCCGGCGAACGCCTCGCCGAGGGCCTGGAACCGCGCGTTGTCACGAAGAGCCACCAGCAGTCCGACGCCACGCTCGCGCTTGTCCTTGAGCAGGTTGAACGACTCCGTGTCGAGGTTGCCGTTCACCATCGCGCGCAACACGACGCCTTTAAGAATCCATTGACACCGCTTCGTTGCATGAGCTCTTGCCTTGAGGTAGCCAGCGCACCTCAGCAATTCCGAGACCTGCTGCGCTTTGTCGCTCCTGGTGGCGGTGGTGAGCCCGTCGGACGAAGGTCGCTTGGTGGCATCGCGATTCCAATACATCATCGAAGCGGCCATGACCACGTCCGGCGCTGTGGTCCACTGGGTGATCGTTCCCCGCAGCGAGCCGTCCTCGAGGCGGAGGCCATACGGGGGCAGCGGCCGCTCGCTCTCCGAGGCTTCGAACCGCACCGCGGCGGAGACTCGGTTGCGATGGGCGATCGTGCCTCCGAAATGCACGAGGAGCTTCATGTAGGCCACGATCGGATCGCGTGCGGTCATATCCGTGACCCGATCCGAGTCGAGCGTAGATCGCGCGGGAGTCCTTCGATCATGCGCGTCAAGGATGCGGGGACGTCGGTGACGCTCCATGACTTCGGTGCGCGTGAAACCCATCCGCGGGAGCGCCTACCCAGTGACACGTTCTGCGGGAGCGCCGCGGCACCGCCGATGCGGGGCAGTGCAGCCGCGGTGGCGCGCTTTGATGTGCCAAGAACCGCGGCGGCGCCGAGGAATGCCTTCATGAACTTACGGCGGGAGAAACTTGCCAACGTCTGCCCCTTCTCCTCATGAACTACTCCAGTCCTGAATGAACTACTCCAGTTCTGAGCCAATCCGGTCGATCAACATCTCGAACACGGGCGGCGACAGACGCTGCGCGCCGTCAATCGACTGCGCCTCAGTCAAGCCGGACCAATCGGGACTGAGCCGGACGTGAACGGTTCCATCGCGTTGCGCGACGAGGGCCACAGAGGTGTCGGGGATCTCCGTCAAGGCACTTCGGGTCGAATGCTCAAGTACAAGCTGCGACTGTGGCAGCCGACCGCTGAGAGCCGAAGCAGCGACGCCGAGTAATTCATCGCGGTCGGCGCTGTTCGTCGAGTTGTCGTCGAACGCAGTCGAAAGCGAGTCAACCGCTTCATCGACAATCTCCGCATAGACCGTCGCGACTTGGGGATTCGACTCAAGGTCCTGAGATGTGTTTCCGACGCTCAGAAGGTAATCCTCCAGGGTCATCCAGCCGAGTGCAGACGTCAGGTATGACGAATCGCTGTCGTGCAAGAGAACGTCGAAGTCGTGCGCGGCCAGGAGCGCCAGCCCAATCCCAAGAACCAGGTCAACAGCGGGGCCGCGCAGCTCGCCCTCGGGCGCCGAGTACAGCGAGACGAGTCCAACCCGAGGGTTCCACTCCCAGCGCCGGACCAGGGACGCCGCTACGGCTTCAGGGTCGACTACGTAAATGCAGGCCTCGATCGGCGTAATCGTCTGGCTAAGTATCGAGCTGCCGTTGCTCCAGTTGCTTATGAGCGTCTCGGCATCCTCGGTGCCGATAACCGAAGAGAGGAGCGCAAGCCCGACCAGCTCCTCGGCAACGAGCAAGTCGTCCTCGGTGACGGGTTTCGCGAGTACATGAGCTGCGTCTTCGCCCAACGAATTGAAATACGAGATCAACCCATATGGCTGTACGAACCGGTTAGGCACGGGCGGTGACCTCCCATCGACTGCGCGACCGCAAAGGCGGATCGGCGAGGATCGCGCACAGCGCAGCGGTGATCGGCTGCTTTGTCTCATACTCGATCCACGAAAAGAGGCCCGACGGATTCAACTCGAGAAACACGTATTCGCCGTCGGGAGTAAGCAACAGATCGAACGCTCCGTATAGGAGCCCGTTGTCGCGCAGCATCGTCCGGAGCCGTTCTTCGACGCTGGGTGGTAGGGCAGACGGCTCGTAGCACAGTTGACCGTACAGCTCCCGGATGTCCACAAAGCTGTCGGTTGAAGCCGAGCCCGACGTGAGCGCACACGCAAACACCGAGTCACCAACGACGGTCACTCGTATGTCAGCGGACCGCGCCACCCTCTCTTGGAACATGCACAGTGTGTTACGGACAAGCCCGAGCTGCTCGAAGGAGTCGGACGGAACCGCGCTCGTGAAGATCGATACGTAGTCATCGTCACCTACCGCATGCATCGGGACCGACACGGTCTTGTAGATCACGCCATTCCGGTCGTGGCGCTTCAAGAACAACCGGGCTTCATCCGGGGAGTTGGTAATGAGGGTTTCAGGGATACGAAAACCCAGTTGGCGGGCAAGCCTGAGTTGTAGAACCTTGTGGCTGAGACGAGTCGACGCGTCGGGGTCGTTGACCCACGGCACGTGGAGAGCCCGCAGGATACCGCCAAGCCCCGCCCTGGCCTCCGCCTCGACAAAGCGGAGGGCAGGGTGATCGCGTTCAAACCCGAGAGGCCGAGGCTTCCAATAGAACACCGAAGCCACGTCTCTTACGGCCACGACACGGGAGTCGATGGCGAAGGTTCCGTCGAGGTCCCCGTTGTCGTCGTCATGAATCGCTACGGAGACCTCGAGAGCCGACGGGAAGTCGGCCAGATCGAACCTAAACGTCTCGGTTCCGATCTCATGCAGCCCACGGATGACGCGATCCAACGTCGGGTCGAGCCGTTGGCCCAGGAGGACGACGGTCGGCCTCCGCGCATTCACGTCGCGAGCCTTAGTCGTAGCAACTCCAATAGGTATCGACGTCATCTGAGGGCTGATTTGTGGACTTGCCCCCGGCCCAGGTGGGTCCGCCGTTGGTTTCAATCTCCGAGTACGACTCTGGCGGCGGGTCTGGTGAGCCGGCGACCACGTCCGGATGCTCCATTAGCTGAAGCACGGGGTTCCATCGGGCGTCCTGCCAGCGCTGAATCCAGTAGTCAGGAAAGCCGCTGTCATCCGGTTCCGACGTCGCATTGAATGCGAATCCGAAAGGACAGCGCCCATCGCCGAAGATCGGATGCTCCGGAGCGAGAAGCCGCGCACCAGCGAGACCGTGTCGGACCGGGAGACCGGAGCCGAACAACGGCGGGGGCTGTGCGTGCAGCATCTGCGCTAAGCCGACCGCCATGCTGTCTGAGAGCATGCAGTATCCCTCCCCGACGCCGAAACACCGACGCGCACAACCGCTAGTTGCGGCTGGAATGCCGATGCCAGCGTGTCGATCTAAACACCAGTGGCTCCGCGCGGTCAAGAGAATGCAAATTGCGCCCGGAGCAACCGAGAATCGATTGCACCGCGCCGAGGGGCCAGTGCAGCATGGGCATGGAGAACATCTCGTGGCCGCCGATCCAACAACCGACCCCGTGCTGATCGTCGTCGAGTGCCTCGCGCACGTAGGACGTGCGTTCCGGCACCCAAACGCGGTCACCGCGGCGATCGCATTTGCAACGCGTGGCGTACGTTCGCTTAGCCCGATCGGCTTGAATGTTGAGCGGGGCCGGATCGTTGGACCGTTGCGGACGGCCCAACACCCGCCGGACGTGGTGGCGACTGTCAGCCCGTCGTATTGGCGGGCGCCGATGCTCCATCAACACGGGAAGCCGTCTTTGTCCGGTGATCCAGAAGCGCTCGACCTCGTCGGCGAATTTCTCGGGAGTGACGGCTTCCGGACCGCGGTCGGCGAGACCGGAGACCGATGCGCCGCGGTGCTGCGCGGCGTCCTCACGCAAGAGTTCACCGCTGGACGACTTACGCGTCCTGATATCGACCGGCTGATCTCCGGAACGCGCCGCGGGATGTCATTCTTCCGCGTCATGGCGACCCCGCAATTCGCTCACGCACGAGACGAGTTCGCGCGGCGAATGCGGGCCGACATCGAGTAACACCGCTCGCGACCGTCCGTACTGCGACGCGACGAACGAACTGTGAGATCGTCCAACGATGAGGGTGTCGGTTGTGTCGTGCTAGCGGACTGCGCTCGCGGCGAGCGGGGCTTCGTGCGACGAATATCGCCCCCGCAGCGCGACGACATGCCACAACATGGGTGAGGTGCGCGTCTGCTTCGAACGCGCCGAAGGGAGCTAGGCGGTTCACGCGCCGGGTTTGAAGCGCCCAACGCTACGCCGGCCGTTCAGCTCGTGCCGAACGTGGACCAGCCGATCGCGTATGTTCGACGCTCGCGGTTGCACCATCGGTGCCGATCGTCAGCACCGTGCCCGTCGCTCCGTTGAACACGTGGTGATCGCTGCCGGTGCCGCAGTTGGTGTGAACCAGCACGCGATCACCGGCGGCGTAGGCACGATGCTCCGGTCCCCAGGCCGGTCCTCCGAGAGAGTCGGACCGCGCAGCTCGCCGCGCGCTGCGCGGATTGCTCGCATGCGATCGGACAGGTCCTCGCAATCGACATGGCTGACGGCAAGGACCGCGACCTCGGCGCCGAGACCATCGGCGTCGGCGGTCGCGCGGGTGATCGTCGGCGACACCTCATGAGCCGGTTGCGCTTCAAGGTGCACGCCGTCATCCAAATGGAGTAACGAGAGTTGACCGTCGAGGAAGTGCGTACGGCGCTCAGCAACAGCGAGGACATCGAGTCGCGGCCGGACGAGCAGCCGTACTCGGCCCGCCTGGTCCTCGGCGTGTTCCAACTCGGAGCACTCCACGTCGCCGTTCGTGACGACATCGAGGAGGACGAGACAATCGTCGAAACCGCGTACAGACCCGACCCGGCGCTGTGGGAACGCGGCCCCGGCGTCCGTCCGCGACAACTGCACGTCAACGAAGTGGGCGAGGGGGTATCCGGTTCCAGGAGATGGCGGACACATGTCGCGAGTCATAGCGGACACCACCATCGAGGGGTGTGCGCATGGATCTGGCCAGCTATCTCCTCAACGCAGTCGTCGTCGAGAAGCGCAGCGTGCGAGAAGTCGCTGCCGCCCACGGAGTGTCCAAGACCTGGCTCTATGAGCTCCTGGCCCGATTATCGGGCTGACGGTGACCAGGGGTTGGCGCCGCGATCGAAGCGTCCGCTGTCCTCGCCCACCCGAGTTCCGGCCAAGGTCGAGGACGAGATCATCCGGCTGCGAAAGTCATTGCTCGATCAGGGCCTCGACGCCGGCGCGCACACGATCGGCTGGCACCTGAGCCGCCGCCGGGGAGCAGCGCCGTCGTCAGCGACGATCTGGCGGGTCCTCGCGCGACGGGGCTTTGTAGTGCCCCAACCACAGAAGCGGCCGCGCAGCTCCTACATCCGCTTCGAGGCCGACCTTCCCAACGAGCGCTGGCAAGCCGACACCACCCACTGGCGGCTCGCCGATGGGACCGACGTCGAGATCCTCAATATCGTCGACGACCACTCCCGGCTGCTGGTGGCCTCGGTCGCCTTCGTGCGGACCAAGACCACCGATGTGATCGCCACGTTCCGCCGGGCCGGCGATGAGCACGGCTATCCGGCCTCGTTGCTCACTGACAACGGCGCCATCTTCACCGCCGAGTTCCGCGGAGGGCGCTGCGCCATGGAGCTCGAGCTGGCTGCGCTCGGGATCGCGCACAACAAGTCCCGGCCCTATCACCCCCAGACCTGCGGCAAGGTCGAGCGCTTTCATCAAACCCTCAAGCGGTGGCTGGACAAGCAGCCCGCGCCGGCGAGTCGAGCGCGGCTCCAGCGTCAGCTGGACCGCTTCCGGACTCACTACAACACCGCTCGCCCACATCGTGCACTCGGACGACGCACCCCGGGCGAGGCGTTTGCCGCCCGGACCAAGGCGGCCCCGACGATCGCGGGCATCAGGCTGGCGCAGCACCGCGTTCGGCGCGACAAGATCGGGCCCGCCGGCAAGGTGACGTTGCGCTACCGCAGCCGGCTACTGCACATCGGCGTCGGGAGAGCCCACGCAGGGACCGACGTCTTGCTCCTCGTCGCTGACGACGACGTGCGGATCGTCAGCCTCGACGGTGAGCTACTGCGGCATCTGACGATCGACCCCACTCGCAACTATCAGCCGCTCAAACGGGCCTAGTGTCCGCCATGTCGCGCGACATCAGTCCGCTATGTCGCGCGACACGACAAAGTGGGCGAGGGGGGACTTGAACCCCCACATCCTTTCGGACACAGGAACCTGAATCCTGCGCGTCTGCCAATTCCGCCACTCGCCCGAGTAGCCGCCGGTCTGGAGTGGTGAGGGCACGGATTCCGTGCCCAGATCACTCCAGAACGAGCGACGGTCAGGGTACAGCACCCCGTAACTAGGCTCTCCGGCGCGATGGGACTGCAACAGTTCGAACGGCGTCTCGAGCGCATCGTCGAGGGCGTGTTCGCCAAGGCGTTCCGCAGCGGGCTGCAGCCCGTTGAGGTCGGCCGGCGGATCACGAGGGAGATGGACCTCGGTCGCACGGTTGGCGTCCGGGGCGTCATCGCGCCCAACCACTTCACGATCACGATCGATCCCAGCGACCACGAGCGGTTCACGAGCTACGAAGAGGCCCTGGTCCGCGAGCTGGCCGACGCCGCACGCGAGCACGCCCGCGACGAGGGCTACCGGTTTCTCGGGCCGGTCACCGTCGAGCTGGAAACCGCGGCGGTCGGGCCGGGTGTGTTCCAGCTCGTGGCCGAGGTCCGCGAGGGTCCTGGCGGTGGCCCCCACGCCTCGTTGGTGTCGGCCGACGGCAGCCGGGTAGATCTCGGCGAGGATCCGGTCACCATCGGCCGGCTCGACGACTGCGAGATCCAGCTGTCTGACAAGAACGTGAGTAGGCGCCACGCCGAGATCCGCCGCGAGGCCGGGGGCTTCGTTGTCGTCGACCTCGACTCGACCAACGGCACCAAGGTCAATGGCGCGCGCGTGAAGCGGCGCGACCTGGTCGAGGGCGACGAAGTCACGGTCGGCGCAACCACGCTCCGCTTCGAGCTGAGCTAGGTCCGCCGGCGCGTGTCCGACTCCCTCCTCAACCTGCTCAAACTGTTGCTCCTCGCCCTCGTGTACCTCTTCTTCGTGCGCGTCCTGCGCGCCATGTGGGTGCAGGTGACTGCGCCGGTCGTGGCCCCGTCGGCCAGCGGCGCGACCGACGCGACCGTGCGGGCCGGCGCGCCGCCGGTGGCGCGCCTGCGGATCCTCGAGCCGGCCGACCAGAAGGGCAAGACGTTCGACCTCACCGACGAGGTCACAGTCGGCCGAGCGTCGGGATGCCAGGTCGCGCTCACCGACGCCACCGTTTCGCAGCTCCACGCCCGCATCTTCCGGCGCGACGGGAAGCTGTACGTCGAGGACCTGGGCTCGTCGAACGGCACGTTCGTCAATCGCAAGAAGGTGGCCGCGCCCGTCGCCATCCGACGCGGCGATCGGCTCGCGCTCGGGGCAACGGTGCTCGAGGTCATGCGGTGAAGCTGCGCTGGGCCGCCGTCACTGACGTCGGCATGGTCCGATCGAACAACCAGGACCAAGTGCTGGCCGACGAACCGCTCTTCGCGGTCGCCGACGGCATGGGCGGCCACGCCGCGGGCGAGGTCGCCTCCGAGGTCGCCATCGAGACGCTGCGCGCCACCTTCGCGGCTGACCCAACCGCCGAGGGGCTCGTCAAGGCCTTCCGCCAGGCCGACGCGGCGGTGTGGCAACGCAGTGAAGAGCAGCCCGACACGCGCGGCATGGGTACGACGCTCACCGCCGTCGCGCTCATCGACAGCGACGGCGAGCCCGTGCTGGAGGTCGGCAACGTCGGCGACTCGCGCGCCTACCTGTTGCGCGACGGCGAGCTCCACCGCCTCACGATCGACCACAGCCTCGTCGAAGAGCTCCTGCAGGCCGGACGACTGACGCCCGAAGAGGCGATGAACCATCCGCAGCGTCACATCGTGACCCGCTCGATCGGCGTCGAGTACCACGGCGACGAATCGGTTGGCCTCGAGGTCGACACCTTCACGGTGCTGCCGTTCCGTGGCGACCGCATCCTGCTGGCGAGCGACGGCCTGAGCGACATGATCGCCGACGACCAGATCGCGTCGGCCTTGCGCCGCTTCGCCGATCCCGATGACGCGGCGCGCGAGTTGATCCGGCTGGCCAAGGCCGCCGGCGGCAACGACAACATCTCCGTCGTGCTCGTCGACGTGGTCGACGACGACGACAAGGCCGGCGCCGCCAGCCGCGCCCTGGAAGGCGAGCCGGCGCCGCCGTCGCGAGCCGTCGACGCCGCGGCCGATGAACGCCAGCCGACGCGGCCGACGCCCGCCGCTTCCGCGCGACCGCCGCGTCCGCCACATGTCCGACGCCCGCGGCCACGCCTGACGATCCGCACCGTCGCGTTCGTCGCCGCCGTGATCGGCGTCATCGGCCTCGCCGCCATCGCGACGACCTGGTACGCCCGCGGCTCGTACTACGTGGGTCTGCGCGGCGACAACGTAACGATCTTCCAAGGTCGACCCGGCGGCTTCCTCTGGGTCAAGCCAACAGTCGTGCAGCGGTTCTCGCTCAGGCTCGACCAGGTCCCTGAGGCGCGCCGCACCCACCTTCGCGAGGGCCAACCCGAGCCCACGTTGGGCGCGGCGCGTCACTACGTCACGAACTTGCAAGACGAAGCGGCCACGCTCGTGTCCACCACCACTACTTCCACCACCACCACGGCGGTCCCGCCGAACCAGCTTCTTCAGTGATCGGCATCGCCCCCTCGTCCCCACGGCGGACCGAGCTCGGCCTCATCGTTCTCGCCGTCCTCGTGACGACGGGCGCCTATGTCTTGGCCAGCCTCGGCAAGACCGCTTCGCTGCCGGCCAACGTCGGGCCCTTCCTCATCGTGATCGTCGGGCTGCTCGCGGTCGCCCACATCGCGCTACGGCGCCTGGCGCCGGCGGCCGACGGCGTGCTGTTGCCGGTCGCCGGTCTGCTCAACGGCATCGGCTACGTGTTCATCGCCCGGCTCAACAAGGACCTCGCCGGGCTCCAGGCGATGTGGACCGCAGTCGGCGTCGCCGCCTTCATCGCCACGCTCGCCATCGTGCGTCGCCCGCGCGACCTCGAGCGCTACCGGTACACCTTCGCCCTCATCGGCGTCGGTTTGCTGCTCATGCCGCTGGCGCCGGGTATCGGCCGCACCGTCAACGGCGCCCGGCTGTGGGTGCGCGTCGGGCCGATGACCTTCCAGCCCGGCGAGCTGGCCAAGATCGTCCTCGCCATCTTCTTCGCGTCCTACCTGGTCGAAAAGCGCGCCCTGCTGTCGCGGAAGAACCTCCCGGAAGGCGCCCGCTCGATGCTCGCCCGGGCGCGCTACTTCGGTCCGATCCTGTTGGCGTGGGGCGCGTCGCTCGTCGTGCTCGTCGCCGAGAAGGACCTCGGCTCGTCGCTGCTGTTCTTCGGTCTGTTCGTGACGATGCTGTGGGTCGCCACCGGTTGGGTGCTGTATCTCGCGGCGGGGGCGGGCCTCTTCGGGGTCGGCGCGGCAATGAGCTTCGCCGCCTTCGCCCACGTGAAGGAACGCATCGACGTGTGGATCGACCCGTGGTCGCGGCAGTCGACCCAGGGCTTTCAGATCCTGCAGGCGCTGTTCGGGATGGGAACCGGCGGCCTGGCCGGCACCGGCCTCGGTCTCGGTGATCCGCAGCGCATCCCCGCCGCCGAGACCGACCTGATCTTCGCCGCGATCGGCGAAGAGTTGGGGCTGCTCGGCACCGTCGCCATCCTCGTCGCGTTCCTCACGACCGTCGGCGTCGGGCTACGCATCGCGGTGCGGGCCCGCTCGGAGTTCGAGCAGCTGCTGGCGGTGGGCCTAACCACTGTCATCGGCCTCCAAGCGTTCCTGATCATCGGCGGTGTGACCCGGCTGCTGCCGCTCACCGGGGTGACCCTGCCGTTCGTCTCCTACGGCGGGTCGTCACTCGTCGCCAACTACATCCTCCTCGCCTTGCTGCTCCGCATAAGCGACTCATCGGCGAAGGCGACGGCGTGACGCGTCAGATCAAGATCCTCGCGATCGCGCTGATGGTGCTCTACAGCGCGGTCTTCCTCAAGCTCAACCAGATCCAAGTCGTGCAAGCCCACGACCTCGCGCACGATCCCCGCAACAGCCGCGTCGCCACGCGCGACTTCGCCCGGCCGCGCGGCGTCATCCAAACTGCTGACGGCATCGTCGTCGCCCAGTCGACGCCGACCGACGACCAACTCAAGCGGCTGCGGCAGTACCCGGCGGGCCCGCTCTACGCGCCGGTCACCGGCTACTTCTCCTTCACCTTTGGCGCCGCCGGCATCGAGCGCGACTACACCGATTACTTGAGCGGCCGGAACCTCGGCTCGTCGGTGAAGCATTTGAGCGACGTGTTCAGCGACAAGGAGCGCACCGGCAACGTCACGCTCACGATCCGCGACGCGGTGCAGCGCGTCGCCGCGCAGCAACTCGGCAACCGCCGCGGCGCGGTCGTCGCCATTGACCCCACGACGGGCGGGCTGATCGCGCTCGTCAACTTCCCGACGTTCGATCCCAACCCGCTCGCCGGTCACGACCAGAAGGCCGTGCGCGACGCGTGGAACGCGCTCGAAGCCGACCCGGCCAAGCCGCGGCTGCCGCGCGCATATCGCGAGATCTACGCGCCGGGTTCCACGTTCAAGCTGGTGACCGCGTCCGCCGCGCTCGAGCGCAAACCGGAGCTGGCCACCAAGAGCTACCCGTTCCTGCGCCAACTCGACTTGCCCCACACCAACAACGATCTGCCCAACTTCGGCGGTTCGTCGTGCGGCGGCGTCATGCCGCAACTGCTGAAGGTCTCGTGCAACACCGGGTTTGCGCAGATGGGGCTGGACCTCGGTACCGACGCCCTGTTGGGCGAGGCCGAGGACTACGGCTTCGGATCGCGGCCGCCGCTGGACCTCGCGCCGGGCAGCGTCGCGTCGCGGTTCCCGGACTCGTCGGGGTGGCTGCGCGACGACCCCGCCCTCGCCCAGTCGGCCATTGGTCAGAACGACGTGGCCGCCACCCCACTGCAGATGGCCTTGATCGCCGCCGCCATCGCCAACCACGGCGTCCTTATGAAGCCGCACGCCATGGGCGAGATCCGCGACGACGAGGGCGACGTAATCAGGCGTTACCTGCCGACGTCATGGCGCAAACCGATCACCGCCGACGTGGCCGACCAACTCACCCAGATGATGATCGGCGTCGTGCAGGGCGGGACGGCCACCGGCCTTGCCTTGCCGGGCATCAAGGTCGCCGGCAAGACCGGCACCGCGCAGACCACCGGGAAGAACGCCCACGCGTGGATTGTCGGATTCGCGCCGGCCGATGCCCCGAAGATCGCCGTTGCTGTCATCGTCGAGAGTCAACCGGGACTGGGTGACGTAACCGGCGGTCGCATCGCCGCCCCTATCGCCCGGGCCGTCATCCAAGCCGCACTCAACGCCCCGTAACCTGAGGACGCCATGCCCCAGAAGTCCGCCAAAGTGTTCAGCGACCGGTACGAAATCGTCCGTCGCATCGCGCGCGGCGGCATGGCCGAGGTGTTCCTGGCGCGGGACCTCCTGCTCGACCGTCCCGTCGCGCTCAAGATCCTGTTCCCCGAGCTGTCGCGCGACCGCAGTTTCGTCGAGCGGTTCCGGCGCGAGGCGCAGGCGGCGGCCAACCTCAGCCATCCCAACATCGTCTCGATCTACGACTGGGGCGAGGAGGACGGCACCTATTACATCGTGATGGAGTACGTCGACGGCCGGCCGCTCTCGCAGCTCATCCGGACCGAGGGCGCGTTACCGCCCAACCAAGCGGCCGAGATCGGCGCGGCGGTCGCCGCCGCGCTCGCCTTCGCTCATCGCAACGGCGTCGTGCACCGCGACGTGAAGCCGGGCAACGTCCTGCTCGATGCAGTGGGCAACGTGAAGGTCACCGACTTCGGCATCGCCCGGGCCAACAACGCCGAGGACAACCTCACGCAGACGGGCACCGTGATGGGGACCGCCACCTACTTCAGCCCAGAGCAGGCGCAGGGCTTCGGCGTCGACAACCGCAGCGACGTGTACTCGCTCGGCGTCGTGCTCTACGAGATGGTCACCGGCCAGCCGCCCTTCAGCGGCGAGAACCCGGTGTCGGTTGCGTACCGCCACGTGAGCGAGACCCCCGACCCGCCGCGGAAGGTCAAGGCGGACGTGCCCGCGGCGTTCGAAGCCATCGTCCTCCAGTCACTCGCCAAGAACCCCGACGACCGCTACGCGACCGCCGAGGATCTGCGCACCGACCTCATTCGCTTTCGCCGCGGCCGGCCGGTCGTCGCCCAGCCGGCCGGCGCCCGGGCCGACGCCACCAGCGCGATGGCCACGACGGTGCAGCCCCGCTCGTCGCAGACCGCGGCCATGACGCGCGTGCAGTCGAGTGTCCCCGCCGCCGGTGAACGCGAGAGCCGGATGGGTACGTGGGTCGCCCTCCTCGTGTTCCTGCTCGGCGTCCTCGCCCTCTTGCTGTTCCTCATCCTCCGCACGTTCGGCGTACTCAACACGGGCTCGCCCACCAAGGTCACCGTGCCGCCGGTGGTCGCGTTGTCGGTCGACGAGGCCACCGCGCAACTCAAGAAGGTCGGCCTCGAAGTCGAGGTGTCACGCGAGGGCAACGACGCGCCGTCGGGCACCGTGTTCGCTCAGGACCCGGACCAGGGCTCGGTGGCCGACAAGGGGTCGGCGGTCACGCTGCACGTCAGCACCGGACCGGTCCTCAAGGACGTTCCCGGTGTCGTCGGTCAGGACGTCAGCGATGCGCAAGCCGCTCTCAAGGAGCAGGGCTTCAAGGTCACTGTTGTCAACCGTCAGGACAACGCGCCGGCGAATCGCGTCTTGAAGCAGGATCCGGCGGCGGGTACGCGCGCGGCCGAAGGGTCGACGGTCACCCTGACGGTCTCGGCCGGGAAGGCCAAAGCCACCGTCCCCGACGTGGTCGGTCAGGACGAGAACGACGCCATCGCGGCGATCAGCAACGCCAAACTCACGCCGCGACGCGTCACCGAGACCTCGGGCACCGTGGACAGCGGCAAGGTGATCCGCACCAGCCCGGGTGGCGGGACACAGGTCGACGAAGGATCGACGGTCACCGTGGTCGTGTCGTCCGGCGCCGAGCTGACGACAGTGCCGAGTGTCGTGAACCAGGACGAAGACAGCGCCAAGGCCGAGTTGCAATCGGCCGGCTTCAAGGTGGCCGTCGTCGATCAGCAGTCGGGCATCAACAAGAACGGCATCGTGCTGAGCCAGAGCCCGCCGGGCGGTTCGCAGGCGCCGAAGGGATCGACGGTGACGATCACCGTCGGCCGGTTTACCTAGGGCTCGACACCGGCTGGCCCAGGGTGGCCAGCCAACCGCGCAGCAAGTCGTGGCCGACTCGCGTGAGGATCGACTCAGGGTGGAACTGCACGCCCTCGAGCGCGAACTCGCGGTGCCGCAACGCCATGATCGTGTTGTCGTCCTCGGCTTCGGCGGTGATCTCGAGGACCGCGGGGAACGTGGCCCGGTCGACCACGAGCGAGTGGTAACGCGTCGCTTCGAACGGCGACGGCAGGTTCGCCAGCACCCCGACACCGTCGTGACGGACGAGCGACGTCTTGCCGTGCATCACCCGGGGCGCGCGCACGACGTCGCCGCCGAACACCTGGCCGATGCACTGGTGGCCGAGACAGACGCCGAGGATCGGCACCTTGCCGGCGAGCGTCTCGATCAATGCGTTGCTGATGCCGGCGTCGTCGGGCGTTCCCGGACCCGGCGAAATAAGGACGCCGTCGGGCGCCAGCGCGGCGACCTCGGCAACGGTGATCGCATCGTGGCGGTAGACGATCGGCTCGGCACCCAACTCCCCGAGGTACTGGACGAGGTTGTAGGTGAAGCTGTCGTAGTTGTCGATGACGACGATGCGCTGCACGGCGACGTCAGCGTAACGGCCGGGCGTATTGCAGTTTCGTAGTTCCCGAGAACGCCGGCAGTTCGAGCGCGGTCTCGCGCGCAACGGCGACGCGGAGCCCGAAACTGACGGCGGCATCCTTCAGTTGCTTCACGAGCGGATCGGCGTCGAAGCGAGCGCGGTCGGCGCCGACCGCGCTGACCACGTAGGGAGGCGAGTGGACGGTCCCGTTCAGCAGCAGCGTGTTGCCGACGCACAGCACGGCGCTGGTGCTGACCAGCCGCTGCCCGTTGATCCCGATCGCTTCGGCGCCGGCGCGCCACAGCGCGTTGACGACGGCCTGCACGTCCTGCGAGTGGATGACCAGATCGTTGACGTCGCCCGACGGCGCCTCGTTCAGCGTCGAGTCGTCCAGCGTGACCTTGAGGCCAGCGCCCCGCACCGGCACCAACCCGGCGAGCAGCGAGGCCGCCTCAAGATCGGACTTGCGCGCCGACACGTCGTGGCGGCGATCCGCCCCCTCGGTCGAGAGCTGGCGCACGCGCCGGCGGAGATCCTGCACCTCTCGACGCAGCGCCACCGTGTCGCGCTGCTGGCGTTCGATGAGCCCGGCCAGTCGGTAGTTGCGCGGCAGGCGCGATTCCGGGTCAGCCGGACGGGCCAACAGCGTCAGCGCGAGCAGGAAGCCAACGCCCGCGGTGCCGAGCGTGACGAGCGGCCGCAGCCGACCGCGCCGGAAGCCGGGTAGCACCCTCGCTATCCTCTAGCCGTGCTCAAGCGGGGCCGGGTCACCGAGAAGAAGCCGACGACGCTTCCGGGCGGGCGGTATACGCCGCCGGTGCCGCGCGAAGTCAAGATCAGCCCCATGTGGGTGCCGGTCATGATGTTCGCTCTCCTGGGCCTCGGCATGATCGTGATCGTTATCAACTATTTGGGCGTTCTGCCCGGCGGCGCCGACAACAAGTACCTGCTGATCGGGCTCGGCCTCATCACCGCCGGGTTCATAACGGCCACCAGGTATCGGTAAGCCAACGCGCCGGTTACCGGCGGGTTACATCGATGTGATTCTCCCCAGAGTTTTCCACCACCTGGGGGAAACTCCCGCTACTCGATTGGTGCAACGACGGTCATTTCCTCCTGGCAATGGCGCGGCGGCGGCGGATCCTCGTCCGGCGCCAGCGTCATGCGCATCTCGGCGCCGCACAGCGAGCAGCGAAACCGAAGGTCAACCTTGCGCATCTCGCCGGCCGGCGGCGGCTCGGGTGGCGCCTGGGCGAGGCTGCGGAGAATCTTGACGCCGATCCAGAACACGACCAGCCCGAACAACACCGCGAGCAGGCCGTTCATCATGGTTCCATGGTCCCATGGCTGAGACCGCGGAGACGCGGCTGCGGCGGGTCCTCGAGTTGCAGGAGCTGCTGGCCGAGGTAAGCCACAAGATCGGACCGGCGCGGGAGCTGGCGCCGGTGCTGCGGACCGTGCTTGACGCCATGCGCTCGCTCGTCGACTTCCGCGGCGGCTCCATCTGCCTGGTCGACGACCGCGGTGTCTTCGTCGCCGCCGCCGACGAAGAGATCAGCCCCGAGATGGCGGCGGCCCGAGTTCCCGTCGGCTCGGGGCTGGCCGGGCGGGCGGTGGCGACGGGCGAGACGGTCTACTCGCCCGACCTCGACAACGACGAGCGGGTCGATCCTGAGCTGCGGCGGCTCGGCACCAACCGGCCGACGAAGTCCTACCTCGCGGTCCCGCTCGTGTGTCTAGGCAAGGTCATCGGCGTCCTCCAGGTCGACTCGGTGCAGGTCACCGCGTTCGACGAGGAGGACGTGCGGCTGCTACAGGGGTTGGCGACGCAGGTCGCCGGCGCGATTGAAAGCGCGCGCCACAACGAGGAGATCCGCAACCTCGAGCGGCTGAAGGCCGACTTCCTCGCGCGCGTGTCGCACGAGCTGCGGACACCGCTGACGATCATCGCCGGCTTC
>DASRJI010000077.1:0-26798 GCA_035649535.1 Acidimicrobiales bacterium | reverse complement strand
CGGCAACAGAACGGAGTGCGCGGTGCGCAAGGTCGACGAGCTGGGCGAGCCCCTGTTGCGTACCGCCGACGTCGCCGCACTGTTCCAAGTCTCGGATCGTACGGTCACCAACTGGGCCCGCTCGGGCCGCATCGGCTCGGTTCGGATCCCTGGCGGTCATTGGCGCTTCCCGCGCAGCGAAGTGCGCCTACTCCTCGGTCGCATGAACAAGGAGGCCACGTGAAACATCGTCGGCTGGTCGGTCTATCGCTGGCGCTGGCCGGCGTGCTCCTCACGTCTCAGATGCTCGGCGCCAACGCGGCCGACGTTCGGCGCGTCGGCGTCGTGGTTGCCAGCCTCGACGCCGCCGGGTTCCCCGGCAAGGTCACGCTCAACGAATTCACGCGGACATACACGGGCAACGGGTCGAAGGACGCGGCTAAGGCCAGCACGCTCACGCTCGAGAACGGGATCGTGAACACCGCCAACGGTCACCGCGCCCTGCCGATAGTGGTGCGCACGCATTTCTTCCTCGACGGCGCCGAAGTCACGCCCGCCGCCATTGCTGGCAAGTCCGGCGCGTTCAAGGTCCAGTGGGCGCTAACAAACCGGACGCAGCGCACCGAGGAACTCACCTACACCGACTCCAACACCGGTGAGCAAAAGACGATCACGGCGGCGACGGTGCTGCCGTTCACGGTCGAGCTGGCCGGGCTGCATCTGCCTGACGCCAGCTTCGACGACCTGACGACGAACGGTCTCGCGGGCCGGTCGGCCGACAACACGGCGACCGACGTGTCGTGGACCGCGGTGCTGGCGCCACCGGTGTTCCCCGGAACCGCGACCTTCTCGATCGAAGGACGCACGAGCGCGTTCAAGCTGCCGGGCGGCGACATCGTTGCCACGCCGGGTCTTAGTGGTGCGCTCCCGACCGCGGCGAAGGACGCCGCCGAGAAGGGCGGGGCGACGACCGGCACGTTGCGCGGCTACGTCAACAAGTTCGGCGACGGGTTCGGCCAGCTGTCGAGTGGCCTCGGTCAGATCAAAGGCGGTGTGGACCAGATCTTTGCCGGCATCGACGGTCAGCTGAAGCCGGGCCTGAAGGCGCCGAACTTCGACCGCGCCCTGTTCGACGAAGACAGCTCCCTTGCCAACAACCAACCCGGGCTCGTGCAGGGTCTCGAAGTACTGGCTGACGGCCTAGGCAAGCTCGTTGATGCGGCGGGCCAGATTCGCGCCGGCCTCAAGTCGGGCGATGCGGCCAAGCCCGGCGTCCTCGAAGGCCTCGAGCAGGTCACCGCCGGCCTCGGTCAGGGCAACGAGTTCGACGGCAGCGGCAACCCGCTGACGATCCGCGCCTCGCTCAACGCGATCCGTGTCGGGTTGTCGTCGGGCGACGCACTCTCGCCCGGCATCGTCGAAGGACTGAATCAGATCGTCGCCGCCATCGGCAACGGCAACGAGGTCGACCGCAGCGGGAACCCGCTCACCTTGCGCGCCTCGCTGAACGCGATTCGTGGCGGATTGTCATCGGGCAATCCCGCCGACCCGAAGATCATCGAAGGGCTGGAGCAGATCTTCGCCTCGATCGGTAGCGGCACCGAGTTCAGCGGCACGACGCCGCTGACCGTCGCCGCCGGCCTCGCCGCGATCCGCGGCGGCCTCAAGTCAGGCGACATCAACAACCCCAAGATCATCGAGGGGCTTCAGAAGATCTACGGCTCGATCGGCAACGGCACCGAGTTCAGTGGCACGACGCCGCTGTCGCTCGCCGCGTCGCTGGTCGGCGTTCGCGCCGCGCTGTCGTCGGGTGACGCCAACAATCCGGCGATCCTCGAGGGCCTTCAACAGATCTACAACGGGATCGGCGCCGGCACCGAGTTCGACGGCGGCGGCAACCCGCTCACGGTCCGCGCCTCGCTCAACGCGATCCGCGCCGCGCTGTCGTCCGGCAATCCCGCCGACCCGAAGATCATCGAAGCGGTCCAGCTCGTGGTGGCCGGGATGAGCACGTTGAGTTCGTCGCTCAATCTCTTCGACACGTCGTTCGTCACCCAGGTGAACACGACGCTCGGCGGGCTCGGCCTCCCGCTCATCGATCCGCTGTCGATCCCCGTGGTTCAGGGCGTCGTGCACGCGGGCGTCACCCAAGCGCAGACCGCGCTGGCGCAGATGCAGGCCGCGCTGTCATCGGGCAACCCGGCCGACCCGAAGGTGCTCGAGGGCCTGCAGCGCATCTACGCCTCGATCGGCAACGGCAGCGAGTTCAGCGGGTCGACACCGCTGACGGTCGCCGCCTCGCTCGTCGCCATGCGCGCCGGCCTGTCGTCGGGCGACGCCAACAACCCGAAGATCATCGAAGGCGTCCAGAAGATCTACGCCGCCATAGGGACAGGCGCCGAGTTCAGCGGCACGACGCCGCTCACGATCAGGGCCGGGCTCAACGCGATTCGCGCCGGGCTCCAGTCGGGCAACCCGGCGACCCCCGCGGTGCTCGAAGGCCTTCAGCAGATCTACGACTCGGTCGGCAACGGCACCGAGTTCAGCGGGACCACGCCGCTCACGATTCGGGCCGGGCTCAACGCGATCCGCGCCGGCCTCAAGTCGGGCAACCCCAACGATCCCAAGATCGTCGAAGGCCTTCAGAAGATCTGGGGAGCGATCGGTGACGGCTCGGAGTTCAACGGCACCACGCCGTTGAGCATCGCCGCCGGCCTCCTCGCCATCCAGCAGGGCGCGGCGACGATCGCCGGCGGCGCCCAGCTCGCGCACGACGGCCTCGGTACCGGCGCGGCCGGCGAGTTCGCGGCCGACGGCTCGCCCCTCACCGTCCAGGCCTCGCTCGTCGCCCTCGGCAGCGGCGTCACCAAGTTGGGCGACGGCATCAAGCAGATCGTCACCGGACTCGGTGACATCGGCCCCGACGGGAAGCCGGTCAAGGCGGTCACCAAGCGCACGACTCGCTTCGGCAACACGCTCGAGGACCCGGCGTCACTGTTGTGGGCGTTGAGCTCGTCGCAGAGCGTGGTGACCACCAAGTTCATCGTCGGCGTCAACCAGATCCTCGATGCACTCGGCGATCCGAAGGTGTCGTCGTCGACGATCCTCTACGGGCTCAAGCAACTCAGCGACGGCATCGGTCAGGCCGGTGACGGCGCAACGAGCGGTGCGAGCGGCGCCGAACAGCTCGCCCACGTGCTGTCGCGCACCGTGGCGTCGCAGGACGTGGCCGCCGCCCTTCACCAAGCGGGCAACGCACGGCTCGACGCGTTCACCGGATTCAACGACGGCGGCACCGGACGACAACAGAGCGTCTTCGTGCTCAGGCTAGGAGGCGTGGGATGACCCGGCGTCGTGTGGTGATCGTCGCCGCGGTGGTCATGGCCATCGTGAGCGCGGCCTGCTCAAAAGGCGGCGACAAGTCAGCGAAGGGGTCGGCGGCGATCAAGTCGGCGGCGCCCGACATCAGCCTGGCGAGCGGCGCCGGGCACGGCATCAAGATCGGCCTCGTCGTTTCGGGCTCCGGTCCCGGCGCTGACGTGCGCGACCTGGCCGGCGGCGCGTACGTCGCCGCGTACCGGCTCAACGGCGCCACGTCGGGACACGACCGCGTCGAGTTGTTGGTCAGTGACGACAACGGCACGCCGGAGGGCGCGACCGCGGCCATGAACGATCTCGCCAACAAGGGCGCGGTCGGTGTCGTCTACGCGTCGACCGGCGAACAGGTTCTCGCCGGTGTCGCCACCGCGGCGGGCCTTGGTCTTCCGGTCGTCCTCCCATATGCGGACGATCCGCGGATCGCGTCGCAGGGCGCAACGGCGATCCTCGCCGCACCGACGATCGATCAGGTGGCCGGCGAGTTGGCGGCCCATGTTCGTAAGACTGGCTACGGCAAGGTGGCGCTCCTCCGCCAAGCCGGGCCCTACGGCGATGCCGGGAAGGCGGCGTTGATTGCCGCCGGGATCGCCGTGGTTCTCGACCGGCCGTTCGCGGCCGGCGATCCGATGGCGGACGTGGCCGCCGCCACCAAGGCGGCTGCCCCCGACGCGGTCGTCGTGTGGGCCGAGGCCGGGCCGGCCTTGGCCATGGCCGACGCGCTGTCGGCCGCCGGCGTCGATGCCGCGCTGCTGTTCGGTGACCGCGTTGCCGTCCCCGCGTTCGGTCACGGGCTGGCCAGCGCGCTGGCCGCGTCGGTCGGCGACGGCGTCCTGTCGGTAGGGCCGTGGGCCGGTCCCGACACCCCGACCGCGGCGGTGGACGCGTTCTACCTCGCCCGCGATCGCGCCGTCGCCGACGGCGGCGTGACCGCCGACCTGAGCGTCGCTGACTTCCGCAGCCACGATGCTGTCCTTGCCATCGCAACCGCGGCGGCGAGCGGCGGTAACCGCGGCGATGTGCTCGACGGCCTTCGCGGCCTGGCCCCCGGCAAGGTCTCCGGCACGGCCGGCGTGCCGCTCGACTTCCGCGCACCTCATGCGCTGAGCGACAACGACGTCGCCCTGCTGTCGTACTCGACGATCGACGACGGCAGCGGGCGGTACCCGGCGCCGGCGACTGCCGGCGGTCACTGGCTCGCCGTGGCCGGTACTTACACCCCACCCGAGGCGCTCAAGGGCCTCGACGATCCGTACGGAGGCTGAATACAGATGGCTGACCGCCGTCCCGACTTCTCGCGTCGGGAGTTCATCGAATGGGCCGGCAAAGTCGGCTTCGCCAGCATGTCGGTGCTGGCGCTGACGAGTTGCGGCGGCGGCTCGTCGAAGGAGCGCGCGTCCGGCACGAACACCGGCGGCGGGTTCAAGTTGAGCGGCGACACGATGAAGGTCGGCGTCATCGCGCCGTTCTCCGGTGTCGGCGCCTACGTCGGTCGCATCGTGAACAACTCGCTGGACGCCGCCGTCGCCCAGATCAACGCGACGGGCGGCATCGGCGGGCGCAAGGTCGAAGTCGTCAAGCGCGACACGGGGACCGACCCGGCCGCCGGGGTGAAGGCGTACCAGGCGTTCGCCGGTGACAAAGGCGTCATCGGCATCCTGTGGTGCGGCGGCCTCGGCCTCGACGAGAGCCGGGCCCAGATCCAGCGCGACAACATGCCGATCGTCTCGGTGTTCAACGACCTCTGGTCGGGCCACCAGCTCTACCCAGAGGGCAAGGAACGCTCGATCTTCCAGATGATCATGCCGGACCGCATGGCGTTCGATCTTCTTGCCACGTACTGCAAGGACGACCGCGGCTATTCGAAGGTCGGGCTGATCTACGACTCGCTGTTGTTCTCGACGGCGAAGGGCTACTTCCAGGAGTCGATGGCCAAGCACGGCATCTCGACCGCGGGCATCGAGACGTACCAGCTCAACGACGCCGACTTCGGTCCGCAGGTCAACCGGCTGCGGACGCAGAAGGGCGAGGCGCTGATGGTGTGGGGCGTGTCGGGCGACACCGCCGGCATCGTCAAGCAGATCGACAAGGTCGGCGGCGCCTACGTCGACACGCCGACTGCGAAGGGGAGCGCGTGGCACCCACACCTGATGGGCTCGCCCGGCGGCACCGGAGAACACACGTGGGCCGACCTGGCCGGCAGCGCGGCCAAGGCGGGCACGCTGACCGCGTGGCATGTCGGCGGCCTCGTGTACCTGCCGAGCTTCGCGATCCGCGGGTGGATGCAGAAGTACCTCAAGAAGGGCGTGACCGGCGGCGAGGAGTCGCCGGCCGACGGGCTGTACACCCTGGCCAAGGCGGTGCAGACCGCGGGCACGACCGACCGGGCCAAGATCGTCAACGCCATCGAGACGATGGGCGACATCAAGTTCGCGTCGGTGCCGTTCAGCTACTCGGCTGATCGTCACCTGAGCAAGACGCCCGACGACCTCATCCTCATCACGCTCGAGCGAGCGAGCGGCCCGGCGACGACCGACCCGCCGTACCAACTCGGCGCGGAGTGGAAGAGCACGTTCGCCGCCGGGTATGTCGGCCCGACGCACCTGGTGCGGCCGACGCTCGAGGCGAACAAGCGGGCCCATCCGGCCGAGATGGATGAAGTGCTCAAGCTCGGCTACGGAACCCAGTGCACCAAGATGCCTGACGGCAGCCTGGCCAAGACCTGCAAGATCCATTAGCCCGTGAGTGACGTCCTCCAGATCGTCGTCTACGGGTTGACCGTCGGCTCGGTCCTTGCGCTGGTCGCGCTCGGGTACAGCCTGGTCTTCGCCACGAGCCGCGTCGTGAACTTCGCCCAGGGCTCGATGCTCGTGGTCGGCGGCTTCGTCGCCTTCGTGTTCATACGGTCGGGACTCCCGGTGTGGGCCGCGCTGCCGCTGGCGACACTGGCCGGCGCCCTCGTCGGCGTCGTCGTCGAGCTGGTGGCGATCCGCCCACTGGGCCGCTTCGACCCGTCGACCAACGTCGGCTGGATCCTCACGACGTTCTCGGCCGGCCTCATCGCCCTCGACATCATCAAGCTGACGATCGGCGCCGAGCCGCGCACGATCCCGGCGCTGGTCGACTCGGTGCTCGGGTGGCGCGGGTCGATGATCGACGGCATCCCGATCGTCCCGAACGACGTGCTGATCGTCGTCGCCGCCCTGGCCTTGATGGTGATCGGTGAGGTCGTGCAGACGCGGACGATGGCGGGGCGGGCGCTGCGCGCCGTGTCGCAGGATCAAGCGGCGGCGTCGCTCATGGGAATCAACACACACCGCGTCGTGATGGCCAGCTTCGCGGTCGCCGGCGCGCTGGGCGCGTTCGGTGCCGTGTTGCTGGCACCGCGGTTGTTCGTGAAGTTCGACAACGGGTTGTTGCTCGGTATCCAGGCGTTCGTTGCCGCGGTCGTCGGCGGGCTCGGGTCGACGCGGGGCGCGGTGCTCGGCGGCTACCTGCTCGGGTTCGTCGGCGGTGTATTGCGCGTCACGTCGTCGTCGGGCGGGCAGTACGAGCCGCTCGTGATCTTCCTGGTATTCCTCCTCGTCCTCGTCGTGCGACCCAACGGGCTGTTGGGTATTCCGTCGGTTGAGAAGGCGTAGGTAGGTCGTGAGCCTCGCCCATCGGGCCGCGCCGGCCCTGCCCTGGCGCGGCCACATGCCGTCGTGGTTGCCCCGGGTCGTGCCGCCGGTAGCGCTGGCCGCGTTCCTCGTGTGGTTCGCCGCCGTCCCCGGCGCGCAGCGGTCGTGGCTCGACATCGGGATCGAGGCGACGTACCTGGCGGCCATCGCGCTGGGCGTCAACCTGCTCACCGGCTACACCGGGTTGCTCTCCCTCGGCCACGCCGGGTTCTTCGTCGCCGGCGGGTACGCCGGCGCGGTGTGGGCGCCGGCGTGGGGCTGGTCACCCTGGCTCGGACTGCCGTTCGCGTTCGTGTTCGGCGCGGCGATGGGCGCGCTGCTCGCGCTGCTGTGCTGTCACCTGCGCGGCTTCTACCTGACCGTCGTCACGCTGGCGTTCGGGAGTCTGTTGCCCGCGCTCGTCATCGTCCTCAAGGCCTCGCTAGGTGGACCGACGGGGCGCACGGTCAGCCAACCGATCGACGTGACCGCGTTGCCGTTCGCCAACGGCGACGCGTACCGCGGTCTGTTCATCCTCTCGTCGGTCTTGCTGTTCATCACCCTGTGGCTGTGCTGGAACTTGGTCCGCAGTCGGTGGGGACGGGCCAGCATGGCGATCCGCGAGTCGGAGCTGGCCGCCGAGGCGTCGGGCGTTGGCACCTACCTCCACAAGGTCAGCGCGTTCGCGCTGTCGGCCGGGATCGTCGCCGTCGCCGGCGTGGTCGGCGCCGAGCGGTTCCTGCTCGTCAGTCCGGCGTCGGGATCGCAGGAGCAGAGCTTTCGCTACGTGATCATGGTCGCCCTCGGCGGCCTCGGAACCATCGCCGGGCCGGTGATCGGCGCCTTCGCCATCACGTTCGGGTTCGGCATCGGGTGGGTGCAGCAGCACCTCGTCAATCAGCAGGGCCTGGTGTTCGGCCTCCTCGGGCTGGTCGGCGTGGCGACCGCGCCCGAGGGAACCATGGGGAACATCAACAAGACCCTCGCCAAGTGGCGCCACCGCCGCCCCCACGCCGGTGCGAGTGCGCACGAGTCGGCGTACGCGGGGCGGCTCGTGCGCACTCGCGCACCAGCGGCGGACGGGATGCCGGCGTTGGAGTTGGCTGGCGTGACCAAGCGGTTCGGCGGGGTCGTGGCCGTCGATCACGTGGACCTCGTGGTGGACGCAGGAACCGTGCACGGGTTGATCGGTCCGAACGGCTCGGGCAAGACGACGCTCCTGAACGTCGTGTCCGGTGTGATGCCGGCGTCGAGTGGGCGGGTGATGATCGGTGGCCACGACGGCGGCCCGGCGTCCCCGCACCGCCGGAGCGCGCTGGGCGTCGCCCGCACGTTCCAGAACTTGCACTTGTGGCGGCGCATGTCCGTCATCGACAACGTGCTCGTTGGTGGCCACCGCGCCCTGTCAGTCAACCTGCTGCAAGCGGCGACCGGCTCGCCGGGTGGCCGTCGGGCCGAGCGCGCCGCGCGCGAGCGAGGCGAGGAGCTGCTCGATCTTGTCGGGTTGGGAGGACGCGGCGCGGACCTGGCTGGATCGCTGCCCTTCGCCGAGCAGCGCCGGCTCGAGATCGCCCGCGCCCTGGCCGCCGACCCGTCGCTCCTGCTCCTCGACGAGCCGGCCGCCGGTCTGCATCCCGCCGACGTGCAGGAGCTGCTCGCGTTGATCCGCACGATCAAGGGCGCCGGCATCAGCGTCGTCCTGGTCGAGCACCACATGGAGTTGCTGATGGCGGTATCCGACGTCGTGAGTGTTCTCGACTTCGGCGCCAAGATCGCCGAAGGCCGGCCCCGTCAGGTTCAGACCGATCCCGCGGTTCTTGCCGCGTACCTCGGCACCGAGGACGCGGCATGACCGAGGGTCCGCTGCTCGAGGTCACCGTCCTGTCCGCCGCCTACGGACCGGCCGAGGCGCTGCACGAGGTGTCGCTCTCGGTCGCCGCCGGCGAGGTGGTCACGCTGATCGGCAGCAACGGCGCCGGCAAGACGACGACGCTCCGCGCCATCACCGGGATGCTCGAACCGACGATGACCGTGCACGGCCACGTGCGGTTTGCCGGACGCGACATCGCCGGTCTCGGCGCCGAACGCATCGCCGCCATGGGACTGGTGCACGTGCCGGAGGGGCGGCGCGTGTTTCCCAGCGCGTCGGTCGACGACAACCTGCTGCTCGGCGCGTACCGCTTGCGGCGCGGCGAGAAGGCGGCGGCGCGACGGGCCCGGGCCGACGCGATCTACGAGCGGTTCCCTGCGTTGGCCGCGCGCCGCAGCCAGTACGCCGGCCTGCTGTCCGGCGGCGAGCAGCAGCAGCTCGCCATCGGCCGGGCGTTGATGGCCGAGCCGCGATTGCTCGTGCTCGACGAGCCGTCGCTCGGGCTGGCCCCTCGGCTGGTCGCCGACATGTTCGGCATCGTCGGCGAGCTGGCGGCGGCGGGGACGACGATCCTCTTGGTCGAGCAGATGGCGCGCCAAGCGCTGGCCGTCGCCGACCGGGCCTACGTCCTCGACGGTGGCCGCATCAGCCGCGAGGGCGCGGCGGCGGATGTGGCCGCCGCCGACGAGGTCCGCGCCGCCTATCTCGGAGTGGCCGCCGCTTCGTGAGCAGTGCTCAACTGAAGCGATGTTCTCTCGCGACTCGGTGATCCGGCGCGTGAATGCTGAGCCGGCGATCCTCTTCGGCGCCGGCCGTGCCCTGTTGCTCCAGCTCGCGCACCCGAGCGTCGCCCAGGGCGTCGACGACCACAGCGACTTCCAGCACAACCCGTTCAAGCGCCTACAAGGAACGCTCGAAGCGACGTACGCGGTCGTGTTCGGTGACGAGGCCCTGGCCGCGGGTGTCGGTCGGCGTATCCGGTGGATCCACGACCACGTGACCGGGCCGTCGTATCAAGCGAACGATCCCGCCAATCTGCTGTGGGTCCACGCCACGCTGTTCGACACCGCGCTGTCGTGTTACGAGCGGCTGGTCGCGCCGCTGTCGGCTCGCGATCGCGAGACGTACTACGAGGAGATGACACAGGTCGCCGCAGTGTTCGGCTGCCCGCGCGATGCGCAGCCGGCTGACCTGACTGCGTTCGAGCGGTATTTCGACGAGCAGGTCGCCACGCTTGAGGTGACCGATGTTGGCCGCGCCCTAGCCCGCGACATCGTCCGGCCCACACTGCCGTTGCAGCTGCACTGGCCGCTCGCGCCCGCCCTCGGCCTCCACCGCCGCGCCGCGATCGGCCTCACACCCGCGCCGCTACGCGAGAAGTTCGAGTTCGCATGGACCGCAGCCGACCAGCGCCGCCTCGACCGCGTCATGCGCGCCGCGCGCGCCACGTTCTTGGTAACACCCCGTGTGGCGCGGGTCGCGCCCGGCCACCTCAACGGGCGCTACCTGCTCTGGCGAGCGCGGCGCCACGTCGCCGCGTTCGACGCCCGCGTGGATGCGAGCGCGCCGGCGCGGAACCCTTGAACCTCTCCAAAATTCGAAATCGACCCTGGAAATTTGGGCAAATCGTCCATTGACACAATTTTGGAGAGGTTGGGGGGCGCGCTGGGTGGGTCGACGCTCGGGCGGCGGTTACAGCTAGACGGCTTGGCCGCTGCGGTGGATCGCGGTGGTGTCGGTGCCGAGATAGGACTCGATCACGCGGGGGTGGTTGAGGACCTCGGCGGGAGTGCCCTTGGCGATGACGCCACCCAACTCGAGGGCGTACATCTCGTCGCACAGCCCCGACAGCAGGGGCATGTCGTGTTCGATCACGAGGATCGACGTGTCGGTGAACGCTTGCACCCGCCTGAGCAGCGGTCCGAGCGCCTCGGACTCGCGCTGGGCGACGCCGCCCGACGGCTCGTCGAGGACGATGACGTCGGGGTCCGACGCGAGGAGACACGCCAGCTCCACGATCCTGCGGGTGCCGGTTGACAGCTCACCGGTGAGCTTCTGTTCGAACGCGCCGAGCCCCATCAGCTCGACGAGGAACGCGACCTTGTCGTCGACGTCGGACTCCGAGTCGCGCGTGACCGGCTGACCGAAGGCGGCGCCCACCATGCTCCGCGTCAGCATGTGGCGCTCGCGTGCGATAGCGAGGGTCTCGGCGGTGGTGAGCGACGGGAACAGTCGCGCTTCTTGGAACGACCGACCCAGGCCGCGTGCGGCGCGTTCGTGTGCCGGGAGCCCAGTGATGTCCTCGCCCTTGAAGAAGATGCGCCCGCCGTCCACCGCGAGGAAACCCGAGACGCAGTCGAACAGCGTGGTCTTGCCCGCGCCGTTCTGGCCGATCAGCCCGAGGATCTGCCCCTGCTTGAGGGCGAGGTCGACACTGTCGACCGCGGTGACGCCGCCGAAGCGCTTGGTCACGTCGAAGCATTCGAGGATCAGCGGCGAGTCAGGCGGCGGTGGCACGCGAATGGGCTCGACAGCCACCTTGGCCGCCGCCGTCTTGCGCTTACGCCCGCCGCCGTTGGCCGGCGCGCCGGCCGAGGCACCGGCGATGAACACCGACCGCAGGATGTCGGGCCGGTCGAGCAGCTCGCGCGTCGGCCCGGTGAAGCGGAACTCGCCCTTCTCCATGAAGACGGCGCGTTGGGCGAGCCGCAGGGCAACGTTGATCGACTGTTCGACGACGACGACGGTGAGCCCCGTCGCGTGGATCTGCTTGATGACGTCGACGAGCTGGCCGACGATCGTCGGCGCCAGGCCCAACGACAGCTCGTCGATGAGCAGGATCTTCGGATCGGGGATCAACGCCTGGCTGATCGCGAGCATCTGCTGCTCGCCGCCCGACAAGTTCCCGGCCAGCTGGCCGATGCGGTCGGCGAGCCGCGGGAACAGCTCGAGCACGCGCGCCTCGGCCTCGGCGACTGCCGCGCTGTCTTTGCGTTTGGTCCATGCGGCGAGCCGCAGGTTCTCGCGGACACTCAACGTCGGGAACACGCTCTTGCCACCGGGCATCATCACGACGCCCTGTTCGGCGATCAGGTTCGTCGGCACGCCGGTGATGTCGTTGCCGGCGAAGTGGATGGACCCGCGCTGCGCGGGCAGCAGGCCGGTGATGCACTTGAACAGCGTCGACTTGCCCGCGCCGTTGGTGCCGAGCAGAGCGACGATCTCGCCCTCGTAGATCTCGAGGTCGAGGCCGAACAGCACCTGCACGGGCCCGTACGACGCGTCCAGACCCTGGACGCTCAGGTAGGGTTCCGTCACTTCAGGGCTCCGGCGATGACGCTGGTCTCGTCCTCGGCGTGGTCGTCGGCGTCGTCATCGACGCGGCGGTCGGCGACGAGGCTGGGCACGAGCAGGTCGCGCCGGTTGGCGACCCAGCGCAGGTACCGATCGCGCTGCGCCTGCACGAGCTGCCACAGACCGCCGGGCAGGAAGTACAGGACGAACAACAGGCCGGCGCCGGTGAGGCTCAGCCGCAGGATCTCGGCCGTGCTTCCCGAGAAGTTCTCGGCGAGCACGAAGTCGACGCCGCGGAAGAAGAACACGCCCGACAGCGCGCCGGCGACCGACCCCAACCCGCCGATAACCGCGAACGAGAACACCTCGAGGGACATGCCCGGCTTGAACGTGCCCTGACCCGACCCGGACAGGGCGAGCACGTACAGCGCGCCGGCCAAGCCGGCGATGGCGCCGGCGAAGACGAACGTCTGGAGCTTCACGCGTGTCGTCGGCACCGCGAACGCGTCGGCGGCGCGGTCGTTGTCGCGCGTGGCGATCATCACCCGACCGGCACGCGACCGCCGGATCGCCCGCACGACGAGCGTGATCAGCACGAGCGCGCCGATCGAGAAGTAGAGCGTGATCCATTCACTGCCCATGTCGAAGCGCTTCCACAACACCGGCCGGATGACCTGTTCGGGCACGTAGCTCGAGAAGTTCACCGGGTTGAGGAAGTACGAGTCGAGGGCGACGGCGAAGGCCAGCGTGGTCACCGCGAGGTACAGGCCGCGTATCCGCAACGCCGGCAAGCCGATGAGGACGGCGACCACCGCGCCGACGAGCGCGGCGAAGGCGGCGGCGATGAAGAAGTCGACGTTCCATCGCATCATGAGATTGCCGGCGGCCATCGCGCCGGCGCCGACGATGGCGAACTGGCCGAGGCTGATGTTGCCGCCCCAGCCGGTGAGGACGACCAGCGACACGGCGACGATGCCCCAGATCACCGCGAACGTCATCAGCAAGACCGTCGTCGGTGAGGCGTTGAGGCTGACGACGAGGATCAGCGCGACGAGTGCCGCGGCGCCGATCCAGATCGGGCGGCGGACTTCCGGCAGCCGCCGCAGTTCGGCCGGGATCGGCTTGAGGACCCCGGCGCTGTCCCAACTGCTCTCGCCGGTCTCGGCCCGCGTGAGGTGGTCGCGGCGGAGCAACAGCGCGCCGAGGATGATCACAAGGAACGTGACGTCGAAGATCGACTCGGCGTGGATGTTCCACCGCACGGTCCACTCGACGATGCCGAGCCCGATGCCGGCGACCAGCGCGCCGGGCAGCGACTTGAAGCGGGCGACCACGGCTACCGCCAATCCCGGCAGGATCGCATCGGCGCCGACGAGCGCCGACGGCACGACGCCGCCAAACGGCGCTTTGGTGATGAACGTGAGCGTCGCCAGGCCGCCGGCGATGGCCCACACGATCGTCTGCAGCCGTCGCACCGGGACGGCGAGGAGCATGGCCCGGTCCTGGTTCTCGGCCGCGGCGCGTACGGCGACGCCGGCGTCGGTCCGCAACAGGAACCAACCGAGGGCGGCGAGGACGATCGGCGCCACACCCAGCATGAGCAGGTGGTCGCCGCGGATCGGATACGGGCGGATGAAGAAGCTGGCGTCGATCGGCGTCTTGATATTGCCGATGAGCGTGTCGCTTCCCATCGCCACCGTGATGATCAGGGCGATGGCGCCGAGCAGCTGGGCGATACCGATGCTGGCGACGGTGAGGACGAGGCGGGACGAGCGAGCGAAGCGACGGATGACGAGGATGTCGAGCAGCGCGCCTGACGCCACGCCGACAATGAGGCCCACGGCAATGGCGAGCCAGTAGTTCCAGCCCTTCTCGACGAAGAGGCCGACCGTGAGTGCGCCGGGCATGGCGCCCATGGCGCCGTAGGCGA
Organism: Acidimicrobiales bacterium; assembly: GCA_035649535.1. GTDB lineage: Bacteria > Actinomycetota > Acidimicrobiia > Acidimicrobiales > JACDEA01 > JACDEA01. The sequence continues at coordinate 12,691 of DASRJI010000077.1, read as the reverse complement.
AGTTGACGATCCGCGTCGTCCGGTAGATGAGGATCAACCCCATCGCGAGCAGTGCATTGCTCGTACCGAAGATCACACCTTGGGCGATGACGCCCCATGGCATGACGTCGGGCAACGGCGAGTAGGGGACCCAATACAGCGTCGAGTAGGCGACGACGGCGGCCAGGAAGATCTGGACCCGCCGGTCGTCGAGCACTCGCCTCATCGGGCGACCGTGGTGGTGGTGACCTCGCGTGGACGGGTGACGCGTTCCTCGCGAGCAACCGTCGGGGCGAGCAGGGTCATGAGCAGCAGCAACACGATCCCGACGGCCAGCGGTCCGTAGCCGCGCAGCAGGTGCGGGTTGGTGGGCTCGTCGCGCAGAACCGCGATCGACGGCGCGCCGTTGTCAGTCGCCGCCACTATCCGGCCTTGAAGAACGGTGCGCCTTCATGCGGCACGGTTCCCTTTCGGTAACGGGCGCCGTTGTTCAGCTGCACCCAGGCGCCGGGCTTGTTGTTCTGTGGCGATATTCGGTTGGGGTCCCACCAGATCTCGCGGAAGTCGTCCATCGGCGTGTAGTCGCCGGGACCGAACCCCCAGCCGCCGCGCGGGCCGGAGCCGCCGGGGTAGGCGAACATGCCTTGTTCGAACGACTCAGGGGTGAGGTTCGGCCCCGCCATCTGGATGCCGATGGCCAGCATGTAGAACTGGTAATAGACCTCTTCCACCCCGAACGCCGGTTCGTCGTTCGGCCGCATCGTCTTGTACGCGGCGTGGGGGAACGAGCGTCCCTGCGGCTCGGACTCGGCGTTGTACGCGATGCCGAAGGAGTGCTGCCACTGCGTCTTGTCGATGAGCTGCGACACGATGTCCTGCTCGACAAACGCCAACCCAGCGGTGATCCATTCGGGCTGGTAGTTCTGCTCGTTGGCCTTCGGCGTGAGACCGATCGCCAGCATCACCGGGTCGCAGCCGCACAAGATCGACGTGATCCCGGCGTCCTTGAGCTGGGCGATGATGTTCGACGCCTGGTTGGGCATCGTGTTGATGTCGAGCTTGTACTTCATGTTCAGCGCGATGTTGAAGCCGGCGCCGGCGACCTTGGCGATGTACGCGTTGACCGACTCTTGGTACTCGGCGTTCTCGGGTGCGACGACGGCGTACTTGCGCGGCCGGCCGATGAACTCGGGACCGGAGAACTCGACCGGCCGGCCGACGAGCCGTGACGTGATCCACGACGAGTGCGCCTCGACCACGTTGGTGCCGTCGGGGAACAGGCTCCACGCGTAGGGCCGGTGATCGACGAACCACTTACGGCTCGGGTACGGCGCACCGATGTTCACGACTTTGTTGCGGGCCAGCGCGTCGGCGTAGGGGATCGTGAGCCCGCTGATGTCGGCGAAGGCGCCCTTCTCCTTGGCGGCGCGGATCGCGTCGGCCAACGCTTTCTCCTTGCCGCCGCCGAGCAACTCGGACGCGCCGTTGCCCTCGCCGTTGAAGTACTCGATGCGCATCTTGCGGCCATACATCTGAAAATGGGTGTTGAAGTAGTCGGCGATCGCTTGGATCGTGTCCTTCACGTTCTCTTCGGAGTTGTCGACGCTCTCACCCGAGATGCTGGCGAAGATCTCCGCGGCCGACGGGCCTTCGAGCTGGCGAGCGGTGACGATGATGTCGTTCGAGGAGACGCCCCGGCTTGTGGTGCCGCCGTTGTTGCCACTGAACGCGTAGCAGGGCGGCGAGTAGGGATCGCCGGGCACTTGGCGGGCCCGGTCGGTGCACGGCGTGGCGCCGGGCGGGGCCGAGCCGCGGGGGCGGGCGCCGACGCGGGTCGGCGCCGCGACCTGACCGGGGACGGTCGAACCCGTTGGGTTGTCCAGCGAGCCGGTGCCGACGTCGCCCAACTCCTGCTCGGTGGGCGCGGCGGCGACCGTGCGCTGGATTCGCGGCAGCGGTTCGACGAAGGCGGCCATGACGACGAACGCGATCGCCGCCGCCGCCAGCGGGCCGTACGACCGCAGCAACCCGGTGACGCCGCGCGTGCGATGGCGCCCGCCGTTCACCGCCGTGGTCACGCCGTGACCTCGGCCTTGCTCAGCCGGCGACGTTGATGGCGCCAGTCGAGCAAGGCCACGCCCGCGGTGGCGAGGAGGCCGAGTCCGCCCAGCGCGGCGGCCGCGCCGTTGGAACAAGACGGCCAGTGGAAGCGGTGCGTGCTCTCGCACACGCGCTCGACCGGCCCCGCCGCCACGACCGGCCGCGGCGCGGCCGAACCTGTCTGTATCGGGAGCACGCTGGGCTCGAGCGGCAACTCGGGCACCGCCGGCAGGCCGAGGTTCGGCAGGGGAAGGTCGGTGCCGAACGGGTTGGTGTAGATGACCTCGGCGGTCGTGGCTTCGACGCCGCCGATGTCGATCGCGAGGAACCCGGTGCCGGCCATGATCGATAGCGAGATGTCGCCGACAAGCAGCGCGCCGGCCAACTGACAGACCGAGGAACCGAGCTCGGTAAAGAGCTGTTCCTTCTGGGCGCGAGTCAATTCGAGGATGGGCCGCAGGAGGGTCGCGCCCAACGGCGAGTCCTGCATGATCACGCGCAGCGGCGTGACGCGAATGACGTCGGCCGGCTCCTTGATATGGATGACCGTCGGTAGCTCGACGCGGATGCCGGTTTGCTTGAGGGCGCCGTTGAGCGCGTCTTGGAGGGGCTTCAGCGAGTCGGTGCCGACCGGCAGCGGCAGGCCCCCTGCGGTCGCGCCGTCGATGCTGAACGTGCCGTGCACATCTGGGTTGGCGCCGGTGCGGTGAACCGCGTCCCACCGGAGCCCGCGCAGCTGCACCGCGCCCGCGATGTCGACGTTGGCGTCGACGCTCGACGTCGCCTCGCGCGCCTTGCCGTCCACGATCCGCGTCGCTGCGGTCGCCTCGCCGCCGCTTATGCGGAGGAGCGGATCTGTCACCGACGACACCATCGTGGCTACTGCCTCGGCGAGCGGTTGTTTCGTCGCCCGGGCGAACTCGCGACCCGCGCCGAGCGTCGAACCGGCGAGGGGCACTTCGTCACTCGTGCCGGAGGCGTCGCCTTTGCGGTTGTCGACGCGTGTCGGTGCCGGTAGTTGGTCGGGGGTCAGCGCACCCGGCGCACCGCTGCAGCTCTCGGCGGTGAGGGTGGTACCGATCAGACCGAGGTCGGCCGTCTGCGCTTGGGACTGCGCGAGTTGGTTCTTGATCTCCGAGACGGCGACGCCCGACGTCGTCGCCAGCCCGAGACCGCCGACGCCCGGCGCGACCTTGACGACCACCGCGCTGGCGAACGAATTGCCGTTTATGAAGTCGCTAGCGGTGGTGGGCCCCGCGGTTGGAATCCCGATCAGGATGAGCGCGATTGCGGCGGCGGCGACACCGACTCTCCTCACGCGTGCAGGGTAGCGCCGGAGTCGTGACAAATGTCACGCGTGCTGATGGACCGATGGTTCCACTTCGCTGTGCGGACCGGTGACGGCGCTGTCGACGGGCAATTGTCCGAAGTAGCCGGGGCTGTCGACTTCGGCGGGACCGGTGTTCCAGTCGCTCAATGCGTCCTGATAGAGCCGGCGCACAACCCACAGGAAGTACAGCCCGGCGGGCACCGACAGCCAGTCGATCACCATGCCGTGCAGGTCGTGGTGGTAGCGGCCGGAGATCGCGTACACCGCGAACACCGCGTGCATGAGCGCGCACGTCGGGAAGATCGCGGCGAGACACAAGCCGGAAACGGACCAGCCGCCGAGAGAGGGCCGGTTGGCCAATTGGGTCCGCAGCACGAACCAGCCGATCGCCATGTAGATGACGACGAGCATGGCGTTGGCCGCCAGTGCGTGGTCGGGGCGCGTCGCCAGGACGATGCTCCCGTTGAGGACCGCGAACGCGCCGTACGCCAACGCGGCGAGGTAGGCGAGGGCGACGAACGGCACGACGCGCAACCAGGACGGCGTGCCCGGGAGGAAGCGGTCGCCCCGGCCGCCGCGGAACGCTTCGATGCGCATCGCCAGCCACAGGACGCCGACTGGAAGGCCGATGGCGACGGCGACCAGGTCGAGGGCGCCCGACTGCCGGCCTTCGACCGCGAGGTGTATGCCGTGCGCGAGGTGATGTGGGCCGCAGGTGAACGCCATGCAGATCCACGCCAGGCCGAAATGCGAGAAGCCGAAGCTGTGGCGGTCGCGCCGCAGTTCGAGCACCGTCATCACGCCGTACCCGCAGTACGCGACCCCGAGGATGAGGTTGACGACCGCGACGGCGGTGGTCATGCGCCCCTCCGCGTCGGCACGCCGATCTGGCGCATGAACTCGCGGATACTCGAGTCCTCACCCAGCCGGGCGCGGGTCCCCGTCGCGCGCGCCATCGGCCGCATCTTGGTGGCGCCCGCCGTCGACCGCGGGAGGGCGACGGTGAACGTCGAGCCCTTGCCCTTCGCGCTGCGAACGCCGATGTGGCCGCCCATGGCCTCGACGAGCGAGCGCACGATGTACAGCCCCATGCCGGTGCCGCGCGGTTGCGTGCCGTCAGGCGCGTCGGCCTGCCAGAACTGTTCGAAGCAGCGCGCCGCCTCTTCGGTGGTCATGCCAATGCCGAAGTCGGCAACGCTGAGGCGAACCCAGTGGCGATCCGACGCGCCGGTCAGCACCACGGGCCGGTCGGCGGGGGAGTACAGCACCGCGTTGCCGAGGAGGTGGTCGAGGACCGTCCGCAACGCGCGGCGCTCGGCCACGACCGAGCCAAGCTTCTGCGGCGCCTCGAGCAACACGGCGCGGCCGGTCGTCTCGCGTAGCGCGCCGGTGCGCTCGGTCAGGAGGCCGTAGACGTCGACCGGCTCGATCTCGGCCGCGCCCGCCCGCTGGGGCGCGTGCCACTGGTCGAGCTCGGCCGCCGGCAGGGACGGGCTCCAGTAGAAGCCCTGGGCCCGGTCACAGCCGAGGGCGCGGATGGCGACGAGCTGCTCGTCGGTCTCGACGCCTTCGGCGACGACGGTCAGGCCGAGCGCGTGCGACAGGTTCGTTACCGCGGCGACGATGGCGTCGGCGGCGGGATCGATGCCAACGCCGGCGATGAACGCGCGGTCGATCTTGACCACGTCGACCGGGAAGCGGCGCAGATAGTTGAGCGACGAGTAGCCCGTCCCGAAGTCGTCGATCGCCAGCTTGATGCCCAGCGCTTTGAGGTCGAGCAGCGCTTTTACCGACGACTGGACATCGTCCATCAGCACGCTCTCGGTGATCTCGAGGCAGAGGTTGGCGGCGGGCAGGCCACTGAACTCGAGGGCCCGCTCGACGGCGCGCACCAGGCTGGGCTCGCTCAGCTGGCAGGCCGAGATGTTCACCGACACGCCGAACGGCGGCCGTTGGTGGAGCTCGGCCCACTGCATCACTTGGTCGCACGCCTGCTCGAGCACCCACTCGCCCAGGACGACGACCGCGCCGGTTTCCTCGGCGATGGTGATGAACTCGTCGGGGCCGACCAGGCCCATCTTCGGGTGCTGCCACCGCACCAGCGCCTCGACGCCGACGGTGTCGTCGGTGCGCAGATCGATGTCGGGTTGGTAGAAGAGCCGCAGCTCGCCGTTGTGCACCGCCTTGCGGACCTCTTCGGCCCGGCGGAGGCGAGCGAGGCCGCGCACCCGCGACGCGTTGTCGAATAGCACGTAGCGGTCGCGTCCTTGTTCCTTAGCTTCGTACATCGCCGCGTCGGCGTCGTGCAGCAGTGACTCGGCCGCGGTCGTGGCGTCGTAGCTCAGCGCGACACCGACACTGGCGCCGGTCGTGACGGCGCGGCCCTCGATGACCAACGGTTCGGCCAAGACGGTGACGATGCGTCCCGCGATCTCGACTGCTGCCTCGGCGGTGAGGTCCTCGCACAAGATGGCGAACTCGTCGCCGCCGAAGCGCGAGATCGTGTCGCCCGGCCGCAGGATGCGGGCCAAGCGCTGCGTGGTCATGCGCAAGGCTTGGTCGCCCGCCGCGTGGCCGTGCTTGTCGTTGACGGCCTTGAACCGGTCGAGGTCGAGGAACAGCACAGCGAGGGCGGCGTCGCTGCGGTCGAGGCGGCGAATGGCCTGCTCGAGGCGGTCCATGAACAGCGTGCGCTCGGGCAGGCCGGTGAGCGAGTCGTGCAGGGCGCGCCGGGTCAGGTCGTCCTCGGCCAGCTTGCGCTCGGTGATGTCCTGGGCGATGCCCGAGACCCGAGAGGCCCGCCCGTCGGCACCGGCGGCAATACGCCCGCGCGTGTGGATCCACCGGATGTCGCCGCTCGGGTGGACGACGCGGTACACGTTGTCGTAGCTCTCCAACGTCTCGACCGCCTTCTGCACGGTGGCGATCGTCAATTGGCGGTCGTCGGGATGCACGTGGGCCAGGAAGTCGGTGAGGTTCGTAGGCGCGTCGCCGGGAGCCAACCCGAAGATGCGGCAGAGCTCGTCGGACCAGCGCACGATGTCGTCGGCGATGTCCCACGTCCAGCTGCCGATGTGCGCGATCTCTTCGGCCTCGCGGAACCGCGCCTCGGTCTCGGATCGGGCCAGGTCGACGGCATGGTCGGCGGTGATGTCGTCGGCGATCTCGAGCAACGCGTCGTCGTCGCCGATACGGATGACGGCGGCGTCGATGCGCATGAGGATGCGGGAGCCGTCCTTCTTCACGTGACGCTCGGTCCGCCGGCCGGGTTCGGTCGTGGCCTGCGCCCCTCGCGCCCGGATCCGGCCGGGCGGCAGGTCGAGGAACTCGTCGCGGGTATAGCCGTAGTGCGCGGCGGCGACATCGTTGACCTCGAGGAACTCATCGGTCGACGCGGACCGCACCCACGCCGGCTTCGGGATCCCGTTGAACAGCTGGCGATAGTCGGGCGGCTCGGCCGCGCGCGGGTGGCGGCTCACGCCGCCAGCAATCGCCATCCCCCAAGGATCCTGTTTGGATGCGCGAAGTGGAATAGACCGCAGCAGCCATTCACAGGTGGCCCGAACGCGCTAGAGAAGTTCGCGTGACTGAGACCATTTCGATAGATGGGGTCGATCTGACCTATGAGGAGTGGGGCAAAGGGGATCCGCCGCTGCTGCTGCTCCACGGCTTCACCGGCAGCCGACTCGATTGGGCCGATGTGGTCGACACGCTGGCGGCCGATCGTCGCGTGGTGGCCTACGACCAACGCGGTCACGGCGACAGCGCCAACGTGGGCCGCCCCGCCGCGTACACCTTCGACCGGTTGCTGGCCGATCTCGAAGCGATCGTCGAGCAACGCAGCCTGGCGCCCTTCCACCTGCTGGGCCACTCGATGGGTGGCGTCATCGCTATGCGGTTCGCTATCGCCCATCCCGAGCAGTTGGCGTCGCTTGTCCTGATGGACACGGCCGGCGCGCCGGCGGGGCAGATTCCACAGGGCTGGGTTGATCACGTCCTCGGTGTGGCGCGCGAGAAGGGGATGGGCGCGGTCGCCGAGATGATGATCAAGTACATGTCCAACCAGCCCGTCGCGCCGCGACCGGCAGTGCAGGACCGCATCCGGTTCAAACTCACCAACATGGACGCCGACGCGTTCGCCGCCCTCTCCGCCGAACTGAACGCGTACCCCTCGTTGCTCGCCGGCCTGGCCGGTCTTGACCTTCCTGCGACGGTGCTGGTCGGCGAGAACGACACCGGTTTGCGCGGCGGCGCCGACGCGCTGGCGGCGACGATTCCCGGCGCGCACTTGGTCGTGATTCCCGGCGCCGGCCATTCGCCGCAAGAGGACGATCCCGGGGCGTGGACCGCCGCCCTCGCCGAACACTTGGGCCGCGGGTAGCGATGCCGGTCGCCATCCGCACCGAAGGCCTCGGCAAACGCTTCGGTCCGACGACCGCGTTGAGCGAGCTCGACCTCGAGGTGCAACAGGGCGAGGTCTTCGGCTATCTCGGTCCCAACGGCGCCGGCAAGACAACCACGCTGCGGTTGCTGCTCGGCTTGCTCCGGGCCAGCGCAGGGCGGGCCGAGATCTTCGGCGTCGACTGCCAGGCCAATCCCGTCGAGGCGCACCGGCGCGTGGCGTATGTCCCCGGCGAGGCGAACCTGTGGCCGTCGCTGACAGGCGCCGAGACGTTGCATCTCCTGGGCCGGCTGCACGGCAACGTCGACGAGGCGTACCGGGATGAATTGGTCGAGCGCTTCGAGCTGGACGTCTCGAAGCGGGTTCGCGCCTACTCGAAGGGCAATCGGCAGAAGGTCGTCCTCGTCGCTGCCCTCATGACGCGCGCCGATCTGCTTCTGCTCGACGAGCCGACCAGCGGCCTCGACCCGCTGAAGGAGTTGACGTTCCGCGACTGCATCGAAGCGGCGCGCCATCGCGGTCAAACGGTGTTCCTGTCCTCGCACATCCTCAGTGAGGTCGAGGCGCTGTGCGAGCGGGTGGCGATCCTGCGTGACGGCAAACTCGTCGAGCTCGGCACGCTGGCCGAGATGCGCCACCTGTCAGCGGTGTCGGTCGAGATCGAGTTCGAGGGCGAGCCGGTGGACCTGACGAACGTGGCCGGCGTCGTCGCGCCTGACGTACACGGCAACCGCGTTCGGTGCCAAGTCACCGGCAGCATGGAACCGTTGCTGACCGCCCTAGCCGGCGCCCGCGTTCGGCGGATGATGAGCCGCGAGCCGTCCCTTGAAGAGCTGTTCATCGCGCACTACGGCAGCGCCGCCTAGGTGATCGCGCGGTTCACGGCGCGACGCGCCGCCCGGTCGGGCGCGTTGTGGGGTCTGTTGTTCGGCGGGCTCGTGATCGCGTCGGCGGCCGGCTACGCCAGCACGTTTCCCACGGTCGCGTCGCGGGAGACCTTGGCCCGCTCCTTTGGTGGCAACGCCGGGCTTGCCGCCCTGCTCGGTCCCGCGCACCGTCTCGAAACCGTCGCCGGCTTCACCGCCTGGCGGTGCCTCGGGATACTGAGCATCCTCGGTGCCTTCTGGGGTCTCCTCATCGGTACTCGGTTGCTGCGCGGTGAAGAGGACTCGGGCGGGTGGGAACTGCTGCTGGCCGGGCCGACGACGCGCGCCGGCGCGACCGTGCAAGCCGTCGCCGGACTGGGCGCGGGTGTCGGGGCGCTGTGGGCGGTGACCGCGGTGTGCGCCGTGCTCGCCGGCCGCGGCGCCGACGTCGACTTCAGCGTCACCGGCGCGCTGTTCCTTTCTGTCGCCCTGGTCGCGTCGGCGCTCGTGTTCGTCGCGATCGGCGTAGTGATGTCGCAGCTCGCGGGGAATCGCCGCCAGGCCAACGCGCTGGGCGCCGTTGTCCTCGGAGCCGCGTTCCTGGTTCGCATGGTGGCCGACGCCGGCACGTCCCTCACGTGGCTGCGGTGGGCCAGCCCGTTCGGCTGGGCCGAAGAGTTACGACCGCTCACCGTTTCGCGCGCGCTGCCCCTCATCCCCATCGTCCTGATCACGGCGGCCCTGCTCGTCGGTTCGGTCCTGATGGCTCGTTCCCGCGACTTGGGCGCCAGCATCCTGCCGCGACGGGACAGCCGCCCACCGCGCCTCGCGCTCCTAGGGGGTCCGACGCGCCTCACCGTTCGCCTCGGCGTGCCGTTGTTCGTCGCCTGGATCGCCGCGCTGGCGACGATGGGGTTCGTCATGGGGATGGTCGCCCAGTCGGCGTCGAAGATCGTGAGCGGGTCGGAGACGATCGAGCGGATGCTCGCCCGCCTCGGCGGCATTCGGCCGGGTGCGGCCGCCTACCTCGGGTTCGCGTTCGTGTTCGCGTCGGCGCTGGTCGCGTTCGCGGCCGCCGGCCAAATCGCCGCCATGCGCCGCGAAGAGGCCGACGGGTTTCTCGACAACGTGCTGGTTCGTCCGACGACGCGGGCGCGGTGGCTCATCGGCCGTCTGGTCGTCGGCGCGACAACGGTGTCGTTGGCCGGCATCGCCGGGGGCCTGGCGGCATGGTGCGGGTCGGCCACGCAGCACAGTGGCGTGGCCTTCACCGACCTGTTCGCGGCGGGCGTGAACATCGTCCCGCCCGGCCTCCTGGTGCTGGGCGTCGGGACGCTGGTCTACGGCGTGGTTCCCCGACCGGCACCGACCATCGCGTACGCGATCGTCACGTGGTCGTTCATCGTGCAGCTCATTGCATCGTTGGTGACGACCAACGCCGTCGTTGTCGGATCGTCGCTCCTGCACTACGTCACGCCCGCGCCAGCGACCGATCCCAACTGGGGGAGTGCGGCGCGCCTTGTGGCTATCGGGTGCGTCGCGGCGGCGTTGGGCGTCGCCGCGTTCGCCCGGCGCGACCTGGCGAGCCGTTGACCCGCCCGAGCGCGTCGCGTACCAACGCCGCCGCCGCCTGACCGGCTCGCTCGACGTGCACCGCGTCGCGAGTCGCCCGCCCGAAGAGGAAGGCGCCTTCGAGCAGCGAGAGGAGGGCGACGATCAAGTCGCGGGCGTCGGCCCGCTTGATACCAGCGGCCTCCAACCGCGCCGCTCCTTGCACAAACCAGCTTTCGAACACATCGGCCGTCGCCTCTCGGAGCGGTTCGTTGGTGCTGGCGACCTCGAGGGCGATGGTGGCGATGGGACAGGCGTCGGCGTAGTCGGTCTGGCGGAGCACTTCGGCCGCGCCGCTGAACACCGCGTCGATCGCGCTCGTCAGGTCGGGCGCCGCGTCCCAGATCCCCATCACCAGCTCTTCGTAATAGCGACCGGCGTGCCGGATCACTTCGGCACCGAGTTGCTCCTTGCCGCCGGGGAAGAAGTGGTACAGCGATCCGAACGGCGCGTCGGCCGCAGCCACGATCTGTTTCATGCCGGTGCCGATGTAGCCCTGCCGGCGAAACAGCTCGGCGCTGGCGTCGACGATGCGTTCCCTCGTTTTGCCCATCGCCTGACAGGGTACCTACAATTCTTGGTAGAGCGATCTATCTAGGGGAGCGAGGGATGACCGAGAGAGGGCTTCGCATCGCAGCGGCGGTCTACGCAGTCGGCCTCGCAGTTCACACCGTCGATCACTTCCGGCGGGGCCTCGATGTCATTACGCCGTACGTGTTTTGGGGCGGCAATGTGTCGACGGTCATCGGGCTTATCGCCGTCGCGCTGATCTTCGCCCGGCACCGTTTGGCGCCCCTCGCCGCCGTATGGGCCGGGCTGCCCATCGCGATCGGCGTGGCTTCGGTCCATTTGTTGCCGCACTGGAGCGAGTTGAGCGACGCCTTCCCCGGGTCCACGACCGGCGTGACCGCGATGTCGTGGTTCGCGGTGCTGACCGAGATCGCCGGCGCATCGGCGGTCGGGCTCATCGGCTTCTCCATGCTTCGGCGCTCGCTGGCCGGCGACGTGGTGCGCGCTTCGGCATAAGTTGAGGCGCGTGACCCGCGTCGCCTACGACGAGTTCGGACTGTTTCACGAGAACGCGGCCGAGTTCGGCCTGCCGTATGAGGGTCCGCCGACCGTGCGTCGCGAGTCGGTCGACGTCGGCGACGGCCGTCACCTGAGCGCGCTGGTGTGGGGATCGACCCCGCCTGAGATCGTGTTCCTCCACGGCGGCGCCCAGAACGCGCACACGTGGGACACGGTCGCCCTGGCGCTGGAGCGACCCATCGTCTGCCTCGACCTCCCCGGCCACGGGCATTCCGACGGGGGTCGGCGCGGCTCGCTCGGGTTGCAGCAGAACGCCGAGGACGTCGCCGCCGCGTTGCGCGCTTTGGCGCCCGATGCCGCCGGCGTCGTCGGCATGTCGCTGGGCGGCGTCACCACGCTCGCCCTGGCCCACGTGGCGCCCGACCTGGTGCGGGCCGTCGTCCTCGTTGACGTCACGCCCGGCGTGAACCGCGAGAAGGCGGCGCCGATCACCGCGTTCATCAACGGTCCGGAGAGCTTCGCCGACTTCGACGAGATCTTGGCCCGGACGATTCAGTTCAACCCGACGCGTACCGAGGCGTCATTGCGGCGCGGCATCCTGCACAACGCCGTGCAGCGGGAGGACGGGAGCTGGGTCTGGCGGTACGCCCGCTTCCGTGCCGCGGACCAGGAGGAGGGCAACCCGGATGCGGCGGCCAGCGACTTCGGCTCGCTGTGGGACGTCGTGTCGGGGCTGACCGTGCCGCTCATGCTCGTGCGCGGGATGCTGCCGCAGTCGGTGGTGGGCGACGACGACGAGGCCGAGTTGGTGCGGCGCCGGCCCGATGCGCGTGTCGAGCACGTCGCCAACGCCGGCCACAGCGTGCAGGGCGACGAGCCGGTCCTGCTCGCGCGGCTCATCGACGACTTTCTCCCCGGCTAACGCAGTGTTCGCCCCTTCGGAGCTCTCGCCCAGGACGCGCGACATCGCGGCGCGCGCGATCCACCGCGCGTGGGAGTGGGTCAGCGCCGTCGGCATGGTGGGGCCCGACGATCCCCACGGTCGCCGCTTTGCGCGCATGGGAACGCACAGTGGCATCGCGTTTCCGCCCGGCGCGCTGATGGGCGAGCGGTGGATCGCGATCGGGAACGAAACGCTGGTCGGCCCGCACGTCAGCCTCGCGGTCGGCATGCCGGGCGAGGAGATGGAGACCGACGAGCCGATCATCGTCATCGGCGACCGGTGCAACGTCGGTCGCGGTAGCTCGATCGTCGCCCGGTGCCACGTCGTGATCGAGGACGACGTGACCATCGCACCCAACGTGTACATCACCGACCACAACCACGCCTACGAGGACGTGAGCATTCCGATCAGTCAGCAGTGGCCGACGGAGG
>DASRJI010000076.1:0-6261 GCA_035649535.1 Acidimicrobiales bacterium | reverse complement strand
TCTTCAGGGTTCGCTGGCCGGCGAGCGAGACGTGCTGCCATTGACACCCCCCGCAGCCGCGCGCCACCTCCGGGCAGGGTGGTGCCACTCGCAGCGGTGACGGTTCGAGCACCGTCCGCACTCGGGCGCGGGAGAAGTCGCGGCGCGTCTCGACGACGTCGATCTCGACGGGCTCACCGGGTAGCCCGCCGGCGACGAACACCACTCGGCCCTCGTCGTCGCGACCGAGGGCGTCACCACCGGCGACCATCGACGTCGGTGTGATCACGGGCAACTAGCCGTTCGTCCTGCTGGCCTCGTAGATCTCGATCGTTGGCGGGGCAGTCGCGAATTGGGCGGCGGCGCGCACGAAGTCGAGCGACGCCGGCACGCGGAAGTGGGCATCGAGCGCGTCCTGGTCGGCCCAGTGCTCGAGGAAGACCAGCCGATGCGGATCCTCCACATCCCGATGAACCGAGTGGAGGAGGCACCCCGGCTCGGTCCGAGACCGGCGGACGTGTTCGAGGCTGTGCTCGATCATCTCGTCGATCGCGTCGGGTTGGACCTGGATCGATCCGGTGACGATGATCACGGCGCGGTGGCGTCCTTGAGGAACGCGATGTCCTCGGCCTGACCGTCGGCCGGTGTTTCGCAAACGACGGGCGCGTCGGCCCGGCGCACGACCTCGGCGAGCACCTCGGCGGCGATCGTGCCCTTGCCCAGGTTCTCGTGGCGGTCCCGCCCCGAGCCCTCGGCGTCCTTCGAGTCGTTGCAGTGCACGAGATCGATGCGACCAGTGATGGCGAGTATGCGTTCGACCGCGTCGACGACCGACTCGCCGGCCGCGTGGGCGTGGCAGGTGTCGAGACAGAACCCGATCCCGAAACCGGCGATGTGTTCCCAGAGGCGCGCCAGCGTGTCGAATTTGCGAGCCATGGCGTGGTCGCCGCCCGCGGTGTTCTCGAGATACACGGGCACGGTGGTCTCGAGCTGCTCGAGCCCCTTCACCCACCGTTCGAAGCCGACGGCCTCGTCCTCGCCGGCGTCGACGTGACCACCGTGGACGATGACGGCGCTGGCGTTGACGTCGGCGGCCGCGTCGCAGCATTGCTGCAGGATCTTGCGGCTCGGGATGCGGATCTTGTTGTTCCCAGACGCCAAGTTCACGAGATAGGGGGAGTGCACGTAGACGGGCACATCCCAACTTCGGAGCGCGTCGGCGTCGGCACGCGGCTCCGGCTTCTTCCAACTCTGCGGATCGGACAGGAAGATCTGCACCAAGTCGGCGCCGGTTGCCGTCGCCGACTCGACCGGGTCGTTCATCTTGACGTGGGCACCGATGAGCATTGGTTCCCGACCGTAATGTCTGGCGACGTGATTGACGACCAACTCACAGCGATCTCACAGTGAGCCCACAGGCGAGAGTCCGATGATGGCGCCATGACCGAGACCGCATCCGAACGGGCGCTCAGCCGCCGCCAAGCCCTCACCTGGCTCACGACCGCGGGTCTGGCCGCCGTCGGCGTGGCCTGCTCGTCCAACGGCTCGTCTTCGTCGGCGACGACGGTCGCCGGCGCGGCGCCCAGTTGCGTTCTCGCTCCGGAGATGACCGAAGGGCCGTATTACATCTCGGGCGAGGCCGTGCGCGGCGACATAACCGAGGGCAAGCCCGGCGTGCCGTTGCAACTCAATCTCACCGTGGTCGACGCGTCGACCTGCCGCCCGATCCCCGATGCCGTGGTGGAGATCTGGCACGCCGATGCGAGCGGCGACTACTCCGGGTTTGGGAACGGCGCGTCGAGCCGCACGTTCCTCCGTGGCGCCCAGAACGCCAACGCCGACGGTCTGGTGACGTTCAAGACGATCTATCCCGGCTGGTACCAGGGCCGGGCGACGCACATCCATCTCAAGGCGCGCGTGAACGGCACTACCCATACAACCCAGCTGTTCTTCAACGAAGCCGACAACAACGCGGTGTATTCGCAGTCGGCCTACGCCGGCCACCAGGGCACGCGGACGATGAATAGCCAGGACGGCATCTACTCCGGTGGCGGCAGCAAGACCATCGTGCCGCTGACCGCGAGCGGCGCCGGGTACGCCGGGTCGTTGTCACTGGGGGTGCAGGCGTAATTCGCTCGAAAGCGGCCATAGTGTCCGTGTGACACGTCGCCGCGGCTTGGCCGTTCTTGCCCTCACCGTCAGCCTGCTCGCGGCCGGGACGCACGCGTCTCGCGCCGCCGACGACTACACCAACTCGGCGTACATGCAGCATGACCTCGACAACATGTCGAGGTCATCGGTTCGCCAGCGCAAGATGGTGACCGACCCCGACTACCACCTTGCCTTCATGAAGGCGGCGGGTTACTCGTGGATCGACGCACAGCGAAACCAGCTCGCCGATCTCAACGTCGGTCGGATCCACCTGTCGCTCGGTCAGTTGCTGCCCGGCGGTTCGGTCGGCGATCCGCAGCGCTACTTCGACATCACGCCAACGCGCATCCAGTTCCTGTCGCGTACCGGCGCCAAGTTGTCGGGTCGCATCTGGAGCAACGGCACGCCGGGCCCGCGGCCTGGCATCGTGATCACGACGGGCTCCCTTCAGGGCACCGAGCACATGTACTGGTGGGCGGCGCGCACGCTGGCTGGCAGCGGCTACGTGGTGATGACCTTCGACGTCCAGGGCCAGGGCGAGAGTGAGACGACCGGTCACGCGTTCGGCGACGTCACGCCAACCACCGATGGCGTCCCGTTCCAGCAAGCCGCCAACTTCTACGACGGCACCATCGACGCATTGCGGTTCTTCATGTCGACCCCGTCGGCCGCATACGTACCAGGCGGGCGGACGCCCGCCGAGGTCGCCACGGCGAAGTCCGCCGCGACGCGCGGCCACGAACACCTCGACTGGGTGAACCCGTTGTGGGGCAGCTTCGATCGCGCCCGCATCGGCATCGCCGGCCATTCCCTCGGCGCCGGCGCGGTCTCCGCCGTGCAGCAGTGTTCCGACAAGGCGGTGCTGTGGAAGACGCTCGCGCTGTGCGGCGGTCGCTCATTTCCGATTCGCGCCGTCATCGGGTGGGACGCGCTCAGCGCCGACGTAACGCCGGTGGTGCCGGGGATGAATCAGCAAGCCGACGGATACTTCCTCAACCCCGAGCCCGCGTACACCGCACCGGCCGCGGACGGGCACCTCGAGGCCCATCGCAAGTGGAAGTCGGCCGGTCTCGACACCTACTCGCTCACGATCCGCGGCGGGACGCACCTCGAGTGGGCGCAAATCCCGTGGATCCTCCCCGCGACGGGATACGGCACCTCGCTGGCGGACTACTACACGCTGGCCTGGTTCGACCGGTACGTGAAGGGCAGCGCCGCCGCGGCGGCCCGGCTGCTCAACGGACCGCGTGACCTGGCGTCGCCGGGCAACCCCTGGAACGCCCACCACTTCTCGACGCGGTACCTCAGCGCGTTCCGTCTCGGTGGTACCGAGCGCATTGATCTGCGCCAGTACGCCGGGTTGTCGAAGGTGGGGGACTGGGCTGGTTCCAACGCCGACCGAGTTGGTCGCGCTATTCCGTAGCGGACTGCGTCATGCCGCGATGGCGGCGTGCATCTCCCAAACGAGGATCTCGGCCGGCTCGATCGCGGTGACGCGCTGCCCGCCGCTGCTGGTGAACCGCACGGCGTCGCCCTGTACGAGTGGACCGGCGCCCTCGAGGTCGACCGAGCCGCGCGGCACGAACAAGTGCAGGAACGGTGCCTCGGGCAGCGTGACCGAGCCTCCGGCTTCGAGCCGCGCCGCGTGGAGGGTGGCGTAGCGGTTCTTTATGCGGATCGCCGCCGTGTCGCGGTGCTCGGCCATGCCGGAGGCGACGGGTACGAGCCCGCCAGCGAGCAGCTCGCTGTCGATCTCCTGTTGCTCATAACCAGGGTCGATGCCGCGCTCGTCGGGGACCACCCACATCTGCACCAGGTGCACGTCCTCGTCGTGACGGGGGCGGTTGGCGTCGATGCGCCACGAGTCGTTCTTCTCCGAATGGAAGATCCCGGTGCCCGCGCTCATGCGCTGGGCCAGCCCGGGATAGATCACGCCGGCGTTGCCCTCCGAGTCCTGATGGACGAGCGACCCCCGGAGCACCCAGGTCACGATCTCCATGTCGCGGTGGGGGTGCGTCTCGAAGCCGGTGCCGGCCTTGAAGACGTCGTCGTTGTTGACCAGGAGCAAGCCGTGATGGGTGTTGCCTGCGTCCCAGTGATTGCTGAATGAGAACGAGTGCTTCGAATCGAGCCACCCGATGTCGGTCTTGAAGCGGTCGTCGGCTCGGCGAATGTCAACGGTCATAGTTGTTCAGTCAACAAGTAGGCATCAGGCGCTATTCCAATAGTCTTGCCCGCATGACAATCGTTAGCGACGACGTCGTCGTCGAGCTTCGGGGCTGGCTGGAGCAGAATTGGGATCCCGACATCACCGTCGCCGAATGGTGGGAGCGGCTCGGGCTGTCGGGCTGGGCGGCGCCGTCGCTTCCCGAGAACGCCTACGGGCGCGGATTGCCGCGCGCCGACGCGGTTCGGGTCGGTAGCGAGATCAACAAGTTCGGCGCCCTTTCGGCGCCGGCCGGCCTGGGCCTGCTGCTGGCCGCGCCGACCATCGCGACGCACGGCACACAAGAGCAGATCGACACTTACGTGCGCGACATCGTTACCGGCCAGAAGGCGTGGTGCCAGCTGTTCAGCGAGCCGGGCGCCGGGTCCGACCTGGCCGGGCTCACGTGCAAGGCCGTGCAGGACGGTGACGAGTACGTCGTCAACGGGCAGAAGGTGTGGACGTCGGGTGGCCAGTACTCCGACATGGGCATGCTGATTGCCCGCACCAATCCCGACGCCCCGAAGCACCAGGGCATCAGTTACTTCGCGTTCGACATGCATCAGCCCGGCGTCGACATCCGGCCGTTGAAAGAGATGACCGGCCACGCCATGTTCAACGAGGTGTTCCTCAACGACGCGCGCGTGCCGGCCGACGCCGTGATCGGCGACAAGAACAACGGCTGGGCCGTGGCCAACACGACGCTGATGCACGAGCGGGCGGGCCTCGGCTCCGGTGGCGGCAGCGCCGGATACGGCGGCGCGCTCCCCGGCACCGTCGCTGGCCAGCTCGACAAGCGCGTCGGCGACTTCGTGTCGGGCGATCGGCCGCGCCGTGGCGGCGGTGGTGGTGCGGCCGCGGTACGTGGCGGCAGCGCGCAGCTGTTGATCGGCATGGCCAAGGGCAACGGCAAGGCGGAGGACCCGGTGATCCGCCAAGGCCTCGCCCAGCTGCACACGATGGGCGAGATCGGCCGCTTCAACGCCGAGCGCTCCAAGGCCGCGCGCGCGGCCGGCGTCGACATTCCCGGGATGCCGAACATCGCCAAGCTGTCGATGAGCCAGATCGTCCGGCTGACTCGCGATCTGGGACTTCAGATCGTCGGTCCGCACGGCATGCTGCACTCCTATACGCCAGAGGGCCGCAAGGTTCTCGACGAGGCGACCGGCAACCCGTTCCTCGCGGCCATCACCGAGTCGGCGCTCTACGCCCAGGCGCCGTCGATCTACGGCGGCACCGATCAGGTGCAGCGCAACATCATCGGCGAGCGGGTACTGGGTCTTCCCAAGGAACCCAACGACGACAAGATGCGTCCGTTCTCGGAGTTGCCGAAGAACGGCTAAGCGCGCTCGAGGATGACGACCGGGATCTCGCGAGTCGTCTTCTGCTCGTAGTCGGCGAAACCCGGCATCAGCTGCTTCTGCTTTTCCCATAGGCGGGATCGCTCTTCGCCCTCGGCGACGCGGGCCGTGACCGGGATCGACTCCGTCCCGACCTCGATTGTCGCGTCGGGATGGGCTTGGAGATTGTGGAACCAGTCGGGGTGGGTCGGCGCCCCGCCCTTGGACGCGAAGATCGCGTAGCGGTCGCCGTCGGGTTGGTACACAAGTGGATTGACGCGTTCCTTGCCGGACTTGGCGCCGGTGGTGTGGAGCAGCAGCATTGGCGCGCCGGCAAAGCCGCCGCCGACCTTGCCCTCGTTGGCGCGGAACTCGTCGATGATCGCGGTGTTGAAGTCGGGGGCAGACATCAGCGGGATCAACCGTCACGGGGGCGCAATCCATTCCCATGCACCGGGCCGCCCACCGAGGCGGTGGCCGCCGACGATTCTCGAGGAAATGCCGTACCGAATCGGTACGGCATTTCCTCGAGAACGTGGGTGACGAGGTCGTGATCGAAGCTGCACAGCTTGGTCACGTCGGTGC
>DASRJI010000075.1:0-38167 GCA_035649535.1 Acidimicrobiales bacterium | reverse complement strand
GTCAGCCGGTAGTTGAGCGGGACGAACGGCACGCCGGCCAGCGCGGCCGCGAACAGGCCGATCGGGATCTCCGGTGAGTTGACGTCAAGAACGACGAGTGGACGGTTGCCGTCGGCCGCGATGTCGGCCGCCCGCTTCTGGGCCGCCTCGAGCAGTTCGGTGTACGTGAGCGCGCCCACCGCCGTGCGGTCGCCGAATCCATCAGCTGCCATCTCGAGCAGCATGGCGATGCTCATCGGTCAGTCCGAAGACGGAAGCGGTTTGGCGCCCTTCATCGGCAGCGCCGTGCCGTTGACCGCGAGCGTCCCGTCGCCCCCCTTGCTCGCCAGCACCTCGAGGCCGCTGTCCTCGTCCGTGTAGCGCTTGCCGATCGGTGTCCCGCCGGCAAACCCGGCGTCGATGACCAATCCCGCCGGCGGATCGTCATCGATGGGCACCATCGGGTGACCGCCGCACTCGAGGCTCACGTCGCCCGCCGGGGCTTTGACGACGACGACCTCGGTGCCGCAGACCGCACTACGCCAACGAGACCCGGCTTTCATGGGCCGGGATACTAGGACTGGACGCGACCGGCGCCGCCGCCGTGACCAGCCACACCAACGCCGTCAGCGCGCCACACGTGTTGAAGACGAGGTCCCATCCGGTGTTCTGAAGGTTGCCGACGAAGGCGTCGGCGAATCGCTGCGCCGACAGGAACTCGAACGCTTCGTTGCCAGCACCGAACCCCAGCGCCATGAGCGCGGCGATCAGACCCCGCGCCAACGGGGTCGCCCGCGGCCCGAGCAGATGGCCGAGCAACTCCCAACACGCAAGGACGACCACCGCACTGGTGGCGAAGTGGACGAACTGGTCGTACTTGAGCACCGGCTCGATGAGCCAGGTCTCGTAGAAGATCGGTGCGCCCGCACTCGGGGAAGGCAACAGCCCGCCCGCCATGTGCAGCGCCCCGCAGATCGACAACGCCCACAACACCACGGGCGGCAATGGGTGGGCGCGGTGCACCCGGCGGACGACGAACGCCAGGATGCCGACCACCAACAGGTAGGCGACTACGCGGCGGGTGCCCTGACCCACGCTGTACGCGGTGAAGCCGAGGACATAGGCCCACGTGAACGTGGCGAGGCGCGATCGGGTCATGTCTTGTCCCGCCCTTGCCGCAAGCCGGCGCGGAAGATAGCGGCGCCAACCCCCGCCGCGACGATCACGAGCACCAACAAGCCGAACGTTGCGAGCAGCCACTGCCGGACGCGGCTCTCGACCGGCTCACGGCTGACCACCCGGTTGTCGTTGTTGATCACAACGACCTGATCGACGTCGTTGCTCGTCGACGCGCCGGTATCGACGTTGACCGTCGGGCCGACCGGAAGAGGAACGACCTGACCGTCGGGCAACCGCACGCCTTGGGGGTTGCCCTTCACCGCAATGCGGTAGCAGCGGGTGCCCGCCGCCGCGCTGTCCGGACACGTGGCCGGTCGGGCCGCCTTCACCCGATTCGCCGCGATCGTTGTCGACGGTGATCCCGGCGCCGCGGTAGCCGGCGTGCCCGACGTGGCTCCCGTACCCGTACCCGTACCCGGTGCCGGCGTGACCGGGGTGCCGCCGGTGTTATTCGAGTTGGAGTTCGAGTTGGAGCTGCCCGACGAGCGGTTGTTGTTCGACGAGCTGTTGGACGACCCGTCGTTCGTGTTGCTGTTGCTGCTGCCGTTGTTGCCGTTGCTGTTGCTGTTCCCACTGCTGCCGTTACCGCCACTCGACGAGCCGCCGCCGGTCTGGGCGAACTGGGTGGGCGCGGCGCTCTCCCTCGTCGCGTGGCCCGCCACCCCCGCGCCGACAACCACCGCGACCAGCAGCACCCGGGCGGATCCCATCATTAAGTAGCGACGCTACACACGTACGCTTGACGCATGACCGAGCGCAAGCCGCCCGGCGTGAGCTGGGAGACGTGGATCGACCGCCAGATCCGCGAAGCCAAGGAGCGGGGCGAGTTCGACAACCTCGCCGGCCTCGGCAAGCCGATCGCCAACCTGGGCGAAACCCACGATGAGTTGTGGTGGATCCGTCAGCTGGTCCAGCGAGAGAACATCGAGACGCTTCCGCCCGCGCTCAAGCTGCGGAAGGACCGCGATGCGGCTCTCGCATACATCGAGACGCTCGACACGGAACCCGCCGTGCGCGAGGTGCTTGAAGAGCTGAACACCCGCATCCGCGCCATCAACGGCCGGGCGCACGAGGGTCCACCGTCGAACTTGATGCCGGTCGACATCGACGCCGTTGTCGACCGATGGCGGACGCGCCAGGACGCCGCTCCCGAAATTCTCTGAAATCGCGGGTGGGCCCCGCCGTGCTCCTTGCGGCACCGGCAGAAAGGGGCATCCCTGTGGCGCGTACGTCTGGGCACTTGGAGCCGACGGCTCTTCTACGGATCGCGACCCTGCGGTTCGGTTTGTCACCCCGCTTCACCCAGGAGGACGCCAGCCACGTCGCGGCGCTGACCGAGACGATCGATCAGCTTCCGCCGATCGTCGTCCGCCGGGCAACCAACGAGGTGATCGACGGCGTGCACCGCACGCTGGCGGCGGCCAAGGCCGGGCGACGTGTGATCGCGGCCGAACTGTTCGACGGCACCGAGCAGGAGGCGTTCGTGCGGGCCGTGGGCGCCAACGTCACGCACGGCAAGCCGCTCACGGTCGAGGAGCGAGAGGCGGCGGCCGCCCGCATCCTGCGGGATCACGCCAACTGGTCGGACCGGCGGCTGGCGGGGACGTGCGGGCTGAGTGTCGCCGCCGTGGCGCGGGTCCGCCGTTCAACTACGGACACCGCGCAGTTGAACACGCGCCTCGGACGTGACGGCCGTCGACGGCCCGAGGATCCCGCCGCCCAGCGGCGGCGCATCGCCGAAATCCTGCGCGCCGATCCGACCCAACCGCTGCGGAGGGTCGCGGCCAAGGTCGGCGCGTCGCCGGCGACGGTGCTCGACGTGCGCCATCGCCTCGAGCGCGGTGAGGACCCGTTGCCGCCCCGCCTGCAGGGCCAGCGCCGCGGCGAATCCGACGGACCGCCGCCGACGCGGACGAATGTCGCGGGATCGGTCGGTCAGCGGTGGCGGACCGACCCTGCGCTGACCGCCGACGCGGTGAGTGCGGAGTTCGCCTCGTGGTTCGATCGCGGCAATGTCACCGACCGGGAGTGGGAGCGCTACATCGCCGCCATCCCCGTGAACCGGCTGTACCAGGTGATCGACGAGGTTCAGCGCCGCGCTGATTCGTGGTCGCGCTTCGGACAGATCCTCAACGAGCGGGTCCGCCGGACGAGCCGTCCCCTTGACCAGGCAGATTGATATCGAAGCAGCGGTAACCCAGGACGATCGTATCCAGACACGCCGTGTGGTCTTCGGGCTTTCGGGGTCGAAGGCCGACGCCCGTCCACGGCTGGCCACCGGGACCTGGCACCCTGACTTTCACCAAGTAGTCGACAGATGTGGCTGATTGTTTCCCGATTCGCGTAGCGACAGCGCGTGCCGCGGCACGGGCCGTCGTCGCCGTCGCACGCGACGCGGGCCCGTCCGAGGCGCTGCTTGGTGAAGGCATTAGGGGGCTTGGGGTGACGTGCGGCGACGGATGCAGGGCGATGACCGCGATCAACACGGCCGTGGGTACCAGCACGGCAACCGCGCGCGCCCGCGGCCGCGGGCGGGCCAGCCATCCGACCCCGGCGGCCAAGGATTCGACGAGGAGATGCAGTTTCGTTCGCGCCCGGTGCAACCGCACCGCGTAGCGCCGCCTCTCTAAGGACTCGACGCGCTCTTTCCCAGTCGACGCCAATTCCGCCTGCTCGGCGGGTGACAGGAACTCGAACGCGGCTGGCAGGGCGGCTAATCGGCGGCGCTCCAACACCGCCTGCTCCACGTCGACCTCAGATGCATGGTCCGGCACGTCGGCGGTAACAATCCATGCGCCGCGCCGGCACGCGTCGATGGCGGCGTTGCGGGCGACCACACGCGCCCACCGCAACAGATCGGCCGCGTCCACGAACTCGATCTCCTTGGCCATGACGCGTGCTGCGGTCTCTTGCACGGCGTCCTCGACGACTGACCGATCGAAGCCGCGAGCAATCAGCCAGCCGGTGAGCGCGGGGGCCACGTCGGGCCACACCTCACCGAGCCTCGAATGCCGTGAAATTTTCCCCCCTCTCAATCGTGCTCTTGGCACTTCCCCACAACCGAACATCGGAGGTGGCGAATGCGCCAGAAGTGTGTCGCGCTGCTCGCAGCGCTGTTGTTCATGTTAGCGATCGGCGTTTTGCGGGACACCGGCGCAGTGGGAAACGCAACGGCGGTAGCACGCGCCGCGCCTTACTGCGTTGAGATCTTCCCCGCTCCACCGCTGTGGCAGGGCGGAATCGTCTGCTTCCCGTAGCTGACATGCGGCCGGTCAGCGGTGGAAGTTCGGGGGTCGCTTCTCGCGGTGAGAAGCGACCCCCTCGGCCGCGTCGGGGCCGGTGAAGCCGAGGAACTCGTAGGCGAGGGACGCGTCGAAGATCGCGGCCTGGGCGCGGTACCAGTGGTTCAGCGCGTGTTTGGTGAACCGAATCGCGCCTTGCGCGCCGGCGGCCAACACGTTGGCGACCTCGAGCGCCCGGTCGTGGACCTGGTCGTCATCGACGCACAGCGAGACCAGCCCGATGCGCTCGGCCTCCTCGCCGGTGAGGGTGTCGCAGGTAAGGAGGTAGTACTTGGCCTTGGCCATGCCACACAGGAGTGGCCAGCAGATCGCCGCGTGGTCGCCGGCGGCGACGCCGAGCCGGGTGTGGCCGTCGATGATCCGCGCCGTGCGGGCGACCACCGAAACGTCGGCCAGCAGCCCCGCAACCAGACCGGCGCCGACCGCCGGCCCGTGCATGGCCGAGACGATGGGCTTGGAGCAGTCGATGACGTTGAAGACCAGGTCCCGGGCCTCGCGCATGACCCGGAGACGTGCCTCGCCATCGGAAATTACCGATTCGACGAGGTCGAAGCTGCCGCCCGACGAGAAGCCCTTTCCGGCCCCCTGAAGCAGGGCAACCCGGGTGGCGTCGTCGGCGTCGACGGCCCGCCACACGTCGGCCAGCTCCCGGTGCGTGGCCGGGTCCACGGCGTTGAGCCCAGGCCCGTCGAGCACGATTCGGAGGACACCGTCGGCTGGGCGCTCGAACGTGAGATGGGGGAACTCGTCGTATGCGTAGCCAGCCACGGCCTCGGTTCTAGTAAAGTCGTGCGTCGTCGTCAGCACGAGGTTGCTGATGGGGGGCCGTTTGAGCACTCCGAGCCCGTCGTTCGCGCTCCCAAGCAGTGAGCGCCTCGGAGAATTTGAGAGGAACCACCAATGGCACGTCAACGAACCACCTTTGGGAAGCTGCAACGAGCAGCCGACAAGCAGGCCAAGGCCAAGGCCAAGCAGGAGAAGCGGGCCGAGCGCGCTGAGGCCGAGCCGGAGCCGCAGGTCGAGCCGGCCGCCGACCAGGCCGCCGTGCTTGAAGCGTTCGCCGAGCTGCACACTGCGTACGAGGACGGGCGCATCCCCCGCGACGAGTTCGAAAGCCGTCGAGAGCTGCTCAGCAGCCAGATGCGAATCGACTGAACCTGCCGCGAGTCAGGGACTACCTCTGGCTGGCATTCGCCGCGGTCTTCGCGGTGGTCACCGTCATCCTCAGTGCAGCCAGCGTTCTCGCGCTCGCTAGCGGGACGTCGGCGTTCGTGCTGATCCTGATCCAAGCCCCGCTCTACGGGCTGATGGGCTACTGGCTCGCCATGGGCGGATGGCGCCGCACCGTATGGGGACGACCCGGGCCCGACGCGCTGGTGCCCGCCGCAGGACCTCTCCTATCGGAGCGGCGCGCGCGGCTGTACATCACCATGGCGGTGCTCGCGGTTGTCGCGTGCGGTCTCGCGCTGGCAGCCCAGATCGTGCAGGCCGAATGACTTCTCGACTGCAGTCGCGCCCCGGGAGTCCGGGCGAGTTGGCCGAGGCCGGCCTGTACGAACTGGAGCTGGGCGACGACCGCGACGGCGTGCTCTACATCCCCGACGCCGATGGCGCCCGACCGCTGCTCGTCGTCCTCCACGGAGCGACAATGAGCGCGCGCTCGATGGTGCGGCCGCTGCTCTCCGCCGCCGACGACCACGGCGTCGTTCTCCTCGTCCCTGATTCCCGCGGCCAGACGTGGGACGTGATCATGGGCGCCTACGGGCCCGACGTCGCCTTCATCGACCGCGCCCTCGCCGAGACATTCGCGCAGTGTCGCGTCGACCCGGCGGCGATCGGCGTGGGCGGCATATCCGATGGCGCGTCGTACGCGCTGTCGCTCGGTGTCGCCAACGGCGATCTCTTCTCGCGCATCATCGCCTTCTCCCCCGGCTTCATCGCGCCGCTTGAAGTCGTCGGCGAGCCGCGGGTGTTCGTGTCGCACGGCGTGCACGACCGCATCCTCCCCATCGACACGTGCGGACGCCCCATCGTGGGCGGCCTGCGCGGCGCGGGTTATGACGTCGAATACGTCGAGTTCGACGGCGGCCACGAGATGCCCGAGCCCATCGTGCGGGCCGGGTTCACGTGGTTCATGCAGAGCTAGGCGGCTGAGCTCTCCAGGATGTGAACGCCGCACGCCGAGCCGAGCCCGATGACGTGGGCCAGGCCGACTTTGGCGCCGGCGATCTGACGGTCGCCCGCCTCACCGCGCAGGTGATGGCAGACCTCCCAGATGTTGGCGATGCCGGTCGCCGCGATCGGGTGGCCCTTGGACTCGAGGCCGCCCGACACGTTGACCGGGGTCTTGCCGTCGCGCCATGTGGCGCCCGAGTTGAAGAAGTCGACCGCGCCACCGGTCTCGCACAGCTTGAGGTTGTCGTAGTGGACGAGCTCGGCCGTGGCGAAGCAATCGTGCAGCTCGACGAGGTTGAGATCGCTCGGGCCGATGCCGGCCTGCTCATAGGCCTGGGCCGCCGCGTTCTGGGTGAGCGTGTTGACGTCGGGCAGCACCTGACACGCCTCTTCGTACGGGTCGGTGGTCAGGACTGACGCGCTCACCTTGACGGCGCGGCGCTGCTGCTCCTTCGAGAGCGTCTTGAGCGTTGCGCCGTTGACGACAACCGCCGCGGCGGCGCCGTCGCAGTTCGCCGAGCACATCGGGCGCGTGTTGGGGTAGGCGATCATGACGTCGTTCATGATCTCCTCGAGGCTCATCTTCTTCGTGTAGGCGGCCAGCGGGTTGAGCGTGGAGTGCGCGTGGTTCTTCTCGCTGATCTTGGCGAACAGCTCGAAGCTGGTGCCGCCGTACTTGTGGCCGTACTCCATGCCGATCTGGGCGAACACGCCGGGCATCGTCTGGGTGCCCACTCGGCCGTCGACGGTCGCGACGGCGCCGTAGCGACCCTTGGGCTCGTACACCTGCTTGTCGGCTTTGGGTCGGCCGCCGCCGCCCAGCAGTCCGGCGCCTGCAAGCTTCTCGACGCCGACCGCGAGCCCGAAGTCGGACTCGCCCGCCTTCACCGACATGATCGCGGTGCGCAACGCGGTGGCACCCGTCGCGCACGCGTTGGAGACGTTGTAGACGGGGATGCCGGTCTGGCCAACCTGCTTTTGCAGCTGCTGGCCCACCCCGCCGCCGCCCATCAGGTTGCCGGCCGCCAGCACACCCATCTGCTTCATGGTCACACCGCCGTCGGTCAGCGCGCCCTTAACCGCTTCGGCGGCCAGGTCGACGATGTCCTTGTCGGGGTGCTTGCCGAACTTCGTCATGTGGATCCCGAGAATCCAGATGTCATCGCTCTTTGCCATCGCTTTGGCTCCTTTACCTAGATCTCGTTAAATGGGTTCGAAGCCGAAGGCGACGGCTTCGGTGCCGTCGTCGTCGGTGCCGATGGGATAGGTGGCCAACTTGACCTTCATGCCGAGCTTCACGTGATCCGGATCGGGCTCGGTGTTGATGACGTTGCCGCTCACGCTCGTGCCGTCGCAATCGATGACACCGGCGACGAACGGCACCGGGATTCCCGGCGCGGCTAGCGACACGATCGTGAAGGCACGCAGTTCGCCGGTGGTGGCGACGGCGACGTCTTTGAACTCGGTGTTCTCACACGAGGCGCACGCGTTGCGGCGATCGAAGAACCGCGCGCCGCACGATGTGCACTCGTGGGCCTTCAAATGTGGCTCGTCGCCGAGCACCAGGTAGTCGACCAACGGGATCTGTCCGGGCATGGCGACAATCTAAACAGCCGCTGCGTCGGCGCACACTTTGCACCGGCCCAGGACGGCGAAGTGCCGAGGGTCGATGTCGAACGAGAAGTCGGCATGAAGCTGGCGCCGCAGCGCACCCAGCACCGCGGGCGGGACTTCGATCACCGCGCCGCAGTCCTCGCACACCAGATGCAGATGCGGGTCGTCGGCGAAGTGATACACGGCCGGACCGTGGCCGAGGTGCACGTGGTCGACCACGCCGAGTCGCTCCAACTCGTCGAGAAACCGGTACACCGTCGACTCGTTCACGTCGGGCTGCTGGACCTGGACCGCCGCGGTGAGCTGTTCGGCCGTGGGGTGCCCGTTGTCGTCGATCAACGCCTGAAGGATGGCGCGACGAGGGCTCGTGATCCGCCCACCGCTGGCACGCAGCACGTCCAGCACCGCCTCGAGCCGGTCCACCGGACCACTCTAACTGCATCCAGCTCGCAATAACGTCCAGCCCGCCACTAGCCTCGTCCTTGTGCGGGTGAAGCTGTCGATCGTCGTCGTGGCGCTGAGCCTTCTCGGCGCCGCATGCACCGGCGCCAACGCAGCCTCGCCCGACGGCAAGCTCACCGTCGCCACGACGGTGGCGCCTATCACCAGCATCGTCGCCAACATCGTCGGCGATCGGGCGACGGTCAAAGGCATCGTGCCCGAGGGCACCAACTCGCACACGTTCGAACCCAAGCCCAGCGTCGCCACCCTGCTCGCCGGCGCCGACGTCGTCTACATCAACGGCCTCGAGCTCGAGGAGCCGACCAAACAGCTCGCCGAGCAGAACCGGAAGAAAGGTGCCGCCATCGTCGAGTTGGGACCGCGGACGATCGCGCCGACTGACTACATCTACGACTTCTCGTTCCCCAAGGAAGACGGCAAGCCCAACCCGCATGTGTGGACGGACCCCACGCTGGCCCGCACGTACGCCGAGATCGTCAAGAACGACATGAGCCGGCGCGACGCCGAGAACGCCGCGTACTACGCGGCCAACTTCGCCAGGTTCTCGGACTTGATCGACGAGTTCGACGCCGCCTTGCGCGAGTCATTCGCCACAGTGCCGAACCGCAAGCTCCTCACGTATCACGACGCCTACGCCTACTTCGCCAGGACGTACGGGTGGACGGTGATCGGCGCGATCCAAGTGTCGGACTTCGAGGACCCGACGCCGAAAGAGGTCGCGGCGATCATCAACCAGGTGCGGGCGGAGAAGGTCCCGGCGATCTTCGGCTCTGAGGTATTCCCGAGTCCCGTACTCGCCCAGATTGGACGCCAAGCCGGCGTGAAGTACGTCGACACGCTTCGTGACGACGACCTGCCCGGAAAGCCGGGCGCGGCCGAGCACTCTTGGCTTGGATTGCTGCGGGCCGACTACATCACGATGACCGAAGCGCTCGGCGGCGATGCGTCGGCCATCAAGGCCGTCGCCCTCCGCAACGTTGCGCCCGACCGAGCCCGGTACCCGCAGTGACGTTCCATCTCGGCCCCGACCTGATCCGCCTCGACCGCGTGACGTGCAGCTACGGATCGGCCCCGGTGCTGGTCGACGTCGACTTGGCGATCGGCCCCCGGCAGTTCAGCGGCATCGTCGGGCCATCGGGCTCGGGCAAGACGACGTTGTTGCGCACGCTGCTCGGATCGGTGCGACCCCTGTCCGGCGAGATCGAGCGGCAGCCGGGCTTGCGCGTCGGCTACGTCCCGCAAGTCGAGACGATCAATTGGAGCTTCCCGGTGACAGTCAGCGAGTGCGTGCTGATGGCGCGCACCCGGGGACGACGGCTGCCGTGGCGCAGCCGCAGCGAACAGGCCGAAGTGGCCGAGGTGCTGGATCGGCTCGGTCTGGGCGCCTTGCCCGACCGTCACATTCGCGACCTATCCGGTGGCCAGCAGCAGCGCGTGTTCATCGCCCGAGCCTTGCTCGGGCGCCCCGACCTGCTGCTCATGGACGAGCCCACGGCGGGCGTCGATGTCAGCACGCGGCACGAGATCCTCCACCTGCTCGACGAGCTCCACGAAGACGGTCTCGCCATCGTGCTCACGACGCACGATCTCAACGGCATGGCCGCCCACCTACCGCACTTGGTGTGTCTCAATGCCGCGGTGATCGGCGACGGCGCGCCACGCGACGTCCTCACGCCCGACGTGCTCGAGCGCACGTACGGCGCGCGCATGGACGTCCTCGATCACGCCGGGATGCCCGTGGTGCTCGACCGGTACCTCTCGGACCGGGCCGGCTGACGTGCACGATTTCTTCGAACCCTTCCGGCTCGAGTTCTTTCGCAACGGGCTGATCGTCGCCACCTTCGCCGGCGCACTCTGCGGACTGATCGGCGTGTACGTCGTGCTCAAAGGGATGAGCTTCATCGGCCACGGTCTCTCGCACGCGATCTTCGGCGGCTTCGCGGCCAGCACGATCATCGGCGTCAACTTCGCGTTGGGTGCCGGCGCGTGGGGCATCACGTCGGCCCTGATGATCAACGGCGTCACCCGCCGGCGCGTCATCGGCGCTGATGCGGCGATCGGTGTGATCACCACCGCGTCGTTCGCGCTCGGCATCGCGATGTTCGACGTGTTCGGGCGGCACGGCCGCAACTTCGATGCCGCCCTTTTCGGGAGCATCCTCGGCGTCGGCACCGGCGACGTCCTCGCCGTCATCGGTGTCACGGTCACCGTCGCGCTCGTCGTGTTCTTCGCCTACCGCCCGTTGCTCTTCACCACGTTCGACCCCGAGGTCGCCGAAGCCTCGGGCGTCCGGACGGCTCGCGTCGATGCACTTCTGATGGTCGCGTTGGCGATATCGATACTGGCGACGATGAAGGTGCTTGGTGTCACGCTGATCGCCGCGACGCTCGTGATCCCGGCCACGGTTGCCCGGATGCTCACGAATTCGTTCAGTCGCATGTTGCTGCTCGCCACCGCAATCGGCGCAGCGACCGGCTTCACCGGCATGCTGCTCAGTTGGCACCTCGACGTCGTGTCGGGTCCAACGATCGTGCTGGTCGGCGGAGCGTTGTTCGCAGTCGTGTTTGCGTTAACCGGCGTTCGCGGCCGCAGTCGCACCGCGAACGTTCACACGTGATCACGTAATCAAGCACGCATTCTGGGACACTTGGTGCAGTGATCCGAGTGATGATCGTCGACGATCACGACATGGTCGCGGAGAGCTTGCGCCGAGGACTCGAGCGCGAGGCCGACATCGACGTCGTCGCGGTCGCCACCACCGTCGCCATGGCGGTTGACCTGGCCACCACGCAGCCCCCCGATGTCGTGCTGATGGATTACATCCTCCCGGACGGAAGCGGTGTCGACGCGGCGGCCACGATTTTGGCTGCACACCCCGGCGTCAAGATCCTGCTGTTAACCGGATCGGACGCCACCGGCGTCCTGCCCGCCGCTCTGGAGGTGGGATGCGTCGGCTACCTCGAAAAGACCGCGCCGCTCGACCGGCTGGCGCCGGCGATCCGATCGGCGGCTGAAGGCGGCCTGGTTCTCTCGGCGGCCAACCTCGCCCGCGCCGTCAACGAGCCCAAGCCGTCGGCTACCGCACTCACTGCTCGGGAGCAGGAGGTGCTCGAGCTGATGGCCGCCGGCGTGGCGACCGACGCGATGGCGACCAGGCTCGAAGTGAGTCCGGTCACGATCCGGGCCCACGTCCAGCGCATCCTCAGCAAGCTGGAAGCGCACTCGCGCCTCGAGGCCGTCGCCACGGCACGCGAGCGCGGACTCCTGCGCGGCCGCTAAGTCCGCCTACTGCATCTGCACTAGGCCGATCGCGCCAGGCCGATCGGGCCTGCGCATCAGATCGTGTGGTAGGTCGCCCCCGCACGTGTCAATTGCGCAACCGGGGCTCAGTTGGGCGTCGCACGCGGTCGATGGGCGCATTCGTGCTACCCGAGATCTCACTCCGCGCAAGGGCTCTCCTCCCGACTGGTGGTTCGCTCACCCAGACCATGTGGCGCCGCCGCCATCGCGGCATCGTGCTTCTACTGGCCGCACATATTCCGGCGCTGTTCTTGCTCGGGGTCTTTACGAACCACGGGGCACTTCACACCGCCGTCGACGTGACTCCGGTCGCCGTGCTCGCCGTCGTCGCCGCGCTCGGGACGTTCAGTCCGACGACGCGCGCCGTACTCGCCACGCTCGGATTGGTCACCTGCTCTGCCCTCGCCGTGCATTTCTCGAACGGCACCATCGAGATGCATTTTCACTTCTTCGTCGTCGTCGGCGTCATCTCGCTCTACCAGGACTGGACGCCGTTCGGCGCCGCCATCGTCTTCGTCGTCCTCCACCACGGGATCATGGGAGTGGCCGCGCCGCGGTCGGTGTACGACCACCAGTCTGCGATCGACCATCCGTGGCTCTGGGCCGCGATCCACGGTGGGTTCGTCCTGGCCGCCAGCGTTGCCCACGTGCTCGCATGGCGGCTGAACGAGGAATACGCACTCCGAGACCCGCTGACCAAGCTGCCGAACCGGGCGCTCGTCGCCGACCGGGTGGCGCATGCGCTGGCCCGCCAAGAACGTTCGGGTGGAAAGGTCGCCCTGTTGTTCGTCGACCTCGACGGCTTCAAGCGCGTCAATGACACGCTCGGGCACGCGCGCGGCGACGAGTTGCTCGCGGTCGTCGCTCGTCGGCTCGTAGGAGTTCTGCGCAACGCCGACACCGCCGGGAGGTTTGGCGGCGACGAGTTCGCCATCGTCCTCGAAGGCTCAGACGACTTCGACCCCGACCTCACGGCGGCGCGTGTCCTCGACGCGCTGCGCCCACCGATCGAACTGGGCGGGCGCGACGTGTTCGTGACCGCCAGCATCGGCGTCTCGGTCGCCAACGACACGACGACCGCGGAGGACCTGCTGCGGAACGCTGACTTGGCGATGTACGTCGCCAAGGCCCTCGGGCGGAATCGCTACGAGCGGTTCGACGACTCGATGCGCAAGCAAGCGCTCGACGGCGTGGAGTTGGCCGACGATCTGCGGCGCGCGCTCGATCGTGGCGATCTCAATGTCGAGTACCAGCCCATCGTCCAGCTCCAATCCGGCCGAGTGCTCGGCATCGAAGCGCTGGCCCGCTGGCGGCACCCGACACGCGGCAACGTTGGGCCCGATGTCTTCATCCCGGTGGCCGAGCGGACTGACCTCATGGGGCGCCTCGGGCTCTTCGTGCTCGAGCGCGCGTGCCGCACCGCGCACGATCTTCACCGCTCGCACCCGGACCTCGACCTCAGCGTCAACGTGTCGCCGTCGCAGCTGTGCGACGACGCCTTCCCCGTGGCGGTTGGTCGCGTCCTCGCCGAGACCCAGCTCAACCCGCGCCGGCTCATTCTCGAGATCACCGAAGGCATGCTCATCGACGACGTTGAGGTTGTTCAGACCCAACTGTCTCGATTGAGGGAGCTCGGTGTACGTATCGCGATCGACGACTTCGGCACCGGCTATTCGTCGCTCGGCTACCTGCGCAACTTCTCGATCGACGTACTCAAGATCGACCGGACGTTCATCCAGACGTTGCCCGGCGCCGGAGCCGAACTGGCCCAGACGATCCTTCGCCTCGGCGAGATCCTCAACCTCGACGTCGTCGCCGAAGGCATCGAGACGCCCGCCCAGCTCGCGCAGCTGAGCGCGCTCGGGTGCGTACACGGGCAAGGGTTCCTGTTCGCCCGGCCGTTGGACGCCAACGCCATCGCCGCGCTGGTCCACACGGGCGGCTGCGTCACCGTTCCGCTGCTGTCCGCATGAACGGGTCGCTGGAGCTGAAGGTCATCGTCGAGATGCCGGACACACTCGACCACGCTGCCGTGGTCCGGCTCGCCGCGCTTCTCATCAACCACATGAGCGGCTTCGAGCCGGCCGTCGTGATCAGCCAGTTCGTCGCCACGCCCGCTTAGGCCGAAGGTCCCTTCGTGGCCCATACCGCTCAACCCAAATCGCAGCCGGTCGAAGCACGACCCATGCGTCTGCCGCGAAGTGGTCAGCATCGCCCGTCAGTCGTGATGTATCTCGTGGGTGCGTTCGGGGTTTGCATCATCGCCCTCGGCGTCCTGATGACCTTGACGACAACGTCGAGCTTCCACCGGGAGCGCGGCCGCGCCCTGGCCGAACTCGAAGCGACGGCCCGCACTGGTGCGGCCGCGGCCAGCCGCCAGTTCCCCGAGACCGTCGCCTTCGTCCAGAAGCTCGCCGAGCAGCCGACAGTCACCGCGCTGGACCCCGCGCAATGCCGGACGGGCCTGTCGGGCCTGGCATCGATCCTCGCGTCGACCGCCGCCGCCGGCCACATCGAGGTGTACCGCACCGACAAGTCGCTCGTGTGCGACCTCACCCCGCCGGGGTCACAGAAACCGGCAGTCGTCGGCCCGTGGTTCGACAAGGTCCTGGCGACCAGGCAGCCGGTTGACGGCGGCACGGCGATCGACCCGGTCACCGGGAAACCGGCGATGACGATGGCCATGCCGATCATCGGTGTGCAGGGCCGCATGGGCGTCATGGCGGTTGTGTTCAGTACCGGGACGACGTCCCTCGTGACGACCGACAGGAACGACGAAGGCGTGGTGCTCGTCGAGCTCGACCCCAGCCGTCGGTTGGTGCTGGCCACGTCGGTCAACGCGCCCGCCAAAGTGGGCGAGGTTCCGGCCGATGCCTGGCTCGCTCGAGCCGGCGGCGGTGTGCAGCGCACAGTCACCGACCTCGACGGGCGGACCCGGCTGTACGCCGACATCACTGCGGACAACGGCTGGCACATCCTTGCCGGCGTATCGAAGGACATCGCCCTTGCGCCGGCCGAGCGCGAACTCCGCCGCAACCTGCTGCTGGGCGGTGCGGTTGTCCTCCTGGTCGCCGGTCTGGGCGTCATCCTCGAACGCCGCCTGGCTCGACCGATCCGATCGTTGCGGGTGGCCATCGAAGCGGCCAAGACCGACGGCGATGCCCGCGCCAGCGTCACCGGCCCCGCCGAGCTGGCCGCCCTGGCCGTGTCGTTCAACGAGACCATCGAAGAGCGCCGCACCCTCGAACTCCAGCTCTCGCACCAGGCCTTCCATGATCCACTGACGCACTTGCCGAACCGCGCCCTGCTCGACGACCGCCTGTCGGTCGCGCTCGACCGCCGACGCCGGACGAGCAAGACCCATGTCGCCGTCCTCTTCTTCGATATCGATCGCTTCAAGATCATCAACGACAGCTACGGCCACGAGCGCGGCGATCAGGTCCTCGTCGAAGTCGGGAAACGACTCACTGCCGGCTTGCGGCCGGGCGACACTGTCGCTCGTTTCGGCGGCGACGAGTTCGTCGTCCTGGCCGACAACGTGAAGTCCGAGGCCCACGCGACCGAACTGGCAACCCGGCTCCAGCGAGCGATCGAGCGCCCGCTCTCCGTGGGCGAGATCGAGGGCCACGTCAGCGCGACGGTCGGCGTGGTCCTGGCGACGCCGGAAGCGACGGCGAGCAGCCTGCTGCGCGACGCCGATGCCGCCATGTATCGCGGCAAGGAGCGCAAGCGCGGCAGCATCGACATCTTCGACGAAGCCCTCGGCAAGCGAACGCGAACGCGAGCGCAGACCGAAGCGGACCTCCGCCGCGCCCTTGAGAACAAGGAGTTCTTCGTCGAGTACCAGCCCGAGGTCGACCTGGCCACCGGCGAGATGGTCGGCGTCGAAGCGCTCGTTCGGTGGGCGCGGCCGAAGCACGGCGTACGACCGCCGATCGAGTTCATCGGCATTGCCGAAGAGACCGGGATGATCATCCAACTCGGTGACTTCGTCCTGGAAGAGTCGTGCCGCCAACTCGTCGAGTGGCGCGACGATGGCATGGACCTGACGGTGTCGGTGAACCTCTCGCCGCGGCAGCTGATCGACCCGGACCTCCCGGCCCGCGTCCAACGCATCCTCGACAGGACCGGCGCACCCGCCGATCAGCTAGTGCTCGAGATGACCGAGAGCGCGCTCGTCGAGGACGATCCGCGAACCATCGCCA
This sequence comes from Acidimicrobiales bacterium, assembly GCA_035649535.1. Lineage (GTDB taxonomy): Bacteria > Actinomycetota > Acidimicrobiia > Acidimicrobiales > JACDEA01 > JACDEA01. Next base: position 21,951 of record DASRJI010000075.1, on the reverse strand, counting down.
TCCTCGACCAGTTGAAGGCGATGGGCGTCAAGCTGGCGCTCGACGACTTCGGCACGGGCTACGCGTCGCTGAGCTACCTCCGCGCGTTCCCGGTGGACGTCGTCAAGGTCGACCGGTCGTTCATCGGCGACTTGGGCCGCCGCAAGGACGGCGCCGCGATCGTTTCTGCGGTCCTGGCCATGGGCAACAGCCTCGGGCTGACGACAGTCGCCGAAGGCGTCGAGAAGCCGACGCAGCTCGCTGCGCTCGCGCAGATGGGCTGCACACTTGCCCAGGGGTTCTACCTGGCCAAGCCGCAGGGGCCGGACAGCATTCGCCGACTCGGCGGACGCGACCTGCGGGTTCGCCGGCAGCTCGTCGTCAAGACCCACGCCGCCGCTTGACGCCGCCGCGTCAGCTTTCGAGCGCTTCCTTCACCTTCGACAACAGGCCCGCCTCGTTGAACGGCTTCTCGACGAGGATCACGCCTTCGGCCAGCGTCCCTCGCGACGCCAGTACCGGCTGCGCGTAGCCGGACATGTAGAGCACGCGGACGGCGGGCTGAATCTGGCGCACCCGCTCGGCCACCTCCTTGCCGAGCATCTGGGGCATCACAACGTCGGTGAGCAACAGGTCGATAGACAGGTCGGGCTGCTGCGCAATCGTGATCGCCTCCTCGCCCCTCGACGCGGCCAGCACCTTGTACCCGTTGCGAGCCAGGATCCGTCGAGTCACCTCCCGCATGGCGTCCTCGTCCTCCACGACGAGCACGGTCTCGCCGCCGCGGAGGTGCAGTTGCACCGCGGCCCGCTCGCGCGGCTGGACGTCTTGATCGGTGGCCGGGAACAGCGCGGTGAATGTGGTCCCGAGCCCGGGCTCGGAGTAGATCTGCGCGTGCCCGCCCGCTTGGGTGATGATGCCGTACACCGTCGCCAGCCCGAGACCTGATCCCTCGCCCTTGGCCTTGGTGGTGAAGAACGGCTCGAAGGCGCGGGCCACTACCTCGCGATCCATGCCCTTGCCGGTATCGCTGACGCGCAGCCGGACGTGGTTGCCGGGCGACAATCCGGGCCGCAGCGGTTCCTCGTCGGTCGTCATCTCGAGGTTGCTCGTGTCGATGCGAAGCGTCCCACCGTCGGGCATGGCGTCGCGCGCGTTGACGGCCAGGTTGAGCAGTACCTGTTCGATCTGGCCGGGGTCGGCGACGATCGACGGGAGCGCAGGGTCGAGGTCGGCGACCAGTTCGACGTGTTCGCCGATGCTTCGGCGGAGAAGCTGCTCGACGTTGACGACGACCGAGTTGAGGTTGAGCACCTCAGGGCGCACCACCTCGCGACGGCCGAAGGCGAGTAGCTGGTGCGTGAGCTGGGTCGCCCGCTCGGCGGCTTTGCGCACCTCGTCCAGGTCCTGCCTCACCACTTCCCAGCGCTGACCGTCGGGCGCGCTGGCGGCGTTGGCCACCTCCTCGCCGATGAAGGCGGTGTAATTCAGGATTACCGCCAGCAGGTTGTTGAAGTCGTGAGCGACCCCGCCCGCCAGTTGGCCGAGGCTTTCGAGCCGTTGCGATTGGTGAAGCTGGCGCTCGAGCCGTTCCCGCTCGGCCTGGGCCCGTAAGCGTTCGCGTTCGGCCTGCGCCTCGAGCCGATCGGACACGTCGCGGATCGCGGCGGCGACCAACACACCGTCGTCGGTATCGATCGTCGAAAGGCTGATCTCTGCTGGGAATTCGGTGCCGTCCTTCCGCCGGGCCGCCAAGTCCATGCCCGCACCCATCGGCCGCGTCTTCGGATCGGTCATGTACCGGCTTCGGTGCGCAGGGTGGACGCGCTGCGCCGCGTCGGGCACGAGGATGTCGACCGGGTGGCCCAGCAGCTCCTCACGGTCGTACCCGAAGAGAAGCTCGGCTTGGCTATTGACGAGCACGATGTTGCCATCGGCCGAGACGCCGACGATCGCGTCCGGCGCGGCATTGAGCACCGCCTGGTATTTCGCCTCGGACGCGGAGGCGATCGCCTCGGCGTCCGTCTGCTTCAGGTGCAAGAGCGCGTCGTCCAGGTCGGCGTTCTGCTCGTCGACGTGCTGCTCAAGCCTCGCTTGGTACGTGCGATGGGCAATCTCGAGGCAGCGTCGACGGCCGGCGTTGGCCACGCTGATCAAGATCTCGTTGGGCCGGAACGGCTTGATCACGTAGCCGTAGGCGCCGCCCTCGAGTGCGAGGTCGGCGATCCCGGCGTCTTCGACCGCGGTGACCATGACCACGGCAAGGTCGTCCTGCTGCTCGAGCATTTGCGCCGCTAACTCGAGCCCCGAGCCGCCGGGCATCATCACGTCAACAAGGGCGACCGCGAACTTCCGCTCGGCCATACGGCTGCGCGCCTCGGCCGGGCTCGTCGCGATCGTGCACCGGTAGCCCTCGCGTTCGAGCAACCGGGCCATCACGTCGGTCAGTTGCGAGTCGTCATCGACCACCAACACGGCGGCGGTGTCGCCGAACAGCGGCGGCATCTGGCCCGGCCGGAACCGGAGCGTGCTGCGGATGTGGTTGTCGCTCATCGCGCCGCCACCGGCACGCGCCACTCGATGAGCGTCCCCTCCCTTTCGCCGGCCGACACCGTCATCGAGCCGCCCAGCTCCAGCGCGCGACTCTCCATATTCGCCAGACCGCTGCGGCGACCGTTCTGCGTCCCGATCCCGCGGCCGTTGTCTCGAACTCGCAGCACGAACTCAGTGGCGTCGACGACAAGCTCGACGTCAACCCGACTGGCGTCGGCGTGACGGCCGACGTTCGAGACGGCCTCGCGGACCACCGATGTCACGTGTTCCGCGAGGCCCGGCCGTGTGGCCGCGTCGACCGCGCCGACGACTTCCAGGGTCGGCTGTAGCCCGTAGACAGGGGCCAGCTCGCCGAGCACACTCCCGACCGCGGCCCGGAGGCCTCCTGCACCGACACCGTCGCCGAGCGCGAAGATCGTCGACCGAATGCGGCCGATGGTCGCATCGATGTCATCGATCGCTCGCTCTATCCGCTCGGTCAGCGCTGGGTCCTTGGATGATCGGGACCCGGCTTGCAAGCTCATGCACACCGCGAACAGATGCTGAATCACCGAGTCGTGGAGGTCCCGGGCGATTCGCTCTTGATCCTCGTACACCGCAAGCACCCGCAACTGTTCCTGGGCGCTGCTGTATTCCAAGGCGACACTCGCTTGGGTCGCGAAGGACTGCGCGAGGGTGAGGTCGATGTCGGTGAACCACGCCGCGCCAGCACTGCGGCCCACCGCGAGCGTGCCGAACGGCTCGCCGTGCAGCCACAAGGGGACGAACAGCGCCGGGCCGCCGCCCAGTGCATCGAGCAGAGGTCGGTAGCCCCGGCCCGCGGCCGCCGTGTCCGTGAGGTTCATCGGCAAGCCGCTGACCATGACCTGCCCAGAAATGGACCGCCTCGCGGGTACCGAATCTCCCACGGCATCCGCCAGCTGTCCGCCGACTCCGGCGGCAACTTCGAGGACGTCGTCTCGATCAGTGCGCAGCACCACGGTCGCCGCGTCGGCGTCGAGAATGTTCCGCGCGTGATTGGCGATCAGCGCCAGCACATCACCTTCCGCCGAGCCCGCGAGGAGGGCGGTGGCCACGCTCTGCAGCGCGCCCAACGCCTGCTGGCGCCGCTGGGCTTCCTCGTGGAGACGGGAGTTCGCGATCGCCGCGCCCGCCGCGGTGGCGAGACCGCTGATGAGCTGCTCGTCCGTACTGTTGAAGCCGGCCCCGTCGCGCTTGTCGCAAAGGGAGAGCTCGCCGAACACCTCGTAGCCAACTCTGATCGGCGCCGTTAGTGCGCCAGCCGGCGCGACGAAATCGGCGGGCAAGGGCCCGAGCGACGCGACGCCTTGATCATCAAGACGATCGCTCGTGAACTCGACGAGAAGCTGCTCGGCGCCGGTAGCAGCCAGTGACCCGCGAGTCGCCCCGGCGATCCCGCATGCGGCGGTGATGATTCGCTTGAGGAGGTCGGGCAACTCGAGCCCGAGGGCGAGTGAGGTGAAGGCCTCTACAAGCCGCCGATCCCGGTCAGCCGAGCCCCCTGACATCAGAGGTCAAGCGTACCGCTGTGTGACTAGTTGAAGGCGAGGACGCGTGCGTCGACAGCGTCGCGAATGTCACCTGCGAGCTGGAAAAGGAACGCACGCAGCGATTCGTCGACCGCTGGGTTGGGCGACACGCGGTGTGCCACCTTTCCGATCGGACCAAACGGCAGTCGCGTGGCACCAGCCACCGTAAGGAGCGTCGCGTGCGGCAGGCCGCGCGCTTCGAGGTGACCGGCGAAGGCGAGCAGGAAGCGGCGTTGCCCACTCGGCACCCACGCGATCGGCCACGACGTCATCCCGTCGCCAATCGTCGGCACGCCCACGGCGACACGGAGCGCCGTGCGAGCGACGACACCGCGGGAATCGCGCGCCTGCAGCTGCATCACGCGGCTGCCGTCGAACAGCGTGGCTATGGAGCGCTCGACGTCGTCGAGCGAAGCGTGGATGAGGCGATCAAGCTCGGCCCGTTGCGGCGCCACTGAATACTCCTTCGCGTCGATCCCCTCGCCTCCAAGCATGCACCGGCCGACTGAGGCGTCATAGTGCCGAACGTCCCGAAACCGCAGGGACTTTCGGCCTTAGTCCGAGTTGGACCGATTGCGATTGAGGGACCGGCGTTCTTGCAGGCGCGCCGCATAGGCGGCGGCTTCGGTGCGGCGAGACATTCCGAGATTCGCCAGGAGCTTCGACACGTAGTTCTTGATCGTCTTCTCGGCGAGGAACATCGACTCGGCGATGCGACGGTTCGTGTAGCCCTGCGCGATGTAATCGAGGACCGTCCGCTCTCTTTCCGACAACCCCGCGATCAGCGCGTCCTCGTCGGACGGCGCAGCGCGAAGCCGGTCAAGAACGTGCGTCGTCAAGGTCGGATCGAGCAACGTCTCGCCGCGCGCGACGCGGCGGATGCCGTCAGCCAGATCGGTGCCCCGGACCTGCTTGAGGACATACCCGGCGGCCCCGGCCAGGATCGAAGCCATCAGCGCCTCGTCGTCGGCGTAGCTCGTGAGCATGATGCAAGCGATATTCGGATGCGTCGACCGGATCTCGCGGCACGCCTCGATACCGCTCCGCTCGCCCGCCTCCTCGCCCAGCCGCACGTCGAGCACGGCGACGTCAGGCGTCGTGGCGCCGATCATCTCGAGCGCTTCGTCGGCCGTCGCCGCCTCGCCGACAACCGTCAGGTCAGCTTCGACACGGAGCATGTCGCGGACCCCGCGACGAACGACCTCGTGGTCGTCCAAGAGGAAGACGCGGATCGTCACGGCGCCATTCTGTCTCGCTATGTGTTCTGCGACGTCATACCGCCGTCGACGGGGATGACGACACCGTTGGTGAACGACGCGGCGGGGAGCACGAGTGACAAGGTCATGTGCGCAACCTCCTCGGGCTCGCCATACCGCCGCAGCGGCACGCGCCGGCGGGCGAACTTGTCCTTGGCGTCATCAGGGATGCCCGCGGTCATGCCCGTACGGATCGGGCCCGGGCAGATGCAGTTGAACGTCACACCGGTGCGCCCCAGCTCGACCGCCAGGCCCTTAGTGAGCCCGATCACGCCGTGTTTGGCCGCGACATACGGCGAGTTGGCGGCGGTCGCGCCGAGTCCCTCGGTCGACGCGATGTTCACGACCCGGCCCTCCCCGTTGCGCTGGAGATCCGCGAGACACGCCTGGATGAGGAGCACGTGTGCTGTCAGGTCGACGTCGAAGGTGCGGTTCCACGCGTCGAGGTACGAAGTCGCCGGCATAGCGAACGGCGCGGGCAAGGCGATCCCGGCGTTGTTGACGAGGATGTCGATCGGCCCGAACGCGCCGCGAACGTCGTTCACCACGCCATCGACGGCCGCTTGGTCGGATACGTCGAGCACCCAGCCCTGCGCCGTGCCGCCGGCGGCGGTGATCTCGTCGACGACTGTCTTCACGCGGTCGTCGCCGAGGTCGATCACTGCGACCTTGGCCCCCTCGTCGGCGAACAGATGCGCGGTCGCCCGTCCCATGCCGCTCGCCGCACCCGTGACAATCGCCACTCGTCCGGCGATCGACCGGTTCCCTTTCGTCAGTCTGGCCATCCCGACTGCTTACTCGGCGACCTCGCCGAATGCCGATCGTCGCGTCAGGCCACAGCTCTCGCCGCGCCAATGCCGTCCGCGGCGACGACCCGGACGACATCGATCGTCTTGGCCCACGGGTCGACATCACGCATGGCGGCCAGGACACGGACGGCCGCGACGCCGAGCGATCGACGGTCGCCGGGCGCCAACAGGTTCAGGTGCACGACGAGGCCGCTGTTTCGTCGATGCACATCTACCCACGCGCCAGCCGGGTCGACCCCGCTCGCGATGAGGCTCGTGCGGAGCGCCCCCGTGGCGACGGTCGAGTGCCACACGAGCGGGAGCGCAGCAACCGTCCCTACGACGGCGGTCACGTCCGAGGTCTCGTCGTCGGCGGTCGCGATGGCGCCATAGGGATGCCCGCCACTCGCCCCGGCGATGACGACCGGAATCCCTCGCGCGGCACCGCACAATGCGGCTTCCTCTCGAGGCAGACGCTCGGCCGAGATCTCCGGCCGCACCACGACGACCATGTCGACACCGTCGTCGAGCGGACACCGACCACCCGACACGGCCGCGCACCACTCGCCGTTGGGATCGCCGTAACAGGTTGCGACCGTGTCGCCCTGGCCGCGCAGTCGCGCCGCTGCGATGTGGGCCCCGGGGGTGTCGGTCTGCGGGATCAGAACAAACATGACGAGCCTCCTTGCTCTGTCTCAAGGATCGCAAGACGCGCCGATCTCTTGCCAGGGTCGAAAGTCCCATGACCGATGTCGACGTGACGGAGGGGACCAAAGACCCTGCACCTCCCCCCGGTGGACCCTGGGGGACGCGACGCGCAAAACAGGACGATGACGTCATGAGCACAACCACCGAGTCCCTGCCTGCCGCCGCTGATCTTCGACGCGACACCTGGATAGTGACTGCCGTCGTGGTCGCCGCTATGGCGTTGGTCGCCGCGGTCGTCGGCGTTGGCCTGGGCCTGCGGGCGGTCGACGAATCGAAGCACGGTGGCGAAGAAGGGACCAGTGCCTCGGCACCGTCATCGGCGATGGTTCACCTCAGTGAGTTCAAGCTCGAGCCTGCGTCCGTCACCGTGGCCGTGGGCGGTCGGCTGGAGATCATGAACACGGGCGCAACCGCTCACAATCTCGCGGTGAAGTCGACGAGCTTGGCGAGCCCGATGGTTGATCCCGGCGGGACGCAGACATTGCGCCTGACTGATCTCGCCGCCGGCACGTACGCGATCTTCTGCACGATTCCCGGCCACGAGCAGGCGGGCATGACCGGCCAGCTCAGCGTCGTGAACGGATCAAAGGCCTCAGCTAGCTCGTCGCCGGTCACAACGCACGCAATGACGGCCGAAGAGATGGATGCCGGCATGGCCACGTCGATCAAAGCCTTCCCGGCCAAGACGGCCGGACTCGGCGGCCAAACCTTGGCGCCGAAGGTCTTGGCCGACGGCACCAAGCAGTTCGAACTGACGTCGAAGATCGTCAAGTGGGAGGTCGAGCCTGGAAGATCGGTCGACGCGTGGGCGTACAACGGCACGGTCCCCGGTCCGACGATCCGTGTGAATCCGGGCGACAAAGTCAAGGTCGTGCTTCACAACGAACTCCCCGAGTCGACCGCGATCCACTTCCACGGACTGATCACTCCCAACGCCATGGACGGCGTGCCCGAGATCACCCAAGCCCCGGTGAAGAAGGGCGAGACATTCACGTACAGCTTCACTGCACAATCCACGCCGGCGGTCGGGATGTACCACTCGCATCAGAACGCGGTGAAGCAGGTTCCGAACGGCCTCGCGGGCGCATTCCTCGTGGGCGACGAGCCGACGCCCAACGGCGTTGTGGTCGCGCAGCGCCAGTTGATGATGGTGAACGACAGCGGCACGCTCGGCTTCACCATCAATGGCAAGAGCTTTCCCGCCACCGCGCCCATCGCCGCCAAGCTCGGTGATTGGATCGAAGTCGACTACATGAACGAGGGCCAGATGATCCACCCGATGCACCTGCACGGGCTCGCCCAACTCGTCATCGCCAAGGACGGCTATCCGCTACCGCAGCCGTACAACGCCGACACCATCCTGGTGAGCCCGGGCGAGCGCTACACGGTGCTCGTGCACGCCGACAACCCCGGCGTCTGGGCCTGGCACTGCCACATCCTCAACCACGCCGAGCGCGAGGACGGGATGTTCGGCATGGTCACCGCGCTGATCGTCAAGTAGCGCTCGGCTCGCCGCCAGAAGGGACCTTGGTCACTCGCGTCACTGCCGTTCGCCGGTACCCAACTGCGCCCGGCTCACCGACACTGAAAGCAACGGTCGATAGGCCGCACGGTCGCACAGTCAAGAGGAGAGAGACACATGAAGAAGGCATTCCCGATCGCATTGCTGGCACTCGGTCTCGTGCTCGTGGTTGCGGGTGGCTACACCGCCAACCGCGGCTTCGACGCACGCAACCAGGTGCGCAGCGAGTTGATCGCTCAGAAGATCACCACGCCGGAGGACGCGTCGATCCCGAATGCGCGGGTCGATTCACCGGCAACCGCCAAGTCAATGGCCGACATCATCGGTCATCACGCCGACGAGGCCGCGGGCGGCAAGACCTATGCCGAGCTCGGCCGGTACCTGGCCACGACCGGTGGCGACACCAATGACGCGGCGGCCGCGGTGAAGGGCGCCGACGGAAAGCCCGTCGCCAACCCCATTCGCAACACCGCTTTCCAGGCATCGGCCCTGCGCACGAGCCTGTACACGTCAGTGATGGCGTTCAACGTTGCGCAGCTGGTCGTCGGCCTCGGCGCCATGATGGCGTTGCTCGGGTTCGCCGTCGGTGGCGTGGGCGTGGCCCTGGCTGGTCTGGCCATCCCCCGCTTCGCCAAGAAGGTCCACGTCTATCCCGCAGCCGCTGACAAGATGGCGTACTGATCGGGAAGCGCCGCCGTCAGCGGCGTGCCACGGAGCGACGCCCGGACCCCCCCCGGGCGTCGTTCCGCGTCAGACGGTCGGCGCTAGGTGTCGGACAATGCTGGGACTCGCCACTCGATGAGTGTCCCGAGGCCCGCGCCAGTTGAGAGGACCATCGACCCGCCGAGCGCCTGCGCTCGGCTCTCCATGTTCGCCAGGCCGCTGCGCCGATCCGGATGCTGTTCCATGCCGATGCCGTTGTCACGGACTCGCAGGATCAACTCGCCACCTTCGGCTCGGAGCTCCACGTCGATGCGCGTGGCCCGGGCATGCCGGCCGACATTCGACACCGCCTCACGCAACGTGCTCGTGAGCTGCTCGGCGATCTCGGGCGAGGCCGCGACATCGATGGCGCCGGTGACTTGGACGTTCTGCTGGAGGCCGTACGCCGGCGCCAGTTCGTTCAACACCGAGAGGACGGCGGCGCGGAGGCTGCCGGGCGCGCGGCCGGTTTGACCGAGCGAGAAGATGGTCGAGCGGATGCGGCGGATCGTGTCGTCGATGTCATCGATCGCGCGTTGGTGCCGATCGGCCAGCGCCGCATTGTCGATGAGCCGCAGACCACTCGACAGGCTCATGCCGACTGCGAAGAGCTGTTGAATCACCGAGTCGTGGAGGTCACGCGCGATCCGCTCCTGATCCTCATACACGGCGACCGCACGGAGCTGATCCTGGGCACGGCTGTACTCGAGGGCAACGCTGGCCTGCGTTGCGAAGGACTGGACGAGCTGCGTGTCGTCGTCGGTAAAAGGGGCGCGCCCCTTCTGCCGGCCAACCGCGAGCGTGCCGAACGTCTCGCCGTGCAACCACATGGGCACGAAAACCACCGGGCCCGAGCCGAGGGCGGTGATCAGCGGCTGGTGGACGCTCTCGACACCAGTCGGATCGGTGAGGTTCCGCGGGGTGCCGCTCACGATGACCCGGCCGGAGATCGACGCCTCAGGGATGCTCATGCCGACGGCGTCGGCGATGTTGTCGCCGACACCGACGGCGACCTCCAACGTGCCTTCGTCGGTGCGCAGTACGACGGTTGCCGCGTCGGCGTCGAGAATGTCCTGGGCATGGTTGGCGATTAGCGCCAATACGTCACGCTGGCCGGTGCCGGCAAGGAGCGCCGTCGACACACCTTGGAGCGCGCTCAGCGTCTGTTCGCGCCGTTGCGTCTCGTGAAGAAGGCGCGAATTGGCGATGGCGGCGCCGGCTGTCGCCGCCAGTGCAACGATCAGCTCCTCGTCCTCGCCGGTGAACTCGGCCGCGGACCGCTTGTTCGTCAGGTAGATGTTGCCGAAGACGTTGTCGCCGACACGCACGGGAGCGCCGAGAAACGCCCCCATCGGCGGATGATTCGGCGGGAAGCCGAATGACGAGGGGTGGGTCGAGAGATCGGCGAGTCGCATCGGGTGGGGCTCTGCAATCAACAGGCCAAGCAGGCCGTGACCCTCGGGCAGATGGCCAATGCGAGCGACGCTTTCCTCGTCGATGCCCTCGTGGACGAATTCAACTAACAGCCGGTCAGGCCCGATGACGCCCAGCGCGCCGTATTGGGCGTCGGCCAGGGTGCACGCGGCAGCGACAATGCGCTTGAGAAGATCGGTCAGTTCGAGCCCGAGGGCGAGCGAACCAAACGCTTCCAGGAGGCGCCGATCACGCTCAGTCAAGCCCCCGGACATTCAGTAGGCGATGTTACCGACCGCATCTACAAGTAGCCGCGAGACGACCTCGGCCACTCAGGTAGAACAAGGCGCCGACCGGTGATGGATGACGGGACGATCCGCACCCAGTGCGACTTCTCGCCTTCGGCCCACGGGTGCAACGCAAGATGATCGGTCTCGAAGTGGGTCGCTTCGTATGCGACGCCCTGCACGAGCACGCTCCAACCCGTGCGATGCACGTAGTCGATGTGGTCGAGCTCAAAGGCGACCGGCTGCTGCCGCAAACGCGTCAGCTTCTGCCCGAGATCACTCCGGAAGACAATCACGTCTCCTTCGATCAGGTAATTCACCGGCACCACGGTGGGCGGTTCGCCGGGAAACGCGACGGCGAGACGCCCGACCGACTGATCCCCGAGCAGCCGGATGCACTCGTCGGGCGACAACTCATTCAGTGCAGCGCGTGTTTCATCTGTCTTGGTCATGTGGACCTCCTCGACCTCCAACACGTCGACCGGTGATCGACCTCGGCGCTATGCGGACCAGATGCGGGCGATCGCCGCCGGCCCACGGATTCAACGGCAGGGCGCGGAGTCGGGCAACGAGGCCGGGTGCGTCGACCGAGGTGATCTCCTGCGCAAGACCGTGAACGACGACGCTCCATCCGGATTGGGTCTCCACGTCCGTCGCGTCGACTTCGAACGCGACCGAGCCCCGTTCCGACGACCACAGCTTCGAGCCGGTGGCGGTGGCGAAGACGACGGCGTCGCCATCGAGGACGTAGTTAACCGGAAGGACGTCGGCCGACGCGGCTCCGTTCACGAACGCCAGCCGCCCGACTTGCGCAGTGCGTAGGAGCTCGAGGCATTCGTCAACGTGAATGACCTCGATCCGGCTGTGGCTGTCGACATCACGCATGGAGCACCTCGCAAGCTTGCGGCGACGTCGCACCGGCGCCGCCAATCTGGATTTGCCGCCCGGAAACCATCTCGGGCCGTATGCGCACGAGCACGTCGGCATCGCGATGCCCGACCCACCGCAGGAGCGGCGGCCCCAGTAGCGCTGCCGAGGGCCCATCGACGCGCTCGGCTCGGCCGACCACGAGGACGCTCCAGCCGGTGTGGCGCAGCAAGTCGCTGTCGTCGACTTCGAACGCCACGATCGCGTTCTCCGTCGCCGCTGCCATCTTGGCGCCCGGCTGGGTCTGGAAGTAGATCTCACCGTCGACGACGGCGTACATGACCGGCAGGATGGCCGGGAGGGCACCGATACTCAGCCCGATACGACCGATACCGTTGCGGCCGAGACGGCGGAGGCACTCGTGCGTCGAGAGGACGGCCATGCCGTTGTGGTCGGTTTCCATCACTCGTGAGCGTGACGGATGCGGCGGCGCGGCGTTAGGGCCGAACGCGAGCCGCCGGTGGGACTTTTGGCCTCAGGTCGGCGTTGGCTCGTCGCGGTGCTGACGACGCTCATCGAGCCGGGCCGCGTACGCCGCCGCCTCGCTACGCCGAGACATTCCCAGCTTCGAAAGCAGGTTCGACACGTAGTTCTTGATCGTCTTCTCGGCGAGGTACATCGCCTCGCCGATCTGTCGGTTGGTTCGACCCTCGGCGATGTAATCGAGGATCTTGCGCTCCTGCGGAGAAAGGTTGGCGAGCGGGTCGGCCTCGGTTGGGAGTGGGTTTCTGAGCCGATCGAGCACGCGTGTCGTGACGGCAGGATCAAGCAACGTTTCGCCGTTCGCGACACGCCTGATGCTGTCGACCAACTCGGTCCCGCGAATCTGCTTCAGGACGTAGCCAGCTGCGCCGGCGATCACCGACGCGAGGAGTGCCTCGTCGTCAGCGAAGCTGGTGAGCATCAGGCAGGCGATCTCCGGGTGGATCGAGCGGATCTCCCGGCATGCTTCGATACCGCCCCGGTCCTCGCCCTCCTCTCCCAGCCGAACGTCGAGGACTGCGACATCCGGCTTCGTCTGCGGAATCCGCTCCAGAGCTTCTTCGGCGGTCGCCGCCTCTCCGACCACATCGATGTCCTCCTCGACCCACAGGACGTCACGTACGCCTCGACGGACCAGTTCGTGATCGTCCAGCAGGAATACGCGGATAGGCACCGCGCCATTCTGGCTTCAGGATTGCCGGCGCGACCAGCTCAGGACGTCGCCCTCGCCGGTGAGGAGCGCGGTGCCGGGGAAGACGCGGAGGTACGTCGGCTTCAGCTCGAGGGCGGCGAAGGCGGGCGACGTCGGGCTGTCCCAAACAGGGATGAGCGCCGGGTCGTAGCCGACCGGTTCCGGCGCGTACCTGAACGCGTTCCAGATCCCTTCACGCGTGGCGTCGTCGAAGTGCCACGTCGTCTCGCAGTCGGCGCGACACGTGTCGTGGTTCGGCGACCAGTAGTTGAGCGACATGAAATTGCCGTGCTCGAGGTCGGCCAGCTTGCGCGGCGTCGGACCGGTCGCGATCCAGCCGATCAACGACGTGCCGTCCCACTCCCACAGCGGGTGCAGGATCCGCGTACGCGGACGGTTGTCCGGATCGACAGTGGCGGCGGTCGCCCAGACGATGCGGTGAGCCATCTCGACGAAGGCGGCGGCGACGGTCGCGAGGTCGGGCATCGGCGCAGTTTTGCTCAGAAGCAGAGGAGCGGGTTGCCGGCGAACCCGATGGAGCCGGCTTGGGCGGCGACGACCACGTGGTCACCCGGCCGGATCGTTCCGCACATGTACATCTCGCTGCCGCCGAAGCCCGTGACGACGATCGGCGCCGGCGCACCCGGCCGGCGGATTGTCACCGTCCAGCCCCCCGGCGCCGCGCTGTAGCCACCGCCGCCGGCCGCAACCGTTGCGTCGTACTCGCAGGTCGGTGCCGCGTCGTAAGCGACGCATCCCTCTGGCGCGACTCGCGGCGCGGCGCTCTCGCCCGCGGGCGGGTTGAGCTCACCGGGCGTGCCGATCGGAGGCGTCTCGCCGCCGACACCACACCGGCTCGGGATGGGAGGAACGGCACCCGCGGTGTACCAGGGGTCGCGGTCTTCGCGGCCGTACCAGTTGACGATCAACTCGGACCAGCCGAAGCCGCGCACCGGACACCCGTCATATGAGCCGGAAGCGACGAACGGAACCCGCTGTGCCAGCCAATTCCCGCTGTCGTCCGACGCCGGTTCGTTGCGCGCGAACTGCGGGACCACGCCGAGGTCGAATGCCGGCACCGACGCCGTGCGGCCGCCGGGCCCCTTCACCCGACCGCCCGGATAGCTCATCCGGTAGTCCCACGCCTGCGTCCACATGCCGTCGACCTGCACCAGGAACGTGGGCACGTGGCCGACAATGTTGCGGTACGAAAGGTGCTCGACGTGGAGCACATCGTCGAGCGGCACGGACTCGCCAGTGGGCAGCCGCAGCGTCGCCAGCACGCGATAGGTCGGCTGCTTGCCGCCGATCGCGGGCGTGGCCAGTCCGCGGTTCGTGTCGTGGAACGCGAGGAGCGCCACCATCAACTGGGCGCCGTTCTTCAAATCGAGGAACAGCAGCTCCCACGGCATGCCGCCCGCGTAGTACTGCGCGTAGCGCGGGTGGAGTTGCGTCGCCTCGGCGAGAGCCAGGCCGGCGAATAGGTCCTCGGGCGACGCGTCGTACTCGTGGGTCATAACCATCGTCGACCCGGTGGACGCGACCGTCTCGCGGAGCAGCGATCCGTCGGGCTGCTGCAGGTCCAGTGTTCCCGCGATCGTCTTGGCCGCCTGCATGTATTGGAACGAGCGCGACGGGTAGCCAAAGGTCTCGGGGATGCCGTACCACCAGGTCCCCGTGCCGCCGGCGAGCAGTGGCGGCCCCGCCATGTCGGCGCGCAGGTCGACGACGAGCTTCACGGTGCGACCGATTGGATGGACGCGCGCTTGGTCGTCGTCGAGCCGCAGGTGGTACGACTCGCGATCGAGGCTTGTCCGCTCGTACAGCCCGATGTCCTTGAGGCCGTTGCCGGTGTCGAGCGTCTGGTATCGCAGCAGCTCGCTGACCCCAGGGATATAGGTGGAGACGGTCCGGGCGAACCGACCCGTCGCCTCGCCCGGGTGACCCCACTCCGCGGGCCCGTCCATCGTCATGATCGACTGGCCCTTGTACGGCCCCTGGCGCGGAAACACCTGGTGGCCGGTCACGCCGTACCCGTAGTGCGAGTTGAATGCGACACCGACCGTGTAGTGATTTCCCGACGTCATGGCCAGGTCGGCGGCGCCCCACCAGTAGTCCCACCCGCCGACGTGCGCGTGCTCGTCTTTCGGGAACGACAGCGCGCCGTATTCGGCCGCCCGGCCCGCGGGAACGCCGAGGCCAAGCACCGCAACGGCGAGGGCGAACGCGCCGGCGGCGCGGCGCGTCATGCCGGCCAGCGCCAGGTGTGCGTTCCCGAACCGACCTCAACGGACGGCCCGGCGCCGTTCGGCGGGATGACCGTCGCCCGCGTGTTGGGCGGGACCACCGCTTCCACCTCGAACCCGTCGCCGTCGATGCGCCAGCGGGACGCGGCCAACCCGTAGGGCGTGTCGAGCTCGGCCGATGCTGCGGTCAAGTCGCCACCCGGCCGCGGCGCGATCGTGATGGCCTTGTAGCCCGGCGCGGCCGGCGCCAGGCCGGCAACGGTTCGGTGCATCCAGTCGGCGACGGCCCCGAGCGCGTAGTGGTTGAACGACGTCATGCCACTTGACGACACCGAGCCGTCCGGCCGCATCGAGTCCCACCGCTCCCAGATCGTCGTGGCGCCCATCGTGATCGGGTACAGCCACGACGGGCATTTCGTCTGGAGAAACAGTTGGTACGCGACATCCACGTGGCCGGTCGCACACAGCGCGTCGCACACAAGCGGCGTGCCGACGAAGCCGGTCGCGATGCAGTAGTCGTCGGCGGCAACGAGCTGGGCGAGGCGGTCGCCGGCGCGGCGGCGCTGGTCGCCCTCGAGAAGGTCGAACACGATCGCCAGCCCGTACGCGGTCTGGCAGTCGGACATCAGCCGGCCGGTAGGAGTGACGAACTCGTCGCGGAACGCGGCGGTGACCGTCGCCGCCAGCTCGCGGTACTGGGCAACGTCGTCCACCTTGCCGAGTACCGCCGCGCTCTCCGCCAGGACCGTCGCCGACCGGGCGACGTGCGCAGTGGCGACGAGGTGCTTGTCGGCGCGGGCGGCCGAGGGATCCTCCTGAGGTGCGGCGGGATCCAACCAATCGCCGAACTGGAACCCGCGGGACCACAAATGGCGCTCGTCGAGGCGGCTGCGAAGGCATTCCACCCACGCGCGCATGCTCGGGTACTGGCGCTCGAGCAACGCGGCGTCGCCGTACCGCTGGTACAGCGTCCAGGGAATCAGTGTCGCCGCGTCGCCCCACGCCGCCGTCGGCGTGTGGTCGCCGAGAACAGCCGGAATGACGAACTGCACGACGCCGTCGGGCAGTTGATCGGCGGCCAGGTCGGCGAGCCACGACGCGAGGAACGCGTCGGTGTCGAACAGGAACGACCCGGCGGGCGAGAACACCTGGATGTCGCCCGTCCACCCGAGGCGCTCGTCGCGCTGCGGGCAGTCGGTCGGGACATCGACGAAGTTGCCGCGCATCCCCCACACCACGTTCTCGTGAAGCTGGTTGACCATGTCATTCGAACTGGCGAAGCGGCCCGTGCGGGTCATGTCGCTGTGGCACGCGAGAGCGACGATGTCGCCGACGCCGAGCGGACCGGGCCAGCCGTCGACCTCGACATAGCGGAACCCGTGGAACGTGAATCGCGGCTCCCAGGTCTCGTCGGGGTCGCCCCGTGCGACGTACACGTCGGTGGCCTGCGCGTTCCGGAGCGGCGCGGTGCAGATCTCGCCGCCTTCGAGCACCTCGGCGTGACGGAGCGTGATCGTGGTCCCGGGATCGGCATTCACCGTGATCCGCGTCCAGCCGACAAGGTTCTGGCCGAAGTCGACGACGGTCTTGCCCGACGGCGTCGTCACGATCTCAACGGGGCGCAGCTCTTCAGTCTGGCGAACCGGCGGCGCGTCGTCGGCGATCAGGACCGACCGGTCGTGTTCGAGGACGGCGACCGGCCCCCAGTCGGACGCGACGACGCGGGCGTCGTAGTGCTCGCCGTTGTAGATGTCGGCCTTCCAGACCGGCCCGGTCGCCACCGTCCACTCGCCATCGCTCACGACCGTCTGCGAGGTGCCGTCGGCGAGGAGCAGTTCGAGCTGGACGAGAAGCCCGGCCTGGGTGCCGTACGTGTTGCGCTTCCCGCCCCACGCGAGGAAGCCGCGGTACCAGCCGTCGGCGACGGTCACCTCAATCGTGTTCTCGCCTGCGTGTACCGCGCCGGTTACGTCGTAGGTCTGGGTGCGCAGCCGTTTGTTGTACGACGACCACCCCGGCGCCAACACGCGATCGCCCACGATCGCACCGTTGACGCGTACTTCGTAGATGCCGAGCGCGGTGGCGTACAGGCGACCGGTGGTCACAGCCGCGGGGACGGCAAACGTGCGGCGAAATATGGGCGGCGGGTTCGAGACCGACGCGTCTTCCTCCCACGCCGGTGTGATGAAGTCCGCCGTCCATTCAGTCGGATCCAACAACGCCGTCTCGAAGTCGGCCGGCGCACTCCAGTCGCTGGCACTCCCGTCGACGCCCCACACGCGCACGCGGGCGCGGGCTCGTTGGCGTGAGGCCAACGCCGGGCCGGCCCACCCAACGCACACTGACTCCTCGGAGTCGACGCGCCCGCTCTGCCACAACGCCTCGCCGGCGGCGTCCGTCACATCGATCTCGTAGGCCGCCTGTAGCCAGTCGGGCGCTGCGGTCTCGGTCTTCCACGACAGCATCGGCCGGCCGGTCGGCACGCCAAGAAGCGGCGTGCCCCGATCGACGCGTGGCGCCAGCGCAACGACGTCGGTCATTCGAAGCCGTTCTTGATGATCAGCGCCGCCCGCTCGAACAGACCCACTGCGCTCAGGTGGAGCATGTCGCCCACCGCGCGCGGCGCCTTCCCCGCGTACGCACGCGCGTTGGTGCCCTCGAGGATGATCCCGAGCTTGAAACAGGCGAGGACGCCGTACCACTCGATCTGCGTCGTGTCGCGCGGTGATCGGCTCGCATAGTGAGCGACCACCTCGGTGATCGGCGCCAGGCCCGATAGCTGCGCGCCCGCCATGCTCGGCCACGTTGCGATGAGCCAACCGAGGTCGAGGAGCGGATCCCCTGCCGTCGTCATCTCCCAATCGACGATGGCGGCGACGCGGGGCGTGGCGCGGTCGAACAGCACGTTGGCTAGGTGGAAGTCGCCGTGGATCAGGCCGGGCGAGAACGTCGCCGGCGTGCGGGCGCGCAACCACTCGGCGACCCCTTCGACGCCGGGCAACTCGGGCCCCGGATAGTTGTCGTGACGCGAGTGGCCGGCCAATTCCGACAGCCACCGGTCGACCTGACGATCGAGGAACCCGTCGAGCTTGCCGAGATCGGTGAGACCGGCGGCCTCGATGTCGACGCCCCCGAGCGCGACGAGGGCGTCGGCCATGCCGAGGCCCATCTGATGTTGCAACGTCATGTCGGTCGCGAACGGCGGCGGAACCTCGACCGTCGGGTTGAAGCCGTCGATTGACTCCATGAGGTAGAAGACGGCGCCGTCCATCACCGACTCGTCGGGACAGCCGGCGATGAACTCCGGATGAGGCACGTCACTGCCGGCCAAGGCCGCGAGGACGCGCATCTCGCGACGAAGCACCTCGTTGCTGTTCGCTCGCAAGTGCAGCGGCGGCCGCCGGAGGACGTAGGTCCGGTCGCCGCGCTCGAAGCGGACGAGCACGTTCTGCGTGCCACCGGCCAGCACCGTCCACTCGCGGATCTGACCCCCGGCCAAGCCCTGTTCGTCCATCCACCGGACGAGCACGGACTGATCGATACCGTCGCCCACGGCCGTCACGATGTCACAGGCGAGGTTTCGACTGCGCACGAGCCGCCCTCTGGAGGGCGAGTCGTGCGCACTCACCGGTAGATTCGCGACATATGCCGATCGCGATCACCGATGACCATCAGGCCCTGGGCCGCACCGCTGCCGACTTCCTCGTAAAGCACAATGCGCGCGCCGCGGCCCGCGCCCTGCTCGAAGCCCCCGACGAGGGCCGGCCGCCCTTCTGGGACGCGCTGCGCGAGCTGGGCTGGCTCGGGCTGCACCTCCCCGAAGAGCACGGCGGATCGGGCTTCGGGCTCCCCGAGCTCGTCGTGGTCGTCGAGGAGCTGGGGCGGGCCGTTGCCCCCGGGCCCTTCGTGCCGACAGTGATCGCCAGCGCCGTCATCGCGGCCAGCGCCAAGCCCGAGGTGCAGGCCCGCTTCCTCCCCGGCCTAGCCGACGGCTCCACCACCGCAGCGATCTCGCTCGACGGCACGGTGGCGCTGGGCGGCGGCATGGCCGACCTGTTCCTCATCGGCCAAGGTGACGACGTCGCCGTCTTCGAGCGGGCTGCGGTCACTGTCGAGGTCCCGATCAACATGGACCCGACGCGACGCACGTCGCGCATCACCCTCACCGGCACTCCCGTCGAGGTGATCGCCGGCGCCGGCCAGTCGCTCCTCGACATGACCCGCACGATCGTGGCCGCCGAGGCCACGGGTCTTTCCCGCCAGGCCTGCGACATGGCGGCCGAGTACGCCAAGGTGCGCATCCAGTTCGGCCGTCCCATCGCCACCTACCAGGCGGTCAAGCACCACTGCGCCAACATGCTGGTCGAGGCCGAGCTGGCCACCTGCGCGGTGTGGGACGCGGCCCGCGCCGCCGCCACCGGTGGCGACCAGTTCTCCTACTGCGCAGCGATGGCGGCGACCCTCGCCATCCCCGCGGCCGACTTCAACGCCAACCACAACATCCAGGTCCACGGCGGCATCGGCTTCACGTGGGAGCACGACGCGCACCTCTTCCTCCGCCGGGCCACCGCGATCGGCGCGTTCGTGAACGCCGAGCAGGCGAGCCTCGACGCAACCGACTTGCTCCGCCGCGGCGTTCGCCGCTCGCGAAACGTCGACCTCCCGCCCGAAGCTGAGGCCATCCGCGACACCGTGCGCGCCTTCGTCGACCGGGTGAAGGACCTCGACCCCGCCGCGCAAAAGGCCGCCCTGATCGATGAGGGGTATGCGGTAGCGCATTGGCCCAAGCCGTGGGGTCGTGACGCCAGCGCCATCGAGCAACTCGTCATCGAGCAGGAGTTCTCGGCGGCCGGCATCAAGCGGCCCCAGCTCGGCATCACCGGCTGGAACATCCTCACCTTGATCCAGTACGCGACCGACGACCAGGTCGCCCGCTGGGTGCGGCCGGCGCTCAACCAGGACGTGATCTGGTGCCAGCTGTTCAGCGAGCCCGACGCCGGGTCCGACGCCGCCGGCGTAAAGACGCGCGCGACGCGCGTCGACGGCGGTTGGCTGGTGAACGGTCAGAAGGTCTGGACCAGCGGCGCCCACTTGTCGTCGTTCGGCTTCGCGACGGTCCGCACCAATCCCGACGTGGCCAAGCACGACGGCATCACCACGATGGTGATCGACATGCACGCCGAGGGCGTCGAGGTGCGGCCGCTGAAGATGCCTACCGGCAACTCGGAATTCAACGAAGTGTTCTTCAACGACGTGTTCGTGCCTGACGACGATGTCGTCGGTCCCGTCGACGGCGGATGGACCGTCGCTCGGGCCACGCTCGGCAACGAGAGCGTGAGCATCGGCGGCGGTCAGGGCGGCATGGCCATGGGCGCCGACGCGCTGCTGCCGGCGTTCGACGCGCACCCCGAGCGGCTGCCCGGTGGTGCGGCGCGCATCGGCCGCTACGTCGCCCGCTCACAGGCGATGGACATGCTCAACCTTCGCGTCGCACACCGCGCCGTCGCCGGCGGCGCGCCGGGGCCCGAGGGTGCCGTCACCAAACTCGTCCTGTCCGAGAACGGGCACGAGGCGGCCGACATCCTCAACGCGCTCAGCGGGTCCGACGCCGCGTTCCTCGACGGCGCCGGCGGGATGAGCGGGATGCTCGTGCTGATGCACCGCGCCATGTCGATTGCCGGCGGCACCTCGGAGATCAAGCGCAACCAGATCGGCGAGCGCATCCTTGGCCTCCCGCGCGATCCGCTCATCAACTGAGCGGCGTCACTAGTCGATCCGGTGTTCCAGGAGCTCCGACGCCGTGACCAGGCGAAGGCCGCTGCTTAGGGCGGCGTCGATGATCGCGGGCAGGGCGGCGACCTCCGCGGCGCGGCGCTCGCGCAGCTGACGCGCATTGCGGCCGCGTGGATCGAACGTGCCGCGGCCGATCCCGTCGTGGAACGAAACGATCTGTCCGGGCTGCAGGTGCGCGTCGACGAAGGCGCGCACGTCGGCTGGTCGTTCGATGCCGGCCACGTCGCCGCTCACGCTCCACAGGAGGATGTCGTGATCGAGGGCCGCCGCCGCCCGGAGCGCCACACCAGTTAGCTCGCCGCGCGGTGGACGGAACCATCGAACCGTGTCCACCCCGCTCACCGCCCTGATGACTTCGACCCCCTCCTCCAGTTCCCGCCGGGTTCGGGCCGGGTCGGTGAACGCCAGGTCGACGTGCCGGTACGTGTGGTTGCCAAGCTCGTGACCGGCGGCGACGACCGCTCTCAGCTCGTCCTGGTGACGCTCGGCGTTGTAACCCATCACGTTGAATGTGGCCGACACGCCGAACCGGCCGAGAATCTCGAGCACCTTTGGCGTGAACTCCGGGTCCGGCCCGTCGTCGAACGTGAACGTCAACACCGGATCCTCGGTCGCCACCGACCACACGATCGTGTGCGTACCCAGCGCGACCTCGCGTCCGGCGAGAACGCCGGCGGCGTCGCTGCGCTCGATCACCTCGCGACGCGACACGCCCTTCGGTTGGGCGCTCTTGTCGACCACCACGGCCGACGCGACCGCGCCCACCACGCCGGCCGCGCCCATCTGCAGCAGGGCGCGACGGTCTATCGGGCGCCGCGACGGGTCCTCGTCCCCACTCATCCCGCCCGCACTGTTCCACGGCCCGCGCCTCGATGGCCATCACCGGTCACGGATCACGGCGGCTCCACCCACTCCCATGCACCGGGCCGCCCACCGAGGCGGTGGCCGCCGACGATTCTCGAGGAAATGCCGTACCGAATCGGTACGGCATTTCCTCGAGAACGTGGGTGACGAGGTCGTGATCGAAGCTGCACAGCTTGGTCACGTCGGTGC
>DASRJI010000074.1:0-5593 GCA_035649535.1 Acidimicrobiales bacterium | reverse complement strand
GCGTCATTGCAGCAGCTGTTGCGCGCCCGCGGCGTAACCCGCCTCGAGGCTGACCAGCCGATTCGGTTCCACACCGAGACTTCACACATCGCGACGCGCGGGCTCGAGGCGCGCACCGCGTTCCAACCGGGCTTCGCCAATCCGATCGACGGGCGGGGCATCACGATCGCCGTCGTCGACTCCGGTATCGACGGCACGCACCCGATGTTCAAGCGGGCCGACGGCACTAGCAAGGTCCGCAAGAACATGAAGCTCGTGTGCCACGAGCTCGTCGGGGTGATCGACCCCACCCAGAGCTGCGGCCAGGCCACCACCGACGCGACATGGGTGGACGCCACCGCGATCAACGACACCGACACGCCGTCGGCCGGCGGCCACGGCACCCACGTCGCCAGCATCGCCGCCGGCGTCGACTACACGACCGCCGACGGTCGACGCCTGACCGGCGCGGCGCCCGGCGCCGACCTCATCGGCCTCTCGGTCGGTGCCAGCCTCAGTGTCTACGCGGGTGCATCCGGCCTTGACTGGGTGCTCGAGCACCACGCCAACCCGTGCGGCAACGGCTCGTGCCCGCCGATCCGCGTGGTGAACAACAGTTGGGGGCCGGTGTCCGTCGGTGCGACGTACAACCCCGACGACGTCGTCGCCAAGATCCAGGACCAACTCGTCGCGGCCGGTGTCACCGTTGTGTGGTCGGGTGGCAATGGCGACGAGACCAACAACGGCGGCGACGGGTCCGACATCCGCACGTCGCCCTACGCGCAGAGCCCGACTCCCGGCGTGATCATGGTCGCCAACTACAACGACAACGACAACGGCACCCGCGACGGCACGATCGACCCATCCAGCTCGCGCGGCCAGCAAGGCGCACTCGCGACCTATCCCGACATCGCCGCGCCGGGCACGAACATCACCGCCGCGTGCCGGCCGTACCTCACGATTTGCGGTCCGACGACGACCGACGACGGGACCATCTCCGGCACCTCGATGGCGGCGCCGCACATCAGCGGGATCGTCGCCCAGCTGCTCCAGGCCCAACCGACGCTTACGCCGGCGGCGATCGAGGACGTACTCGAGGACACCGCCTATCACTTCGCCTCGGGCGCGGCGTACGAGAACGATTTGCCGGCGCGCAACGACGGGCTGACGTCGTTCGACAAGGGCCACGGGCTCGTCGACGTGGTGAGCGCGATCGCCCGCATCCTCGGCGTGACCGCCCCACCGGTGCCGCCGAATCCGGCCTACGCGAGCTGCACGCCCACCGGCTTCGTGGTCACGGACCCGGCAGGCGACGCCACCGAGTACGCGGCAGTCAACGGGCTGCCGTCACAACCCGGGCTCGACATCCTCTCGCTCGACGTCAACGAAGACGCCGCGAACCTCACGTTCATCTTCCACCTGGTCGACCTGACCCCGGCCGCGCCCACCGGCGCGACCGGCATGAGCATCGAGTCCGACTTCGCCTACGGCGCGCACACGTACGGCATCTCGGCGCGCCGAGGCACCGACGGCATCGCGGGCAGCTTCACCCGGTCGTCGGACGTCGTGTCGTCCGAGTCGCTGCTGCAACCGACGCCGGTGTTCGATGACGCCAACGACACGGTCACGATCGTGATCCCGCGCTCGGCGCCGACGCTCGGTGCCGCTCCCGATCCCGCGTTCGCGGCGGGTGGCACGATGACCGGCTTCTTCGCTCGCAGCCGGTACGACGAGAGCCCGACACCCCTCGGCCCGGTCGCCGACTCGGCCCCGGGCACCTGCCCGTACACGCTCGGCCTCGGCGCGGTGCCCGCGCCGCCCGGACCGCCGCCGCCCCCTCCCCCGCCGCCGCCGCCGGTCCAACCCGACGCATCGCTGACCGTGGGCGGACCGGCCTACTCGTGGGTCGGTGAGCCGGCGACCGGCAGCGACACCATCGTCGCCGGAACGATCGACCTCATCGGTCGCGTCCACCAGATCCGCCTCATCGAGACGGTGGTGAGCGGTGGTCCGGCGACGCTGACGGTCCAGATCACGAACCCGCTGACCGCGTACGGACTGTTCGAGATCCGCGACACACAAGGCAACCGCGTCGCGTACAGCGAGGCGTTGCCGAACGAGACCGTCGTCCTCACCGTCCCTGTCACGGCGACCGGGCGATACATCGTCGACGTCGGCTACTTCATCGGCGTGCTGGCCTCGTTCTCGGCATCGGCCACCCTCGCCTAACCGCGGCGGCTAGGTCTGGTGGGTCGGGCACCAATACGTGGTGCGGCCCCCAACCTGGGCGCGCTGAAGGGCGACGCCGTCCTTCGGACATAGGCCGCCGGTGACCCGGTGCGGGAGCAGGTCGCCAGTGTGGGAACCGCCGTGCGTCAGGAAGTCCTTGATCGTCCTCCGCACGTGTTTGTGCAGCTGCTTCACGTCGGCGCTGTCGAGGTCGCGAGCGGGGCGGCGCGGGTCGACGCCGGCACGCCAGAGGACCTCGTCGGCGATCAGATTGCCGACGCCCGCCAGCCGGGCCTGATCCATCAGGCGCGCCTTGACGGGTGCCGTGCTCGTCCCGAGGATGCGGGCCAGTTCGCCGGCCGACACGGTGAGTGCGTCGGGCCCGAGCCGACTCTCGTCCGGATCCAACTCGACGGCGCCGAGCCGCCGCGGGTCGCGCATTCGCAGGTCGCCGCCGTCCTCGAATCGCACCCGGAACCGATCCCAGGCGGTCAGTTCCCGATTGCTCGCGTACCGCAGGTCGTCGATCCCGGCCACGCCGTCGACGATCAGCCGGCCGCTCATCCCGAAGTGCAGCCCGAGCGTCGGCGCGTCCCCGGACACGTCGAGCAGCAGCAACTTTCCGATGCGGCGAGTCCCGACAAACGAGCGGCCGCGCAGCGCAGCTCGCACCGAGCGAGCGGTCGCGCCGCGCTTGAGATACCACGCGTCGGGCGCGTCAACCGTCTTGATCGGACGGTCGACCGCGCTCTCGGCGAGGAGTCGGTAAAACTCGACCTCAGGTAGTTCGGGCATGTTTTTTCAGACCATCCTGCGGATGGTCAAAAAACATAGGGCTCTACTTATTGGTTCGCTGCGCTTCGCTCGCTCACGTTGCAGAACTATTACCGTCGGGAGCGTGGACGTACTCGTGGTCGTCGGTGACGCTCCGCCTCCCAGCCGGCTCGTCGCCCGTGCCCTGCACGTCACCCGCCTCCCGGACACCCAGGTTCCGGCGCAGGTGCTGGCCGAACTGCGGACACGTATCCCGCGCGATGTCGGCGTCGTCGGCGACGGTGCCGACACCGTGGCCAACGCTCTCCACCGCGCCGGACTACCCGTCACGCTCTACACCGACGACGGTGTCGGCGGCGAGGGCATCCGCGTCCTGCCGCTGACCGATGCCGGCGCGCCGATGGAGGTTGCCGACTCATTGCTCGACCTCGTCGGCAACACGCCGCTCGTGCGCCTTGATCGCATGGGACGCGACGTGTCCTGCCAGCTGATCGGCAAGCTCGAGTTCCTCAACGCTGGTGGCAGCGTGAAGGACCGGCCGGCCGTTGCGATGATCGACGCGGCCGAGCAGGCGGGCCTCCTCAGGGAGGGCGGGACGATCGTCGAGCCGACGTCGGGCAACACCGGCGTGGGCCTCGCCATCGTCGCTGCCCGTCGCCGCTACAAGTGCGTCTTCGTCATGCCCGACAAGATGAGCGCCGAGAAGATCGGCTTGCTGCGGGCGTACGGCGCGGAAGTCGTCGTCTGCCCGACGGCAGTAGCACCGGACCATCCCGACTCGTACTACTCGGTGGCCAACCGGTTGTCGGCCGACATCCCGGGCGCGTTCCAACCGAACCAGTACGCCAACCCGGCCAACCCGGCGTCGCATGTGGCCAGCACCGGCCCTGAGATATGGCGGCAGACTGCGGGTCGCATCACGCACTTCGTCGCCGGCATCGGGACCGGCGGCACCATCACCGGCGTCGGTCGGTACCTCAAGTCGGTCAACCCGTCGATTCAGATCGTCGGTGCCGACCCCGAGGGTTCGGTGTACTCGGGCGGCAGCGGGCGGCCGTATCTGGTCGAGGGAATCGGCGAGGACTTCTGGCCCGCGACCTACGACCCCTCGGTCGTCGACCGCGTGATCATGGTGAGCGACCGCGACTCGTTCCTCACCGCCCGACGCGTGACCCGCGAGGAAGGCATCCTCGTCGGCGGATCGGCCGGCACCGCGGTGTGGGCCGCCGTCGAACTGGGCAAGGAACTCGGACCCACCGACGTAGTCGTCGTCCTCATTCCTGACAGCGGGCGGGGGTACCTCTCGAAGCTCTACAACGACAGCTGGATGGCCGACTTCGGCTTCCTGCGCGCTGGCGAGCAGACCGTGTCGGAGGTCATGCACCGCAAGCGGCGCGATCTCCCGCCGCTCGTGCACGTGCATCCCGACGAGACCGTACGGGCCGCGATCGCCATCCTGCGCGAGTACGACGTCAGCCAGATGCCCGTGGTCAACGCCGAGCCGCCGCTCGTCGCCGCCGAGGTCATGGGGTCGGTGCAAGACCGGAGCCTCATGGAGTTGGCCTTCGACAATCCCGCGTTGCTCGATCAACCCGTGAGCGAGGTAATGCAACCGCCGTTGCCGACCATCGGCAGTGGCGAGTCTCTCGAGTTGGCCGTCGAACGGCTGGAGGGCGCGCCGGCGGTGCTGGTGCTCGACGCCGGCCATCCGGTCGGCATCATCACGCGGTCTGACGTTCTCGAGTTCCTGGTTTCGTAATCGATGACCGATCACATCGAGACGCGGCTCATCCACGCCGCGCAGGAACCCGATCCGACGACCGGCGCGGTCGTCCCGCCCATCCATCTGGCGACGACGTACGCGCAGGACGCGGTCGGCGAGCACAAGGGGTTCGAGTACTCGCGCAGCGGAAATCCGACGCGCGCAGTGCTGGAAGCGGCGATGGCCGACCTCGAGGGCGGCGCGTACGCCTTCGCCTTCGCCAGCGGGCTGGCGGCCGAGGACACGATCATCCGCACGCTGCCCGCGGGCGCGCACATCGTCATCCCGACCGACGCCTACGGCGGCACGTACCGGCTCTTCGCTCGCGTGCATACGTCGTTGACGATCGCCGCCCTCGACCTCAGCTCGCTCACCCAACTGCCCGACGACACGGACATGGTGTGGATCGAGTCACCGACGAATCCCGGCCTGTCGGTGGTCGACATCGCCGGCATAGCCAAGCTTGCTCACGCGCAGGGCGCGACGGTCGTCGTCGACAACACCTTCGCCACGCCGTACTTGCAGCGCCCGCTCGAACTGGGCGCCGACGTCGTCGTGCACTCCAGCACCAAGTACCTCGGGGGCCACTCCGACGTGGTCGGCGGCCTGGTCGTCACCAACGACGCCGCCATGGCCGAACAGATCGGCTTTCTGCAGAACGCGACCGGCGCGGTGCCATCGCCGTTCGACTGTTATCTCGTCCTGCGCGGCCTCAAGACGCTGGCCGTGCGGATGGACCGCCACCAGGAGAACGCGGCGGCCGTCGCTGCGTTCCTCGGCAAACACACGGCGGTCGCCAAGGTCCTGTATCCCGGGTCGGGCGGCATGGTGTCGTTCACGCTCAAGGCC
>DASRJI010000073.1:0-33121 GCA_035649535.1 Acidimicrobiales bacterium | reverse complement strand
AGGACGGCACCAAGGAACCGACTTGCGGCATCGCCGACTACCAGGCCGGGCTAGTGATCCGGACGTACTGCGACGACCTCTCTGGCTACGCCAACAGCCCCGAGAGCGGCGCCACGTTGGTGTCGGGTGCGCTGTTCGGGCAGCCGACGCTGCCGGACGACCCCCGAGACAAGCCGATCACTGAGGGGGCGTCCGTCGCGCCCATCCACCTCCAGGGTGCCGATGGCAAGGAGGTCGTCGTGTACTCCATGAGTTCGGACACAGTGTTCGCCGTCGGCTCCGACAAGCTGGAGGACCCCGCGCTCGACTCGCTCAGCAACATCGCCGCCGGCATCCTGCGGGTTTACCCCGGAGCCACCCTCCAAGTGCGGGGCCACACCGACTCGACCGGGAGCGCCGCGGCGAACCAGTCCCTGTCCGAGCGCCGCGCCGCCGCTGTTGCGGCCTTTTTCGTCAGCAAGGGGTTCGACCGGGCGAAGGTCACCTCCGTCGGGCTCGGCCAGATGGTTCCGAACTACAAAGAGGACACCGCTACCGGCCGCGCCCAGAACCGCCGCATCGAGTTGGTCGTTCGCCCTGCGTAGGCGGCCTTCGCGAGATCCGCGGTTGTGACACGGCCCCGCGATGCGGCGCGACTCCTCGCACGATCGAGTGAGTCTCGTGGTGCGGTCGCCGGGCGTCGTCATCCACCGACCGGTGAAGGCGCCGTACGAGCGTCCGTGGAGACGACAACGCTCATCCGACGTACCCATCGCCCTCGCCTCGCCTGCTAACGGCATCGGGGTCGGATCGAAGCACCACGCGGATGTCGCTGTGCCAATGCCCTTCCTCCCGTAGGTTTCGGACCGTGGCGGGGGTGAGGGGGCGATCGGTTGTTGCCGCGGCCATCGCGGCCATCGCGATGGTGCTCGCCGCGTGTGGTCCGCCCGGGAGCGTCCTTCCGCCGCCGTACATCGTTGCCACGACGCTGCCGCCTGGGCAGCAGCCAGTTGGTGAGGACGTATACGCCCACACGCGCGCCGGCGACATCGCGCCGGCGCTGGTCGGCATCCCGACGCGCGTGTACGTGCCGAACAGCGAGAGCAACACCGTCGATGTGATCGATCCGGCGACGTTCGAGATCGTGGACCACTTCGACGTCGGCCGGCAGCCGCAGCACATCACGCCGTCGTGGGACATGACCACGCTCTACGTCGACAACACCCGCGGCCACTCGCTGACCCCGATCGATCCGCGGACCGGGAAGCCGGGTGCGCCGATCCTCGTCGAAGACCCGTACAACCTCTACTTCACACCCGACGGAACCAAGGCGGTCGTCGTGGCCGAGGAGTTGCGACGACTCGACTTCCGCGATCCCAAGACGTGGCAGCTGATCAAGAGCCTCCCGATCCCGCACACCGGCGCGGACCACGCCGACTTCAGCGCCGACGGCAAGACGATGGTGATCAGCTGCGAGTTCTCGGGCTGGCTGGTGCGCGTCGACGTCGAGTCGATGACGGTCACCGGCGAGTTGCATGTCGGCGGTCAGCCCATCGACGTGAAGCTCGGGTCCGACGGGCAGCGCTACTTCGTCGCCGACCAGGAACGCGGCGGCGTTGCGATCGTTGACGCCGCCGCGTTCGAAGAGCGCGCCTTTGTGCCGACGGGCGCCGGCGCGCACGGCCTGTACCCGAGCCGCGACGGCCGGTCGCTGTATGTGTCGAACCGAAAGGCCGGGTCCGTGTCGGTGCTCGACTTCGCCACGGGCAAGGAAATGACGACGTGGCACATCGGCGGGAGCCCGGACATGGGCGGCGTGAGCGCCGACGGCCGTCAGCTGTGGCTGGCCGGCCGCTACGACAGCGCGGTCTACGTCATCGACACCGAGACCGGCCAGCTCATCCGGCGCATCGAGGTGGGCAAGGGACCGCATGGGCTGGCGCTGTTCCCACAGCCCGGTCGCTACAGCCTCGGTCACACCGGGGTGTACCGATGACCCGCGCGAAATGGCCAGCGGGAGTTGGTACACCCCGTGGGTAGGCTTCGCGAGGATGGCTGATCAGGAGCGCTTCGCCGAGCAGGCGATGGAGCACATGTCGTCGCTCTACACCGCGGCGCTACGCATGACCCGGAACCCGGCCGACGCCGAAGATCTCGTGCAAGAGACGTACCTGAAGGCGTACCGGGCGTTCAACAGCTACCAAGAGGGCACCAACCTCAAAGCCTGGCTGTACCGCATTCTCACCAACACCTTCATCAACAGCTACCGAGCCAAGAAGCGCCGCCCGGAGCAGGTCGACGTCGACGAGGTCGAGGACCTGTACCTCTACCGCCGGCTGGGCGCCCTGGAGGCGGCGGCGGCGAGTCGCAGCGCCGAGGACGAGCTGCTCGACCATTTCACCGACGAGCACGTCAAGGAGGCCATCGAGGCGCTGCCCGAGCAATTCCGCATGGCCGTCCTGCTCGCCGACGTCGAGGGGTTCTCCTACAAGGAGATTGCCGACATCCTGGACATTCCGATCGGTACGGTAATGAGTCGGCTTCATCGAGGAAGAAGAGCGCTGCAAAAGGCGTTGTTCGAATTCGGACTCGAGCGAGGGTTGGTAAAGAACCGAGATGGCTAGCCAGGATCCGAATTGCAGCGAGGCGATTCATACCCTCTATGAGTTCCTCGATGGCGAGCTCACGACGGGCCGCAAGGCGGAGATCCAGCAGCATCTCGAGGCGTGCTTGCCGTGCTTCCAGGCTTACGACTTCGAAGCCGAGCTCCGGCTCATGATCGGCCGCAAATGCCAGGACCAGGCACCCGCCGCACTCCAGCAGCGGGTGTCTGACGCGTTGAGACGGATTTCACAGCCCGGTGGGGGAATACCGAACCTGTAATTCCAGTTGGCCGGGCCATGAGCAAGTCCGAAGCCGTCGGTGGCACTCGGATAACGAGCATCGACCGCCCCTCCCGTCGCTTTGCCTCTGGTCGCGTGTGTCTCGAGCCTGGGTGCGAGACCCATCTGTCCATCTACAACAACGGCAAGTTCTGCTACACCCACGAGCCGCGCTCGGTACCGCGCACCCGTGGCAAAAAGATCGCCTGAATCCATCTACCATCAGGCGCATGCACGCCCTCCTCGCGGCCAAGGTCTGGCACTACTGGCTCGCCGTCCCGCTCCTGGCCGCACCGGTGCTCGTGTGCATCGGGCTCGTCATCGGGTACCTCGTCAAGGTGACCGGCGCCAAGTATCCGAAGCAGTAGCCGGAGCCCATGTCTGAGCCCGTCAACTGGGACCTGGCCGAGAAGGTCGCGGTGCGGGTCGCCGGGCGGGACCCCTTCGCCGAGTCGTACCTGTACGCGTCACTGCAACCTGACTTCGACGAGTTGACGGCCGAAGCCGAGGCCCTGGTCGCCGAGGCCACCGGCCTGCGCTCGCTCAGCGGCCCGGCCCGCGCCAGGGTCACCGACCGCGCCGGCTGGGTGCACGCCAACGTGAAGTCCTTCCGCCGGATGCTCCGCCCGGTCACCGACAAGCTCGGGCCGATGATGAACTCGCCGTTCGCGCCCATCGGCCGCTCCGTCGCCGGCGCGGAACTGGGCACGATGCTCGGCTGGATGTCGACACGAGTGCTCGGTCAGTACGACCTGCTGTTGATCGAGGACGAGGAGCCCGACGAGCAGGACATCGTCTATTACGTCGGTCCCAACGTCCTCGCCCTCGAAAAGCGCTTCGCCTTCCCGCCGCGCGAGTTCCGACTGTGGCTCGCGCTGCACGAGGTCACCCACCGCGCCCAGTTCACCGGGGTGCCGTGGATGGGGGCGTACTTCCGTTCACTGGTCGCGTCGACGCTCGATTCGGTCGACCCGAGCCCGGGTCGGTTGCTGGACGCACTGCGCCGCACGTTCGATGAGATCCGGGCCGGCCGCAATCCGCTGGACGAAGGCGGCCTCGTCGCTTTGCTGGCCACCCCCGAGCAGGCCGAGACCCTCCAGAAGGTGCAGGGCTTGATGAGCCTGCTCGAAGGCCACGGCGACGTCACCATGGACCGGGCTGGCGCGGCGCGCATCCCAAGCGCGGCGCGCTTCGGTGCGGTGCTGCGCGACCGTCGCCGCCAGGGAACGCCGGTCACCAAGCTCGTCCAGAAGCTCGTCGGGCTCGAAGCCAAGATGAATCAGTACGAGCAGGGGGAGCAGTTCATCGCTGCCGTCGAAGAGGCCGGCGGCGACGCGCTGTTCAACCGTGTGTGGGAGGGGCCGGAGTGGCTGCCCACATCGGCGGAGATCAAAGACCCGCCGCTGTGGATCGACCGGGCCCGCCGCGACACCGCTGCGATCGCTTGACGCCCGACGACCTGCTCGCCCGCTGCACCTTTCCTGAGGCGGGCACCGACGTCACCTGCGCGGTGTCGGGCGGCCCCGACTCGCTCGCCTTGCTCGCGCTGGCGACCGCCGCGGACTGCCGCGTGACCGCGATCCACGTCGACCATCACCTGCGCCCCGAGTCGGGAACGGAAGCGGCGCTGGTCGCCGCGGCCGCCGACCGGTTCGGCGCCGCGTTCGACGCCCGGTCGGCCCCGGTGGCGCCGGGCCCCAACCTCGAGGCGCGCGCCCGCGAGCGGCGCTGGTCCGTGTTGCCCAAGGACGCGCTCACCGGCCACACGGCCGACGACCAGGCCGAGACTGTCCTGCTCAACCTGTTGCGCGGCGCCGGCCTCGACGGCCTGGGCGGCATGAGCGCCGAACGCCACCCGCTACTCGGGCTGCGGCGGTCAGAAACGCGCGCGCTGTGCGACGACCTCGGGCTGGTGCCCGTCATCGATCCGATGAACGATGACGCGCGGTTCCGGCGCACCCGCGTCCGTCACGAGCTGCTGCCGCTCCTCGACGCCATCGCCGAACGCGACGTCGCCCTCCTGATCGCCCGCCAGGCCGATCGTCTGCGCGACGACGCCGGCTTCCTCGACGAGCTGGCGGCCGCGCTCGATCCGACCGACGCCCGCGCCCTTGCCGCCGCGCCACCAGTGCTCGCCCGCCGCGCCGTTCGTCGCTGGTTGGCCGGCGAACACCCCCCGGATGCGGCCACGGTCGACCGCGTGCTGGCGGTCGCCGCGCTCGAAGCGCGGGCGTGCGACGTGGGTGGTGGACGGCGGGTCCGCCGGACGCAGGGGCGTCTGGTGCTCGAGCGCGGCTGACCCTAGATTTCGGGCCAATGGACGAACTGGGGGATGTGGTGGTTGACGCCACCACCCTGCAGGCCCGAGTAGCCGAACTGGGCCAGCAGATAACGGAGGACTACGCCGATCGCTCGCCGTTGCTCGTCGGCGTTCTGAAGGGCGCGTTCATGTTCATGTCGGACCTGGCCCGGGCCATCCGGCTTCCGGTCGAGTTCGACTTCATGGCCGTGTCGTCGTATGGGAGCGCGACGAAGAGCAGCGGGGTCGTCCGCATCGTGAAGGACCTCGACCTCGACCTCACCAATCGCCACGTGCTCATCGTCGAGGACATCGTCGACAGCGGCCTCACGCTGGCGTATCTGCGCCGCAACCTTCTCGCCCGCAACCCGGCGAGCCTTCATGTTTGCGCGCTGCTTGTGAAGGAGGGGTTGCAGCGGGTCGACCCCGACCTGCGGTACGTCGGGTTCAAAATCCCGCCCGACTTCGTGGTCGGCTACGGACTCGACGTCGACCAGCGTCACCGCAACCTGCCCTACGTGTGTCGGTACGAGGGCCAGATACCCTAGGTAGTTCCAATGAAGCGCTCCCGTAGGAATGTCGCCGTCTATCTCGTCGCCGCCGTCCTTCTCGTACTTGCTGTCAGCAACCTGTGGGGCAAGGGTCAGAAGCGCGAGAAGCTCTCACTCTCGTCGTTCGAGCGCCGCGTCGCCGAGAAGCAGGTCAAAACCGCCGAAATCGTCGACGGCGACAACAAGGTCAAGGGCGAGCTCACCAACGGGAAGACCTACGAGGCCAAGTTCCCGGCCGAGTACGCCGACGAGCTCACGTCGGAATTGAAGGACGCCAAGGTCCCCACCTACGAGGCCAAGTCGCACAAGTCGAGCATCTGGCTGGACGTCCTGTTCAGCTACGGCCCGATCCTGCTCCTCTTCGGCGGCTTCCTGTACCTGCTCAACAACATGCAGGGCGGCGGCAACCGCGTGATGCAGTTCGGCAAGGCCAAACCCAAGGTGGTGTCGCGTGACCAACCCAAGGTCACCTTCGCCGACGTGGCCGGCGCCGACGAAGCGGTCGCCGAGTTGCAGGAGATCAAGGAGTTCCTCGAGTCGCCGGCCAAGTTCCAGGCCATCGGCGCCAAGATCCCAAAGGGCGTACTGCTGTACGGCCCGCCCGGCACCGGCAAGACACTGCTGGCGCGCGCGGTGGCGGGAGAGGCCGGCGCGCCGTTCTTCTCGATCTCGGGCTCTGATTTCGTCGAGATGTTCGTCGGCGTCGGTGCGTCGCGCGTGCGCGACTTGTTCGAACAGGCCAAGGCCAGTGCGCCGGCGATCATCTTCATGGACGAGATCGACGCCGTCGGTCGTCATCGCGGTGCGGGTCTCGGCGGCGGTCACGACGAGCGCGAGCAGACCCTCAACCAGCTCCTGGTCGAGATGGACGGGTTCGACACCAAGACCGGCGTCATCCTGATCGCGGCGACGAACCGGCCCGACATCCTCGATCCTGCGTTGCTGCGACCCGGGCGCTTCGACCGCCAGATCGTGGTCGACCGGCCCGACCTCGTCGGCCGGCGGGCGATTCTCGAGGTGCACAAGCAAGGCAAGCCGCTCACGCCTGACATCGATCTCGAAGTGCTGGCCCGGCGCACACCGGGTTTCACTGGCGCCGACCTGGCGAACCTGATGAACGAGGCCGCGCTCCTCTCCGCCCGCCACGGCTTGGCCAAGATCGGTATGCCGCAGCTCGAAGAGGCGATCGACCGCGTCATCGCCGGCCCAGAACGCAAGAGCCGCGTGATGTCCGAGAAGGAGAAGCTGGTCATCGCGTACCACGAGGGCGGTCACACGCTCGTGGGTCACGTGCTTCCACACTCCGACCCGGTGCACAAGGTGTCGATCGTCGCTCGCGGCCGCGCGCTGGGTTGGACGCTCGCGTTGCCGACCGAGGACAAATACATCGTCAGCCAGTCCGAACTGCGCGATCAACTCGGCGTGCTGATGGGCGGCCGCACCGCTGAAGAGATCGTCTTCGGCGAGCCCACTACGGGCGCGCACAACGACATCGAGAAGGCCACCGAGATCGCCCGCGCCATGGTCACCGAGTACGGCATGAGCGAACTGCTCGGGCCGCTGCAACTCGGCCAGAAGCACGGTGAGGTGTTCCTCGGTCGCGAGATGGGGCAGCAGGCCAACTACTCCGACGAGGTCGCGGCCCGCATCGACAGCGAGATCCGGCTGCTCGTCGATCACGGGCACGAGGAAGCCAAGGCCATTCTCAACTACCACCGGGCCACGCTCGACAAGCTGGCCGCCGCGCTCGTCGAGAAGGAAACCCTCGATACGCCCGAGTTGATGAAGATCCTCGGCAACCTCAAGCCGTGGCCCGGTCGCCACTCGGTCAACGGCAACGGCGCGGCCCGCCGCCGCGCTCCGGCAAAGGCAACGACAGCGCGCAAGAAGTGAGCGTCGACAAGGGGCGGGTCGAGAAAGCGGTCCGCGAGATCCTCGAAGCGATCGGCGAGGACCCCGACCGCGACGGCTTGATTCGCACGCCCGAGCGCGTTGCCAACATGTACGCCGAGATCTTCGACGGCCTCGATCAGGACGTGGGCGAGTTGCTCACCGTCACGTTCGAGGCGGGCCACGACGAGATGGTGATGGTGCGCGACATCCCGCTCGCGAGCGTCTGCGAGCATCACCTGGTTCCGTTCATCGGCAAGGCGCACGTCGCCTACATCCCGAACAAGGACGGACGGATCACCGGGCTGTCGAAACTGGCACGCGTCGTCGACGCATACGCGCGCCGCCCGCAGGTCCAAGAGAACCTGACGACACAGGTCGCCGACGTCATCCAACGCGTGCTGCAACCGCGCGGTGTCCTCGTCGTGATCGAGGCTGAGCATCTCTGCATGTCGATGCGCGGCGTAAAGAAGCCGGGGACGACGACGCTCACCTCGGCAGTGCACGGATTGTTCCGCACCGACCCGGCCACGCGCGCGGAAGCGATGAACTTGATCTTCGGCGGTCGATAACAAAGGGGTATGGGTATGCGGCGGATCGCTCTTGCAGTCGTGGTGGCCGGCGCGGCATTGCTGGCGTGGCTTCCTGGTGCCGACGCCGACGTCACGGTTGGCTGCGGCGACGTCACTGGGCTCATCGCCGCGATCAACGCCGCCAATGCCGGCGGCGACGCGACGATCGCGTTGGGCGCGAACTGCACCTACACGCTGACCTCCGTCAACTCGACCAGCGCCAACGGGCCCGACGGCCTCCCGCCGATAACGCGGCCGATCACGATCAAGGGCCAGGGCGCGACGATCACGCGCGGCGCGGCGCCGGCGACGGCGGCGTTCCGCATCTTTGAGGTCCGTCCGGCAGGGAAGCTGACGCTGAATGCGTTGACGGTTTCCAACGGCACGACCCCCAACGCCGGCCCCGGCGGTGACGCAGTCGGCGGTGGCGGCATCCTCAACGTCGGCACGCTGGTCCTCGACCAGGTCACGGTCTCGAACAACCGGACCGGTGCGGGCGGCGACGGCAGTGCGTCGGTCGGCCAGGCCGGTGGGAACGGCGGGGCCGGCGGCCAGAACGCGGTCGCCGGCGCCGGGGCCAACGGTGGCCAGGCCGCCGGCAGCACGGGTGGGCACGGCGGCAACGGTGCCGGCATCTACAACGCCGGCACGCTGACGATCACCGGCGGCGCCATCACCGGCAACACGACGGGCGCCGGCGGCAAGGGCGGCGCCGCGACCGGCGGCAAGGGCGGCGACGGCGGCAATGGTCTCGGCGTAAGCGGCCGCGGTGGGAACGGCGGCAGCGGCGGATCGGCGCTCGGTGGTGCCGGCGGCATCGGCGGCGCCGGCGCCGGGTTGTTGAACACGGCCACCGCGACGATCACCGGAACGACGCTTACCAACAACTCGTTGGGCGCCGGCGGCGCGGGAGGCGCGGCTACGGGAGGCGGTGGCGGCAACGGTGGCACCGCGCCCACGCCGGCCAATGCGGGCGTCGGGGGCAATGGCGGATCGGCGATTGCCGGCAAGGGCGGCGCCGGCGGCACGGGCGCCGGGATCGTCACGACCAGCTCGACGACCGTCGGTACGGCCACGATCTCGACCAACGCCGCGGGCGCCGGTGGCGCGGGCGGCGTGGCCGCCGCGGGCGTCGGCGGCAGTGGTCGGACGGCGGGCACCACGGGGTCGGCGACGGCGGGCGGCGCCGGCTCGGGCGGAAGTGGCGGCGGCCTCGCCGTCGGCGGCGGCCTCACCAAGATCACCGGGTCGACGGTGACGCAGAACAGCGCGGGCGCGCCCGGCGGGGTCGGCGGCGGGATCTACCGGCTGAGCGGCACCGTCACGCTCCAGACGACGACGGTCACCGCCAACACGCCGGACAACTGCTCCGGCGTTCCGTGTTGACGCAATAGCCACGTACCCTGGCGCAGTGCCCACGCTCGTCATGGGCGTGCTCAACGTCACGCCTGACTCGTTCTCCGACGGCGGCCGTTGGCATGCCCATGGAGCTGCGATCGAGCACGGGCTGCGCCTGATCGCCGAGGGCGCCGACATCGTTGACGTCGGCGGTGAGTCCACCCGGCCGGGAGCCGCCGAGGTCGACGAGGCTGAGGAGTTGCGTCGCGTGCTCCCCGTCGTCGAGGCCCTGGCGCCGCACGTGCAAGTGTCGATCGACACCGCCAAGCCCGCGGTCGCAACTGCCGCCGTGCGCGCCGGCGCCAGCATCGTCAACGACGTGACCGCGTCGCTGGGCGACGTGGCCGCCGAGCTGGGCGTGGGCTGGGTCGCCATGCACATGCAGGGAACCCCCCGCACCATGCAGGCCGATCCCCGGTACGACGACGTGGTGCGCGAAGTCTGTGACTACCTGGTCGAGCGGGCAGAAAAAGCGCGGGCGGCGGGCGTGACCGAGGTCTGGATCGATCCCGGCATCGGTTTCGGCAAGACCGCCGACCACAACCTGTCGCTCTTGCGGCATTTGAGCACTTTCGTAGGCACGGGATGGCCCGTGCTGATCGGCGCCAGTCGCAAATCGTTCCTCGGCCGGGTCACCGGCGACGCGTCAGCGGAGGACCGGCTCGAGGCGTCATTGGCCGTCGCCGTGTGGTCAATGCTCCACGGTGCGGCCATCGTGCGGGTGCATGATGTCGCCGAGACGGTTCGGGCGGCGAAAGTGGCAGGAGTGGCAGCGTGAGGGGCAAGTGGGCGGCTGGGATCGCGCCTCGAAACTTCTGTTGGGTGATCAAGGAGCAGCTCGCCATCAGCGAGCGGCCGGGTGGCTACGCACGCAACCACCGCCCCGTGCGGCGCCAGGAGGAGATCATCTGGCTCCAGCAGCAGCAGTTCAGCCGGATCGTGTCGCTGCTGTCGTCGCCCCACAACCTGCACGCGTACGACGAGTTCAACCTGCAATGGGCCCATTTCCCGTTCGGCGCCCACGACGACCCGCACAAGGTGCTGCCGGACCTGTACTCCCACCTCAAGGGGTGGCTGGCCGCCGGCGAGAAGCTGCTCGTGCACCAGGAGGAACTCGGCGACCGGCTCATGGGCGTCATGGGCGGCTACCTGTTGTGGACCGGGCTGCTCACCGAGGGCCCGCAGGCGATCACGATCGTCGAGCAGATCGTCCACCGCCAGATGGGCCCGCCGGGCCGCCAGCTGGTGGCCATGACCCCGGAGCTGTGACGCAGAGCGACGTCATTCAGCTGCGCGGTGTGCGGGCGATGGGGGTGCACGGCGTACTGCCCGAAGAGCAGGAGCGGGCTCAGCCATTCGAGGTCGATCTCGACCTGCGCGTCGACCTGCGGACGGCGGGCGCATCGGACCAGCTCGCCGACACCGTCGACTATGGCGCGGTGGCGACGGCCGTCGCCGCGTGCGTCAGCCGCGAGAGCTACGCGCTCCTCGAGCGGCTCGCCGAGCGCATCACCGAGCTGGTGCTGGCCGACGAACGTGTGCGATCCGTGACGGCAACGGTCAAGAAGTTGGAACCGCCCCTCGACCTCGACGTTGACCACGTCGCGGTGTGCATCACCCGGCCGTGACATGAGGGCGTTCCTCGGACTCGGTTCGAACTTGGGCGACCGCTGGGCGCACCTGCGGGTTGCGGTGACCGACCTACCCGACGTTGTGGCCGTGTCGCCCGTCTACGAGAGCGAGCCGGTCGGCGGCCCGCCCGGGCAGGATCGCTATCTCAATCTGGTCGTCGAACTCGACACCGATCGGCCGGCCCGTGACCTGCTCGGGATCGCCCATCGGCTCGAGAGTGCGGCGGGACGCGTACGGGGCGAGCGGTGGGGTCCCCGGCCCCTCGACATCGACGTCCTGCTTGTCGGCGACGACCGCCTCGACGAGCCCGACCTCGTCGTGCCCCACCCCCGGATGTGGGAACGGTCATTCGTGTTGATCCCGCTGTTCGACCTCGCGCCGGATCTCGTGTCGGAGCGGCCGGTCGACCGCACGGTCCGCCTCGCCGGCGACCTGTGAGCGTCGGCCTCTTCAGCTAACCTGATTGCCGTACGAACGGCACCTCGGCGACGGGGGCTGGAACGTCAGGAAACCGCAGCGTGCTCACATTCCGAGTAGTCGGGCCCGGCCGGGCCGGGCAGTCACTTCAGCTGGCGCTTGAACACGCGGGCTGGCGCGGGTTGGCGCCGCTGGGCCGGGGCGACGATCTCATTGATGCGGCGGCGGGCGCCGATGTCGTGCTCATTGCAACGCCCGACGGCGCGATCGCCGATGCCGCCGCCGCGATCCGCCCGGTTCCGGGCGTGGCCGTCGTGCATCTCGCCGGCTCGCTCGGCCTCGACGTCCTTGCGCCGCACGACCGGCGGGCGTCGGTCCACCCGATCGTTGCCCTGCCCGATGCCGACACCGGGGCGGCCCGTCTGCGCGGCGCATGGTTCGCGGTCGCCGGCGACGCCGTCGCCCGCGAGATCGTGGCCGCACTCGATGGTCGGTCGATCGAGGTACCCGACGACAAGCGCGCGCTGCACCACGCCGCCGCGGTGATCGCGTCGAATCACGTAGTTGCCCTCCTCGGCCAGGTCGAGCGGGTCGCGGCCGAGGCGGGCGTGCCGCTCGCCGCCTACCTCGACCTGGTGCGGGCCACGCTCGACAACGTGGCCGAGCTTGGTCCGCGGAACGCGCTGACTGGGCCCGTCGCCCGCGGCGACTGGGCCACGATCGCGAGGCATCTCGACGCGCTGCCGGCGGACGAGCGCGCCGGCTACGAGGCGATGGTCGAGCTGGCCAAGGCCCTCGCGGGGGAGCGCGTCCCGTGGAGCTGATCGAGACGATCGACGGGTTCCGCAAGACGCTCGACCGCGAGCGCATGGCCGGGCGCGTCGTCGGGCTGGTGCCGACGATGGGTTACCTGCACGACGGGCACGCGTCCCTGATGCGCCGCGCCGGGGCGTCGTGCGACGTCGTGGCCGCGACGATCTTCGTCAACCCACTGCAGTTCGGGGCCAACGAGGACCTGTCCACCTACCCGCGGGATCTCGAGCGCGACCGCGCCCTCGCCGAGGCCAACGGCGTCGACTACCTGTTCGTGCCGTCGACCGAGGAGATGTATCCGGGCGACGTCCTCACGAGCGTGAGTGTTGCCGAGGTCGGTGACGGCCTCGAAGGTGGCTCACGGCCCACGCACTTCGCCGGCGTTGCGACCGTCGTCGCCAAGCTCTTCAACATCGCCGGCCCGTGCCGCGCCTTCTTCGGCGAGAAGGACTGGCAGCAGTTGCAAGTGGTCCGTCGCATGGTCGCCGACTTGTCGTTCCCGGTCGAGGTGATCGGGTGCGAGACGGTGCGCGAGCCCGACGGGCTCGCCATGTCGAGCCGCAACGCGTACCTGTCGGCCGACGAACGGCGCGCCGCCACCGTGTTGCACCGAGCGCTGCAAGCCGGCGCCGCCGATGTCACCCACGCTCGCGCGCGGATGACCGAGATCGTCAACGAAGAACCGCTCGCCGACCTCGACTACGCCGAGGTCGTCGAGACCGATACCGAGTTTCGCCTTGTCGTCGCGGCCCGCTTGGGCCGCACCCGCCTTATCGACAACCTAGGAGTTGCCAAATGAGACGCCGCATGATGAAGAGCAAGATCCACCGTGCGACGGTGACCGATGCCAACTTGAACTACGTCGGTTCGATCACGCTCGATACGCAGCTCATGGAGCTGGCCGATATCTGCGAATGGGAGCAGGTGACCGTCGTCGACATCAACAACGGCGCCCGCTTCGAGACCTACGCGATCCCGGGTGGGCCGGGGGAGATCTGCCTCAATGGCGCCGCCGCTCGGCTCGTCCATCCCGGCGACAAGGTGATCGTCATCACCTACGCCGACTACGACGCCGACGAGCTCGAGGGTTTTCAGCCCGCCATCGTCCACGTGGACGACAAGAATGAGGTGGTGACCGAACTCCACGCCGTGAAGTGAGGCGGCTCCTCGTCGCGCTGCTGCTGGCGCTTGTTGCTGCCGGATGTTCGTCGGACAAGCCGAAGGTCGCGCCCGCCGGGTCGGGCACGACGTCGTCGTCTACCGGAGCGTTCGTCGGCGCGCTGACGCCGGTGTCGACGCCGCCGGGCGGCGCTCAGGTTGTGGTGTCGGCGGTCCGCGTCGGCGCGCGCGATTCGTTCGAGCGCGTTGTGTTCGACTTCGCCGCGGGCGTGCCGGGGTACTCGGTCAAGTACGTCGACAAGCCGATCATCGCCGACGCGTCCGGTGACGAGGTCAGCGTCAGCGGCAACGCGGCGATCGAGGTGCGACTCGAGTCCGCACTCGCGCACGACGTCGCCCCGCGAACGACCGGGGTCGGCGTCGTCAAGGAGGTCGTGAAGTCAGGCGACTTCGAGGCCGTCGTGCACTTCGCGATCGGCGTGGCCAGCAAACTGCCGTTCCACGTCAGCGTCACTGGCAACAAGCTGATCGTCGACATCGCTCATGGCTGACCTCGATCTGCTCGTTCTCGGCAGCGGTGTGGCGGGCCTTTCTGCCGCGGTGCGCGCCGCCGCCGACCCGGCGGTCCGCGTCGGCGTCCTCACCAAGGGCGAGCTCGAACAGTCCGCCACGCGCTGGGCGCAAGGCGGCGTGGCCGCCGTCCTGGGCGAGCAGGAGGACTCGACCGACCTCCACCTCGCCGACACCCTGGCCGCCGGCGCCGGACTTTGTGACGTCGACGCGGTGCGCGTGCTTGTCAACGAGGGTCCGACGCGCGTCAACGAACTCATCGCCCTGGGCGCGGTGTTCGATCGGGACCACAGCGGCTCGCTCCAGCTCGCTCGCGAGGGCGGCCACTCGAAGCCGCGCGTCGTGCACGCGGGCGGGGCGGCCACCGGCGCCGAGATCGAACGGGCGCTGGTCACCGCGGTGCGCGAGACCGCGGCGGCGTTGCACGAGCAGTCGCTCGCGGTGGATCTCATCGTCGAGGACGGCCGCTGCTGCGGCGTGACCGCGGTGTCGGGCTCGGGGCCTCGACGGGAGGTGCGGGCGACCCACACGCTGCTCGCGACCGGCGGCGCCGGTCAGCTCTTCGCGGTCACGACGAATCCATCAGAGGCAACGGGCGACGGCATCGCCATGGCGTTGCGCGCCGGCGTCGCGGTCGCCGACGTCGAGTTCATGCAGTTTCACCCGACCGCGCTGCACCATCCGGCCATGCCGCGGCCGCTGTTGTCCGAGGCCCTGCGCGGCCACGGCGCGCTGTTGCGCGACGCACACGGCGAACGATTCGTCGACGAGCTCCTCCCGCGTGACGTGGTCGCCCGGGCGATGACGGCGCGCATGCTCGCCCAGGGCGTCGAGCACCTGTGGCTGGACGCAACCGGCCTTGAGCAATTCGCCGAGCGATTCCCGACGATCGCCAGTTCGCTCGCCGGTGTCGGCCTCGATCCGTCCACTGACTGGTTGCCGATTGCCCCGGCCGCGCACTACCTGTCGGGCGGCGTGATCACCGACCTCGACGGCTGCACTGCGCTTCCCCATCTGTGGGCGTGTGGCGAGACGGCGTGCACGGGTGTGCACGGCGCCAATCGCCTGGCGTCGAACTCGCTGCTCGAAGGCATGGTGTTCGCACCCCGTGTCGTCGAGGCCATCGCCCGCGGTAAGACCGCGTGCGAGTCCACCGGCGCGATGCGCGAAGTCATCCACACGCCGTCTCGAGGAAATGCCGTACCGATTCGGTACGGCATTTCCCCGAGAACGGCGGGGGATCCGGTGAAGTTGCGCGACGAGTTGCAACGGGCCATGACCTTGGGCGCCGGCGTCCTCCGGGACGCCGGCTCGCTGGCCACAACGACGGCAACCATCGACCGCATCGGGGCGGCGACGCCGCCCGATGCGGTCGAGTTGGTCAACCTGGTCACCGTGGCCGACGCGCTGCTGCGCAACGCCTCGGCGCGCGAAGAGAGCCGAGGCGCTCACGCCCGCACCGACTTCCCGGACACGCTCGACGCCTTCCGCCACCGCCTGGTAATCACATGAGCTCCAATGTCAGCGACGTCGTCCGCCGCGCCCTCGAGGAGGACCTCGGGCCGCTGGGCGACATCACCGCCGCGCTTATCGACCCCGGCACACGCGGCCGCGGTGCGCTCGTCGCTCGCGGCGCGGGCGTCCTCGCCGGCACCGCGTGCGCCGACGAGGCGTTCCGGCAGGTCGACCCCTCTGTGTTCGTCGAGTGGCACGTCCACGACGGCGACCGCGTCACAGCCGGCCACCGCCTGGCCGACGTCGACGGCCCGCTCGCGTCGATCCTCACCGCGGAACGGACGGCGCTCAACCTGTTGTGTCACCTGTCGGGGGTGGCGTCACTCACGCGCGCCTTTGTCGACGCCATCGCCGGCACGGGAGTGCGCATCCTCGACACGCGCAAGACGACCCCCGGCCTGCGGACGCTCGAGAAGGCCGCGGTGCGCGCTGGCGGCGGCCACAACCATCGAGGTTCGCTGTCGGACATGGTGCTCCTGAAGGACAATCACATCGCCGACCTGCGCATCGGTGACGCGGTGGCCCGGGCGCGCGACCGGTGGCCCGGCCGTGGCGTCGAGGTCGAGTGCGACCGCCTCGAACAGGTGCAGCAGGCCGTCGCTGCGGGCGTCGACGTGGTGATGCTCGACAACATGACGCCCGACGACGTCGCGCTGTGCGTGAAAGAAGTGGGCGAGGCCGCCCTCGTGGAGGTGTCCGGCGGCGTCACGCTCGACACGATCACCGACTACGCGGCCGCCGGCCCCGACCTCATCTCGGTAGGAGCGCTCACCCACTCCGCCCCCATCCTCGACATCGGACTGGACTTGTAACGGATGCTTCTCGCGATTGATGTCGGCAACACCAACACGGTCGTCGGCATGTACGACGACGTGGAGTTGGTCGACCACTGGCGTATCGCCACCAACGCCGAGCGCACGTCGGACGAGCTGGGCTTGCTGTTCGCCCAACTCATCGACCTGCACGGGCTGACCTTCGACGAGCACGT
Source organism: Acidimicrobiales bacterium (assembly GCA_035649535.1). Lineage (GTDB taxonomy): Bacteria > Actinomycetota > Acidimicrobiia > Acidimicrobiales > JACDEA01 > JACDEA01. The sequence continues at coordinate 16,496 of DASRJI010000073.1, read as the reverse complement.
CAGTGGCGTCGCGATCTGCTCCGGCGTGCCGCGCGTGACTGCGGCGTTGCGCGACATGACCGAGCGCTACGCCGGCTTCGCGCCGCTCGTGCTCGGCCCCGGCGTCAAGAGCGGTATGCCGATCCTGTACGACGACCCCAAGGAAGTTGGACCCGACCGGATCGCCGACGCGGTCGGCGCGTACGACCTCTACGGCGGGCCCACCGTTGTCGTCGACTTCGGGACCGCCAACACGATCGAGGCCATATCGGCGGCCGGCGAGTACATGGGTGGCGCGATCTTCCCGGGAATCGAGATCAGCCTCGACGCGCTATTCGGCCGGGCGTCCCTGCTCCGCCGTGTCGAGTTGGTCGAGCCCCGGCACGTCATCGGCAAGACCACCATGGAGTCGATTCAGTCCGGCGTCGTCTACGGGTATGCCGCCCAGGTCGACGGGCTCGTGCGCCGGTTCCAGAAGGAGCTGGGCGAGTGCACGGTCGTGGCGACCGGCGGCCTGGCCGAACTGATCATGCCGGTGTCCGAAACGATCGAACACCACGAGCCGTGGCTGACGCTCCACGGACTGCGGATCGTCTGGCAACGCAACCAGTAGTGGGCCGCCAGGCAGTGCGCGGTCTGATCGTCGACGCCGACGATCAGGTGTTGCTCATCAAGGTCACGTCGGCCGACGGCTGGACCGGGTGGATCTGTCCCGGGGGTGGTGTCGAACCGGGTGAGGACGACGCCAGCGCGCTGGCACGCGAGCTGGCCGAAGAGGTCGGGCTTGTCGACTTCACTCGCGGCGACCACGTATGGACCTGGGAACCCGAGGCCGGGCACATCCACCGAATCTTCGTCGTACGGTGCGCCAACTTTGTGCCGTCGCATGGACCGGGCCACCCTGACGACGAAGTGTTCGATGACGTGCGGTGGTGGAGCATCGATGAGCTGCTGGCGACTTCGGACGAGACTGGCCCACGCGATCTCGCATCGATGATCGCCGAGCTTTTCGCTAAGTAGCCTGCTCCCGCGATGTCCCAGATCCCCTACCGCTTCGAGCCGGACGCCACCGCGGCGGCGCTGCACGAGCAGTACGACGATCTTGAGTCCGGCGCGTCCACCGGGAAGACGGTGACGATCGCCGGACGGTTGATGCTGCATAGGTCGGCCGGGAAGATGGACTTCGGCACGTTGCAGGACTCCACCGGCCGTGTACAGCTGTTCGCCGGCGTCGACTGGACCAACGACTTCGAGGGCTTCACGAAGCTCTCGCTCGGCGACTGGATCGGCGCCACCGGCGAGATCATGAAGACCAAGCGCGGCGAACTCAGCGTCCGCGTCGCCGACTGGACACTGCTCGCCGAGACCAAACGGGGTTTTCCCGATAAGTGGCACGGCGTGACCGATGTCGACACGCGCTATCGCCAGCGCTACGTCGACTTCTGGGTGACCGACGAGGCGCGCCGTACGTTGTTGGCGCGCAGCAAGGTCGTCAGCTCGATGCGCCGGCGGCTCGAGGACAAGGGTTTCGTCGAGGTCGAGACGCCGCTCCTCCACGCGATCGCTGGTGGCGCGACGGCCAAGCCGTTCATCACGCATCACAACGCGCTCGACACCGACTTCTATCTGCGCATCGCGCTGGAGTTGCACCTCAAGCGGCTCGTGGTCGGCGGCTTCGAGAAGGTGTTCGAGATCGGCCGGGTGTTCCGCAACGAGGGCATCGACCGCACACACCAGCCCGAGTTCACGATGCTGGAGCTGTATCAGGCCTACGCCGACTACAACGACATGGCCGCGCTCACCGAAGAACTTGTTGCCGCGGCGGCGATGGAGGTGTGCGGCACCACGAAGGTGACGTACGACGGTCGCGAGCTGGATTTCACGCCACCGTGGCGCCGGGCGACGATGCTCGACTTGATCGAGGAACACGCCGGCGTCCGACTCGAGGTCCGCATGCCGCGTGACGAGCTGGTCGCCATAGCGAAGGAACACGGCGTCGAGCCCATCGACGCATCATGGGGTCCCGGCAAGCTGATCCTCGAGATCTACGAGAAGACCACTGAACATCAGCTGTGGGGACCGGTATTCGTCCTCGACTACCCACAAGAGGTCTCGCCGCTGGCGCGTGCACACCGGGAGGTGCCCGGACTGGTTGAACGCTTCGAGCCCATCGTCGCCGGCCGCGAAATCGGCAACGCGTTCAGCGAGTTGACCGACGCCACCGACCAGCGAGCCCGCTTCGAAGACCAGGCCCGCGCCCGCGCGGCGGGCGACGACGAGGCGATGGTGGTCGACGAGGACTACGTGCGCGCGCTCGAATACGGACTGCCGCCCACCGGCGGTCTCGGCATCGGCATCGACCGCCTCGTGATGCTGCTCACCGACTCCGCCAACATCCGCGACGTCATGGCGTTCCCGACCCTCCGCCCGGAGCAGCCCTAACCGACGGTCACTTTCACGGTTTGCGAGCCGACGCTCGCGTAGGGGTTCGGCTTGGCCGCGCACTGGCCAGCGGACTTCGAGCCCTCCAACGACTCGGCGTGGAACTCGGCGGTGTGCTCACCGGCCGAGACGAACGCGTGCTTGTAGGTGAACGTGGCCTCGCCCCGCTGCTTGGGCGGTACGTCCCACGCCCCGTAGTTGGCCGCGCATTCCATCGTGTGGACGCATCCAACGGCAGCGAACGTCGGCTGGTCGTCGTAGGCGTCACCGCAGCTACGGATCGGCGTGGCGTCGGGATCGACGACCTTCACGGTGAACGTGACCTCCTGCCCAGCGACCGGATGCGCCGGCGCGAACGTGATCTCGAAGGTCAGCGGCGCGTTGGCGCCGGGGTCGCTCGCCCAATGAAAGGGCCCACACGAGTCGTCGCCGTTGTTGTTGCGACACCGGTCCGGCACGGTCGAGCGCGTCGTGGTCGTGGTCTTTCCGGGCGGCACCACGGTGCTGACGACGCCGCCCGGCGCGCGGGTAGTCGTCGTGTTGGCGTCGTCGGCGAGCGTGGTCGTCGTCGCGCCGTCGCCGGTTGCACCTGAGCCGGACTCACCCGTCGTCGTGGTCTTGTCCTGCGCGGCCAGTGTCGTCCGGTGTTGACCGTCGCCGGCGCGTAAAACCGGCACGCCGATCGCGACCACGACAACGACCGTCGCCGCCGCGATCGGCGCGAACCGGCGCTTCCACCACAGACCGGACGCGCGCTTGTAGACGCGGCCGAGCAACTCGTCACGTTCTGAGGGCAAGGGGGACCTCCTCGGTATCGCCCAGACGTTGCCGCAGCGCGGCCAGGCCCCGGCTGGTGTGCGTCTTGACCGAGCCGGCGGAAATGCCGAGAGCGGCGGCCACGTCGGCCTCGCTCAGATCGCTCAGGTAGTGGAGCGCGATGACCTCGCGCTGGCGGCGCGATAGATGGCGAAGGGCGGCGACCAGTGCGTGGCGCAGGGCGACGGCGTCGTCCTCAGGCCGAGCCGCCGGCGCCGGTATCCGTAGCGGCTTGCGCCGGGTTGCGTCGATGGCCAGGTTGGCGGCGATCCGCAGCACCCAACCGTCGAGATAGGCGGCCTCGTGCATGCGCGGCCAGTGGAGGCAGAGCCGGGCCATCGTCTCGGCTGCGACGTCCTCGGCGGCTGCTTCGTCGCCGAGTATGCGGCGCGCCAGGTGTTCGGCGCGCGGGAACAGCCGGTCAAATGCCGCCTCGAACGCGTCGTCGGGACGCGGCCGTCGCATACTCCATTAAACGATCGCGGCAGGCGCCGCGTTGACAGCTACTGGACGACTCGGACTTCGAAGTCGAAGTGCTGCACGGTCGCGTACGGGTTTGTGCAGCGGTCTCCGGAGGCGTACGTGACCGTGCCCGTGTACGTGCCGGGCGCGCTGTAGGTGTGCCGGTAGGTGAAGTGAGCGGATCCGGCGGCCGGCGCGGCCGCTGTGCCGGCGCTAGACGAGCAGGGAGTCGCGCATGTAGTCCGACCCCTCGGGCCATCCCCGAATGAAATTGCGTCCTGACCATCACCACAGGGACCCTCGCGGATGGGCGACGCATCGGGATCGGTCACGTCGACGCTGAACTGGATGTCCTCGCCCACGGCAGAGGGGTCGTTCGGCCATCGCACGATGATTGTCATCGGCCGGTTCTTGACACCGGCAACGGTGGTCGCGGTCGCAACGGTGGTGGCTGTCGTCGGCGTCACCGACGTCGTCGTCGTGTCGAGGGCGGTCGTCGCGGTGGTAAGCGCGATCGATGACGTCGTCGTCGACGCCACGGTGGTGGTGGTCGTCGCGCTGGTGGTCGACACGGTGTCGCCGGTGTCGTCGATCGCGACGCCGATCAAGCCGAGCAGGACGATGGCGGCGATGATGATCACCGGCAGCGTCCACCACCCGCGGTTGGGCGCGACACCGGTCGGCGCCGCCGCGGGCGCGGCCGCCGCCGGTACCGGCGCCAGTTCCTCAGTCGCGAACGCGGCCTCGAACTCGTCCGGCTCGGCGTCGTCGATTTCTATGTCTTCGGGCTCAACGTCGTCGGGCTCAACGTCGTCGTTGTCCATGTCCCTCCCCAGGGCTACAGCGGTAACGCGTCGAGCACAGCATGTCCGAGCGCAGCGATCCGATCGCGGACCGGGCTCTCGGGCAGGCGGCCGGCGGCGGCGGCAACCTCGTCGGCGTAGCCGCGCGCGGTCGCGATCGCGGAGTCGACGCCACCCGACGCCCGGGCAATCTGGCGCGCCGCATCACGCGCTTCCGGCGTGACCGGCCCGCCGAGCAGCGCCTTGAGTTCGGGCCCGCCATCGCGAGTCGCCAGGGCGCGGATGAACGGGAGCGTGTACACGCCCTCCTCGATGTCGTGGCCGGCCGGCTTGCCGAGGATCTCGTCGGTGCCGACGACATCCAGCACGTCGTCGGCGATCTGAAAGACGACACCGAACTTGAGGCCAACGTCAGTGAGCGTGTCGATCTCGGACCGGTCGGCGCCGGCCACGATGGCGCCGATGCGGCACGCGGCCGACAGCAGCGACGCCGTCTTCTCGGTGATCGACATGAAGTACGCCGCTTCTGAACGATCGATGACGAAGAGGGTGCGCAACTCGCTGACCTGGCCGTCGCACAATCGCGCGATGGTGCCGGCGAGCAGGCCGGCGACCTCGGTGCCGAGCGACGCGGCGATTTCCGAGGCGCGAGCGAGCAGGTAGTCGCCGGCGAGGATGGCGACCAGGTTGCCCCATCGATGGTTCACGCTCTCGACGCCACGGCGGCTGGTTGCCTCGTCCATGACGTCGTCGTGATAGAGCGACCCGATGTGCACCAGCTCGGTCGCCGTCCCGCCTTGGACCACGTCATCGCTCGGCGGGGCCATGCCGGTGACGGCCGCCGCCGCGGCCAGCGTTAGTGCTGGTCGCAGGCGTTTTCCGCCGGCCGTGATCAAGTGGCCGGCCACCTCGTTCAAGAACGGGTCCTCGGCGGCCATCGCGACGTTCAGGGCGCTCTCCACTCGCGCCAGATCATCGGTGAGCGTGGGAAGGCCCAGCGCCTGAATGATGTTGATCACTTGCTAAGGACGTTACGCCAACCGACCGATTCAGTAGCAAACGGCTACGGGCTGGTCGGGGGGTGCTGATTAGGCACCACCCCCGACTAAGCTGAGTCCGTTAAAGGAGGCATCTAGTTGTTCGAACGCTTTACCGACCGGGCTCGCCGCGTACTGGTGCTGGCACAGGAGGAAGCGCGTCTCCTGAACCACAATTTCATCGGTACCGAACACATCCTCTTGGGTCTGATCCACGAGGGTGAAGGCGTCGCGGCCAAGGCACTCGAATCACTCGGTGTTTCGCTCGAAGCGGTACGTGAAAAGGTCGAAGAGACGATCGGCCCTGCCGGGTCGTCGCACACCGGCTCGCCGCCGTTCACGCCGCGGGCCAAGAAGGTTCTCGAGCTGTCACTGCGCGAGGCGCTGCAGCTCGGTCACAACTACATCGGCACCGAGCACATGCTGCTCGGGCTGGTGCGCGAGGGCGAGGGCGTAGCAGCCCAGGTCCTGATCAGTCTTGGCGCCGACTTGTCACGCGTGCGCCAGCAAGTGATCCAGCTCCTGTCCGGCCACCTCGGCGCCAAGGACGCGCCGGCCGGTAGCGGTTCCGGTTCCAGCCAAGAGGCGCCCTCGGGTTCGCCCGTGCTCGACCAGTTCGGTCGCAACCTCACGCAGCAGGCTCGCGAGAAGAAGCTCGACCCGGTCATCGGTCGCGAGCGCGAGATCGAGCGCGTCATGCAGGTTCTGTCGCGCCGCACCAAGAACAACCCCGTCCTCATTGGCGAGCCCGGCGTCGGCAAGACCGCGATCGTCGAAGGTCTGTCGCAGCGCATCGTCGCCAACGACGTTCCCGCCACCCTCAAGGGCAAGCAGCTCTACACGCTCGACCTCGGCGCGCTGGTTGCCGGGTCGCGTTACCGCGGCGATTTCGAAGAGCGTCTCAAGAAGGTGCTCAAGGAGATCCGCACGCGCGGCGACATCATCTTGTTCATCGACGAGCTGCACACGTTGGTGGGCGCCGGTGCCGCCGAAGGCGCCATCGACGCCGCTTCGATCCTCAAGCCGATGCTGGCGCGCGGCGAGTTGCAGACCATCGGCGCCACCACGCTCGACGAGTATCGCAAGCACCTCGAGAAGGACGCGGCGCTCGAGCGCCGGTTCCAGCCGATCAAGGTCGAAGAGCCGTCGCTGGCCCACACGATCGACATCCTCAAGGGCTTGCGTGACCGGTACGAGGCGCACCACAGCGTCACGATCACCGATCAGGCCGTGGTCGCCGCCGCCAACCTGGCCGACCGCTACATCTCCGACCGCTACCTGCCCGACAAGGCCATCGACCTCATCGACGAGGCCGGCAGCCGGCTCGCGATCCGCCGCATGACCACGCCGCCGGATCATCAGGAGCTCGACGAGGAGATCGCCCGCATCAAGCGGGAGAAGGAACAGGCGATCGAAGCTGGCAAGTACGACCTGGCGCGCGCCCTCTCCGATCAGGAGAAGGAAAAGAGCGAGCGCAAGGCCGCCCTCGAAGCCGAGTGGTCAACCGAGGGCACCGACCTGTTCGACGTCGTCGACGAGGAAGTCATCGCCGAGGTGCTGTCGAACTGGACGGGCATCCCGGTCTACAAGCTCACCGAAGAAGAGACGGCCAAGCTCCTCCGCATGGAAGAGGAGCTGCACAAGCGCTACGTGTCGCAGGAGGACGCGGTCAAGGCCGTGTCGCAGTCGATCCGCCGCACGCGCGCCGGCCTCAAGGACCCGAAGCGCCCGAGCGGCTCATTCATCTTCCTCGGCCCATCCGGCGTCGGGAAGACCGAGTTGGCCAAGACGCTCACCGAGTTCCTCTTCGGCGACGAGTCAGCGCTGATCCAGCTCGACATGTCCGAGTACATGGAGAAGCACACCGTCTCTCGCCTCGTCGGCTCGCCTCCGGGCTACGTCGGCTACGAGGAAGGCGGGCAGCTCACCGAGGCCGTGCGGCGCAAGCCGTTCTCGGTCGTGCTCTTCGACGAGATCGAGAAGGCGCACCCCGACGTCTTCAACACGCTGCTCCAGATTCTCGAGGACGGGCGCCTCACCGACGCGCAGGGTCGCACGGTCGACTTCAAGAACACCGTGCTGATCATGACGTCGAACCTCGGCACCGCCGATCTTCGCAAGGCGTCGATCGGCTTCGCCAAGGCCGGCGAAGCGGTCACGTACGAGAAGATGAAGGAGAAGGTCAACGACGCGCTCAAGGCGCACTTCCGGCCTGAGTTCCTCAACCGCATCGACGAGGTCGTGGTGTTCCACGAGCTGTCGAAGGAAGAGGTCATGGAGATCGTCGACCTCCTCACCAAGCGCGTGCGCGAGCAGCTCGAGGGCCAGGGTCTCGGCCTGGAGTTGAGCAACGACGCCAAGCGCAAGCTGGCCGACGAGGGCTACGACCCGGCGCTCGGCGCCCGTCCGCTGCGTCGCGCCATCCAGCGCCTGGTCGAGCAGCCGCTCTCGGAGCGGATCCTGATGAAGGAGTTCAGCGCCGGCGAGACGATCATCGTCGACGTGGAAGACGGCGAGATCGTCTTCCGCTCCATCGGCAAGCTCGAGCCGCCGCCGGTCGAGCTAGCCGGCAGCGGCGCCCCCTCCGAATAGGCGGGTTCTGATCGCGCACCGGATCTGCCGGCGCACCCAAGTCACAAAACGGTTACCGATGCCGCCCAAATTCACGTACGTGAGCGGTTTGACCACCTTTTCGTCGTCGTTCACAGAGCTTGGGTGCAGTCGGTAACAGCGCGAGACGCCCGGTTATCGAGCGGGGGCGGGATTTATAGGTCTAGGTCCATTAATCCGGGATCGGGGTAAGGTCCGCGGTGTGTACGAGCGGATCCTGGTTGGTACTGACGGCTCGCCCACCGCGGCGATCGCCGTTGATCGCGCCGTCGAGGTGGCGGCGGCGTCGAAGGCCAAGCTCACGATCATGAGTGTCGGCAAGGCCGATCGAGCCCAAGCCGTCGTCGACGGCGAGAAGTCGCGCCACGCATCGGCCGGCGTCGACATCGAGACCGCGGTCGCCAGCGGCGACCCGTCCTCGGCACTCGTCGAGCTGGCCGAGCAGGGCAAGTACGACCTCGTGGTCGTCGGCAACAAAGGGATGACCGGCGCCAGCCGCTTCTTCCTCGGCTCGGTGCCGAACAAGGTCAGCCATCAGATCCCGACCGCCCTGCTGATCGTTCGCACCACCTAGGCGTGCGCCGGCTGGCGCTGGTTGCCGCGCTGTTCGTTCTCTGCACCGCGTGCAAGTTGTCGATAGCGGTTGGCGTCGACGTGCACGCCGACGGCAGCGGCGTGGTCCAGGCGACCGTCACGTTCGACAAGGAGGCCGCCGAGCGGCTGCGGCGGACTGGCGGCCGTCTCGAGGCCTCGGACCTCCGCGCCGCCGGGTGGACGGTCACCGGGCCGACGGCATTGAAGGACGGCGGCGCCAAGCTGGTGGCGACCAAGCCGTTCCGCACGCCGGCCGAGCTACCGAAAGTGATCGACGAGGTCGCCGGCCCCCGGCGGCCGCTGCGCGACTTCAAGTTGGTGCGCGACCGGTCGTTCGCCCGCACTAGGACTGAGTTCACCGGTGTCGTTGATCTGACCGCGGGCGTGGACGCGTTCGGCGACGACCGGCTGAAGGAGCAGACCGGCGCCGACGTCGGCGTCGACGCCAAGGAGCTCGAGCGTCAGGCCGGTGTCGCCCTCAACCGGTTCTTCTCGGTGCAGGTCGCGGTGCGCCTCCCGGGCACCGTCAATTCCAACGCGCCGAGCCGTCCCGGCAACGGCGCGGTGTGGGCGCCGAAACTGGGTGAGCGGGCCGCGCTGGCGGCCGCCGGCGCCGATGTGGACGAGCGGCGCATCGCGCTGCTCGTGATCGCCGGGGTGGCCGGCGTGGCGCTCGTCGTCGTGTTGGTGCGCCGCCGGCAACGGGCGCGCACCCAGGAGGGCTGACACACCCCGTCCGTACCATCGGGCCGATGCCCAAGCTGCGCACGCGCTATCGCTGCACGGACTGCCACGCCGAAGCTCCGCGGTGGACGGGGCGCTGCCCCGACTGTGGCGCGTGGAACTCGATCGTTGAGGACGCGTGTGCCGAGGGAGGGACTCCACCTGTCGCGGTCACCGCGCTGGGCGATGTCGCCCAAAGCGCGTCGGCGCCGCGGCCAACGGGCATCGGCGAGCTCGACCGTGTCCTCGGCGGCGGTCTGGTGGCCGGCTCGGTCACGCTGCTCGGCGGCGAGCCGGGCATCGGCAAGTCCACCCTGTTGTTGCAGGCGCTCGCATCGATCGCGGCTCGCGGCCATCGAGCTCTGTTGGTGTCGGCCGAGGAGTCCGCCCACCAAGTCCGTCTCCGCGCCGAACGGTTGCACGCCGCGCCGCCGAGCTTGTGGCTCGCGTCGGAGACCGACCTGGCCCGCGTGCTCGCCGCCATCGGCGAAGTCGCGCCCGACGTCGTCGTGGTCGACTCGATCCAGACCGTGTACGACGCCACGTTGGGCTCAGGTCCTGGCTCCGTCGTCCAGGTGCAGGCGTGCGCGCAGGCGTTAGTCGATTTGGCCAAGCAGCGCGACGTGAGCGTCGTCCTTGTTGGCCATGTCACCAAGGACGGTTCGCTCGCCGGGCCCCGCGCCCTCGAGCATCTGGTCGACACCGTGTTGTCCTTCGAGGGCGAACGGCATCACGCGTTGCGGCTGCTGCGCGCGCTCAAACATCGATTCGGCCCCACCGGTGAGTTGGGGTTGTTCGAGATGGGGGAGTTGGGTCTCGAAGGCGTGCCCGATCCGAGCGGACTGTTCCTCGGTGACCGCCAGGCGGGCGCGCCCGGCTGCGTGGTGGTGCCGGCCATGGAGGGCCAGCGGCCGCTCCTCGTCGAACTCCAAGCGCTTGTCGTGCCCGGCACGAAGTTGCCGCAGCCGCGCCGGTCCGCGCAGGGCCTCGACGCCGGCCGGCTGTCATTGCTCGCCGCGGTGCTCGATCGGCGAGCGGGCATCAGCGTCACTGGTGCCGACGTGTACGCGTCGGCGGTAGGTGGTGTCCGCATCGTCGAGCCGGCGGCCGACCTCGGCGTCGCCCTCGCGCTGGCATCGAGCGTCACCGACACCGTGATCGCCGACGACCTCGTCGCGTGCGGCGAGATCGGGCTGGCCGGCGAAGTGCGACACGTTGCCCACCTGTCGCGGCGGCTGGCCGAGGCCGGACGGCTGGGTTTCCGCCGGGCCGTCGTCCCCGCGTCGGCGCCGGATGGGCCGGCCGGACTTCAGTTGCTACGCGTGAGCACGCTGGTCGACGCGCTGCGCGTCGTGGGAATCAGCGCTTCTTGACGGGCTTGGCTCGCAGCGTGGCTGCCACCCTGATCTCGACCTCGTCGGCCAGCCGGTTCGCCAGCGCCTCGATGGCGTCGTCGTCGAGCCCGACATCGCCGCGGCTCGCACCCCGCACCGGAAGACGGCGCTTAAGGGCCTGAAGTTCCTCGGCCACCCGCTCGGCCACCGTGTCGCTATGGGCGCGCGCGGTGGCGAGGGCATCGTTCACGCTGCGCGACAGCGTGCTCATCTCCTCTTCGAGACGGGCAACCAGCGACTCGCGCTCACGGCGATCGCCGCGCTTGTCCTCCGCCTCCTTCGAGGCGAGCATCGCCATGACGGCAGTGCGAAGACCCGTGATGCGCTCGTCGAGAGCGGCAATGTTCTCGTCGGCCGACCGCCGCAGCGTGTCGTTGATGGCCCGCAGTACGTCGGCGATCTCGGCGACGACATGATCGAGCCGCGCCGCGACATCCTCGGCGGTGAGGGGCGTCTCTTCGAACGTTCCTTCCGGCGCGAACGGCTCCTCGAGGACGTCGAGCCGAGAGGCGAGTTGCTCGTCGCCGGCTGGCCGCGGACGAGGCTTGGCGTCATCGGGCACACCCCGCTCTGCGAGCGGGTCTTCGGGCCAGTCGAGCTGGATCGACAGATCGCCGTGGTCGTCACTTGCCATTGCCATGGGCTTTCCAGCGTACGTCACGCAGCGTGAGGCTCCGACGGCCGCAAGGGATCGCGAAAGCGCGGGCTACGATGGCGGTGTGCTCGCCCGGCGCAGCGCAGCCATGATCGATGCGCTGGCCCAGGTGGCTCCCGGCGGGCCACTGCGGGAAGGCCTCGATCGCATCTTGCAGGCGAACATGGGCGCGCTCATCGTGATCGGCGACGGTCCCGAGGTGCTGGCGATTTGCTCGGGCGGATTCCTGCTCGACGCCGAGTTCAGCCCACAACGGCTGTCGGAGCTGGCGAAGATGGACGGCGCCATCGTGCTGGCGGCCGACGCCAGCCGCATCGCCCGGGCCAACGTCCACCTCGTGCCCAACCCGAACGTCCCTACGTCGGAGACGGGCACGCGGCACCGCACCGCCGAGCGCGTCGCCCGCTCGATCAACGTGCCGGTGATCTCGGTGTCCGAAGACCTCGGTCTCGTCGCCGTATACCGCAACGACCTCAAGCACCCGCTCGAAGCCATTCCTCGCCTGCTCAATCGGGCCAACCAAGCACTACAGACCCTCGAGCGCTACAAGACGCGTCTCGACGGCGTGAGCGGCAACCTCTCCGCGCTCGAAGTCGAAGACCTAGTCACGGTGCGCGACGTCGTCAGCGTGCTGCAACGGGCCGAGATGGTGCGCCGCATCGCAGAGGAGGTCGACGGCTACATCGTCGAGCTCGGTTCCGACGGCCGTCTCGTGCTGCTCCAACTCGAGGAGTTGATGGGCGGCGTGGAGGACGACCGGCGGTTGGTGCTCAAGGACTACATGCACCAGGCGCGCGGCTGGGATCTCGACACGGCGATGGCGAGCCTGGGCGAGTTGTCGACCGACGAGCTCGTCGACCTCAAGATCGTGAGCGACGTGCTCCGGCTTCCCGACGAAAGCTCCGAACTCGACGCCAGCGTGCAGCCGCGCGGCTACCGGCTCTTGTCGAAGATCCCGCGGCTGCCCGATGCGGTCACCGACCACCTCATCCAGCGGTTCGGCAATCTCCAGAAATTGCTGCGCGCGACGATCGACGAACTCGACGACGTCGAGGGCATCGGCGGCGTGCGCGCCCGCGCCATCAAAGAAGGACTCTCGCGGTTGGCCGAGACGTCGATCCTCGACAGGTATTCGTGAGGGAAGCACTTCCGAGCGGTACCGAAATGGAAGTCAACGTTCCTGCCGCGCCGGCGCGCGGCCTCGTGCTGGTGCCCGACATCATGGGCTTGCGGCCCCTGTTCGACGAACACGTCGCTCGCCTGGCCGGCGAGAACAACTGGGCGGTCGCCGCCGTCGAGCCATATCCGGGCCACGAGCAGCTGCCGCTCGACCAACGCCTGTCGGGTCGCATCGACGTGCCGCGCATGCTCAATGACGCGGTCGCCGCCGCCGACCGGCTCGGTCAGGACCGCACTGCGGTGCTCGGGTTCTGTCAGGGCGGCATGACCGCGTTCCGCGCCGCCGGCACATTGCGGTTCGACCGCGCCGTCGCCTTCTACGGCATGGTGCGGCCGCCCGCGCAGTGGTCGGTGCCTGGTGCCGACCCGCTCGACATGCTGACGAAGTCGGGCGCGAGCCCGACGCTCGCGATCGTCGCTGGCCTCGATCGATGGGCGCCGCCGGATGACGTCGCCGCGTTGCGAGCGCTCCCGAATGTGGAGGTGGCGTTCTATCCCGAGGCCGACCACGGTTTCGTGCACGACGCCACACGCGACACCCACCGCGCCGAAGACGCCGCCGACGCGTGGCAACGCGTCGCAACCTTCCTCTCTTAATGGCGGCGGGCCCCCGCCCCTTCGCTCCGCTCCGGGGACGACCCGGCGCGTGTGGCGGGGACCCCAACCCCGCCACCTAACGAAGCGGCGGCTATGTGGCTCGGCGTGACAGTTGGACGCGGTCGACGATGCGGTAGCGACGGTCGGCCTGCTCGAGCCAGCCGAGGCGGATGAACGACGCGATCGCCTTGTTCACGCGCTCGCGTGACGCGCCGACCATTGACGCCAGTTCCTCCTGGGTTACCGGGAGGGTGAACGTGTCGGCGTCGCCCGCCATCTCGAGGAGGCGCTTGGCGGTGCGACCGGTCACATCGAGGAACATCGAGTCGGCCAGCGCGCTGTCGGTCTGGCGAAGCCGGTCGACGAGCAGCTCGACGACGACCCACAGCAGGTGCGGTCGCTCCTCGAACGCGGCGCGCAGTACCGCGAACGGTACGGCGACCAGTTCGGACGGCTCGAGGGCCCGGGCGTCGGCCGACCGGCCTTTGCCGTCGAAGAAGCTCATCTCGCCGATGAGGTCGCCCTCCTCCATCAGCGCGACGACCGACTCCCGCCCGTCCGCCGACCGCTTGGCGATGGCGATCCGACCCGAGCGCACCACGTACAGCTCCGACGCCTGGTCGTCCTCGCTGAAGATCAGGTCGTTGCGCTGGAGCGTGACCGAGCGGGCTTGGCCGGCGACTTGCTGCACGACGTCCGGATCGAGCGCTCGGAACAGCTCGGCTCTTGCGAGCAAAACGGCGGGATCCATGTGTCGGGCACACTAGTTCTGCGCTTGTCGTGCCTACACGAGTGAGTCCGTGAGTTGGCGATCGGGCCCGATTGGCCGTACCCTGAGTAGTACCGCCTCCACTCTCTCTGGGAGTTCTATGTCTTCGTTTGACGTCGGTGACAAGGTCGTCTACCCGCACCACGGGGCAGCAGTAATCGAGCGCCGGGAAAAGAAGGAGGCTTTCGGTGAGAACCGGGAGTACCTCGTCCTGCGCGTTGCGTACGGCGACTTGACGCTGATGGTGCCGGCCGACAACACCGAAGAGGTGGGCCTTCGCGAGGTCATCAACGACGAAGAGGTCGAGGAAGTCTTCGCCGTCCTTCGCAAGAAGGAAGCGCGGATGCCCACCAACTGGTCGCGCCGCTACAAGAACCACGTCGAGAAGCTCAAGTCGGGCGACATCTACCAAGTCGCCGAAGTCGTGCGGAACCTCTCGATCCGCGACAAGGACAAGGGCCTGTCGGCGGGCGAGAAGCGGATGCTGACGCGAGCGCGCCAGATCCTCGTCTCCGAGCTGACCTTCGCGATCGGCGTGAGCGAGGAAGAGGCCGAGCAGCGCCTCAACGACGCGCTGCCGTAAGGCGTGCGCGTCTGGGCCATCGTGGTGGCTGCCGGCACCGGCAGTCGCTTCGGTAAGCCCAAGCAGTTCGAGATGCTCGGTGATCGCACGATCCTTCAGTGGTCGACTGACGCGGCGCGCGCCACCTGCGACGACGTCGTCGTGGTCGTGCCCGTTGGGTCCGAAGGCGGGGTGGCCGGCGGCGCCACGCGCAGCGAGTCCGTGCGTAACGGCTTGGCGTCCGTTCCCGCTGACGCCGAGATCGTCGTCGTGCACGACGCGGCCCGGCCGTTGGCAACCGCAGCGTTGTTCGCCGCGGTGATCGACGCGGTGAGTGCGGGCGCCGACGGCGCGATCCCCGCGGTGCCGGTGACCGACACGATCAAGCGGGTCGACGGCGAACGCGTCGTCGAGACGCTCGACCGCTCGGCGCTGGTAGCGGTGCAGACGCCCCAGGCATTCCGGGCCGACGTGCTGCGCAAAGCCCATGCCGCGGGCGCCGACGCCACCGACGACGGAGCGCTGGTAGAGGCGGCCGGCGGCCGGGTCGTCGTCGTCCCCGGCGAGACGGCCAACATCAAGGTGACGACGCCGCACGACCTGCGTATCGCCGAGGCGCTGCTCCCGTGAGTGAGCCGGAGGCGAAGCCGGAAGGCGATCGTGCATGCACAGGCTGGGCCGCCATCCGAAGGATGGTGGACCAGTGAGGGTCGGGCAAGGGATCGACGTCCACCCGTTCTCGGACGATCTGTCGCGGCCGCTCGTCCTCGGCGGCGTTCGGATCGCCGAGACCGGTGGCTTGGCCGGCCACAGCGACGCCGACGCGGTTGCCCACGCCCTGGCCGACGCGGTCCTCGGTGCGGCGGGGCTGGGTGACTTGGGCGACCACTTTCCCGACACCGACCCGGCGTGGGCCGGCGCCGACAGCGTCGAGTTGCTGCGGGTGGTCGTCGACAAGGCGCGTGCCGCGGGCTTTCGGCCGGTGAACGCCGACTGCACCGTGATGCTCGAGGCGCCCAAGCTGGCGCCTCACCGTGCCGCGATGGTTGCCCGCATGAGCGACGCGCTCGGTGCGCCGGTCGGCGTAAAGGCGACGCGGCCCGAGGGCCTCACCCCTGCGGTGTTGTGCATTGCCGTCGTGCTGCTGGAGCCGACGGGCGGATGAGTCGCGGGCTGGGGGGCGAGCAGGTCGAGGGACGCCAAGCCGTGCGCGAGCTGCTGCGTGCCGGCAAGCGACGGGTCGACGAGCTGTGGCTGGCCGAGGGCCGGGATGACGCGGCGATCCTCGCTGAGATCACCGACCTGGCCCGCGAGGCCCGCGTGCGCGTGCAGACCGTCCCCAGAGGGCGCCTCGAGGCCGCCGCCCTCTCGGAGGCGCCTCAGGGCGTTCTGGCCAAGGCGGCTCCGGTCCAAGAGGTCCCGCTCAGCAAGCTGTGTGGGGGGCGGCCCTTCCTCGTTGCGGTCGATGGAGTGACCGACCCTGGCAATCTCGGCGCCATCCTGCGGTCCGCCGAGGTCGCCGGCGCCACCGGCGTCGTCCTGCCCCGGCACCGTGCAGTGCACATAACGCCCACGGTGGCCAAAGCGGCCGCCGGCGCCATCGAGTACCTGCCGATGTGCCTCGTCGGCGGGCTGCCCACGGCGCTGCGCCGGCTGGAGGAGCTCGGGGTCTGGGTAGTCGGCCTCGACGCCGACGCCGAACGGCCCCTCCAGGACCTGCCCGTCCACGACGAGGCGGTGTGCCTGGTGTTCGGGGCCGAGGGTCGGGGTCTGTCCCGCCTCGTGCGCGAACGCTGCGGTGCGCTGGCGTCGATCCCCCTCGCCGGCCAGCTCAACTCGCTCAACGTGGGCGCCGCGGCCGCCGTGGCCTGCTT
>DASRJI010000072.1:0-3808 GCA_035649535.1 Acidimicrobiales bacterium | reverse complement strand
AGGCCGTATGTCGGTGACGCCGGTGGACCGGCGGGCGTCGGCGGGTGTCCTGGCTCGCGGTCCCTACAGCAACCGCTCACAGTTGCGGGTCAGCGCCGGTCTCTCACCGGCTTCCCCCGACCAAAGCCAGGGTCAGACTATCCGGGGAGGGCGCCGCCGTCGCCCGCGCGCGACTGGCACGAGGTTTCAGTAGACGCCGCCGGTACGGCGTCTTAGATTCGCCATCAGCGGAAGAAGGGACACATGGTTGACGGTGCGGCGACCGAGTGACCGCGTGACTACGAGCGCGCGTTCGTTCCGCGCCGCTATGAGTTGGCCGCGCCGATGAGGCTGCTGCGCGTCACCGTCGAGAGCGTGTCGCTCTACGTCGTTGCTGGCGACGTGCAGCAGGGCGATGGGTGGATTGCGTACCTGCTCCCGGTCGAGGCTCCGCAGGGCCCGTGGTGGGGCGAGATCCCGATTGCTGACACACTCCCGCTCGGGGGCTACTACGTCATTGCACCACGGCCGCCAGCCAGCATCAGCCAGTTCGTCGCCGACGCGTGGTCCGCGCTGGCGACGTATGCAACGCAGCTCGGCATCACCGTCCGCACGGCGTCGTGGTTCGCGTGGTTCGCCGATGCTGATGCGCCACCCGACTCGATGGTCGCTGACCTCGACGTGGTCGTCTTGGAGGCGACCCCCGGAGGGTTCGCCGTCGGCGCGGCATCGAGCGCGGTCCGGCTCCGGAACATCGTTCTCGACCTCGGGCACGGAACAGAGGTCGCCTACGACGACGCGCTGCCTGGGTTCCGGCTCGGAACCGCGCCGACGGCCGCCCTCACCGTCGCGCGCAACGGGTTGCCTTCAACCGTCGGAACGCTCGGCCCGGCGATGACGATACCGGTGACGGGCCCGCAGCGCGGATGCGTCACGGCCGCACTCGGCGTCAGTGTCGACACCGGATGGTCCGTGATCGCCCCATCCATCGCGTACTACGCGATACAGGCGACCGGGCCGGCGCTCACCATGCTGCGGTTCGCGCTGTTCCCGCCAGACGCGCTTGGCGTGTCGAGCGCAACGTTCGCGGTCCGCTTCGACCCGACAATGCCCGAGTCGTCGGTCCGCACTGCGCTCGCGTTCACGGAGCCGTCGCCTGTCGCCAGCTACCTTCGCACCGCCACCGGGGAGGCCGTCTCGTTGTCCCCGAGTGTCGCCGACGCCCAGATCGTGCTCTCCAACGCGCCGCCAACACAGGCCGGCGGCGCCGCCCAGCCGGGCGACCTCGCGTTCGGACCCGAGGGCGAGTTTTCGGTGTCCGTGCCGGGATCCGAGCCGACAACGCGCGTCGTATGCGGCTTGGCCGGCACCGAGTTCGTCGCCGTCCCGACGGCCGGCACGACGGTCACGTTTGCGCCGCGCCAGCCCGCGCTCGTCCCGTTCCCGCTTGACGCGCCGCCGCCACCGGGCGTGGCGTCGCTGCTCGGCGACGGCGGTGGTGGTGCGACCACGTCGTGGGCTTCGTGGGCGAGCGACCATGTCGAGTACCACGCGCAGCCGCAACCGGCGCCACTCTTCGCGGGACCGGACTCCAGCAACACGGCCGGCGTGCCCGTGCTCGTCCCGCACGAGGATCCGGTCTGGTCCGGGTCCGTGACTGCGTGCGCTCCGATCGTCCCGTACGCAGGCGTGCCGGCAGATACGAGCCCGGGCGTCCGGGCTGAGGTCGACGCACTCGAGCGACGGGTCCTGGCCAATGTCCGACAACGACGGATCCGCGGCACCGCCGGGGTACCTGCGCGGCTACGCCGGTCGAACATCGGCGGCGACGTCACATGGACAACAGACCATCGCGGCATCCGCGTCGGAGTAGGAGCCGACGGGTGGTCAGCCGTGACGCTGGGCTGGACAGTGCCCGCCGCGAACCAGGCCGCGACGGCGTTCACCCTTGACGTCAAGCAGCAGCTCGTGGCCGAGGCGCTTCAAGGAACCGAGGTGTTTCTCGTCGCCACGACACAAATGGACGCCGCCGGCCGACCCCTGTTCGACTTCGAGGGCACGCTGTATCTGGCCGAGTGGGGCATGGTTCCCGGCCTGGCGACAACGTGGGACACGACTGCGACCGTTGGCCTAACCACGCCGATGATGATCATAAAGCTCGGATCGCAGTCCGTGCGCCAGCTCGCCAGCGGTGCCCTCGCGCAGTGGACAGACCCAGAGGGGTTTCTTCCGGAACCGGCGGCGACCCAGGCTGCGCTCGCGGGCATAATCGCCGCCGCCGACGCCGATGTCGCCGCGCACCAGTCCGCATCGGACCCCGGCGGTTCGGCCTCCCTGTTCAACAACTTCGTGAAGGTTGTCGATGACCCGACATGGTGCGGCGCGCTGTTCCTGAACGGGAGCCTGAGCCAAGCGCCTCCGGTAATCCAGGGCGCGCTCAGCGGCGTACCCCCGACCGCGTGGCGGTGGCATCACGCGGGGATCACGCTCAACAAGGTCACGCCGACCGCGGCGCTTCCGCTCGCCGGCAGCGCCACCTTCGGCCTGGTCGATTACACCGCGGCGCCGGCGCCGCCGCCGGCCACCGACTTCACGTTTGCGACGCGAACCCTCAAAGCCCTCTTCCTCAACTCCGCGCTGGCCAGCTTCACGTGCCAGGTTGGCCTCGGGCTCGGCAGCTTCTTCGGAGTGCCCCTGCGCCAGCAGGCACCGGCGACCGACAACGTGATCACCATCGACGGCGTCTATCAGGCCCGCCCGAGTAGCGCGTCCGACGGCGACACTGGCGTCTACTCGTTCATCACGACCAACACTTACGTCTTCGATTTCGACTACTCATCGTCGACCCGGCTCGTCACCGCCGAGATCCTCGCGTCACTCACCCTCACGAAAGTCCAGCTCACACCCGGGGCGGCCGACGCCGCCAGCATCACCTCGCAATTCCTGTTCTGGGGTGCATTGGCCTTCCAGCCGATGGGCCAACCCAGCGCCCACCTCTTCGACGTGTTCAACTACGACACGCTCCCCTTCGGTGGCATGGCCTTGCTCATGACGTCGCCGGCCGCCGGCGGCCCGCCCACCGGATGGGCAATAGCGACGGGCGAGACAACCTTCGACGTCGGCGGCGCGCAGCTCCGACCCGGCCTCGTCGGCGGGCTGCCGCTGAAGCTGCGCGGACTGCTCTACGCCAATCCGGGCGCGCCGGAACTCTCCCTCGCCGCGCTCGACTACCAGGCGCTCGGGCTTCCACCTGGCAATCCCGACCAGGCGAGCTCGGCAACCGCCGGCTTCGTCTACACCCTCGAGCTGGGCACACGGGGCTCGTTGGGGACCAGCGGGACGATCGTTGCATCGGTCGTGACCGCGTGGACCGCCACCGGCGGTGTCCTACTCGGAATTGCCATTCCCGGCTTGGGCTCCAGCAGCTCACTGACGTTCGAGGGCGTCATAAAGGTGAACTTGGGGGACTTCCGCCTGAACCAGCTCCGCGATGCCAACGAACTCGTCACGCTGGAGATCGCGTCATGCACCTATCAGGTGCTCAACGCGACGTTCCCGCCGGCGCCCCTGGCCATGACGACGGTTATTGCCGCGCCGCCTGAGGTCAATGCCGTCCTGTGGTACGCCGCCTATCCGCCGCCGCAGCCGAGCGCTGCGGTGGAGCCGGCGAGCTGATCGTGAGGCTCCTGGTTTGGAACATCGAGAAGTTCTCGTTCAACCGCATCAGCCCGTTGAATCGCCACAACTACGTCAACGGCGTCATCTCACCGGTCGCGGCAGCCCGTCCGGACATCATCGCCATCATCGAGGTCGTCGCCAGGGGCCGCCC
>DASRJI010000071.1:0-13864 GCA_035649535.1 Acidimicrobiales bacterium | reverse complement strand
CGAGGCAATGGAGCGCGGCGGGTACTCACTCGGCGGCGAGCAGTCGGGTCACATCATCCTCCGCGACCTGGCGACCACCGGCGACGGCATCCTGACCGGGCTGCACCTGGCCGATGTTGTGACGCGCTCTGGTCGGCCGCTCTCCGACTTGACCGGGTCCGCCATGACGCAGCTGCCGCAGGTGCTGATCAACGTGAAGGTCGCGGACCGCAACGTCCTCGACGGTGCCGACGCCGTCTGGGCCGAAGTCGCCGCGGTGGAAGCCGAACTCGGCGAGACCGGCCGGGTGCTCCTGCGACCGAGCGGCACTGAGCCAGTGGTCCGCGTGATGGTCGAAGCCCCCGCGCAAGCCACCGCGAATGCCGCGGCCAATCGGTTGGTCGCCGTTCTCGAGGCAATAGCTAGCCGAAAGGGCTAGCTATTGCCTCGAGAATGACGGCGGGCGTGGAGAAAGAACTCGATGGCGCCGTTGGCGCCGCGCACGGTTGACGCCGTGCGAGCCACGACTTCCCACGGGCCCGTCTCCACGCCTTCAGCGGCGCGATTGACTGCACCCTGAAGCCGAGCTCGATCGGTCGGCGGCGTATCCAGCGCCAACTCGAACATGGGCTTGACCAGCGCGACCAGGTCGGCGTCGGCGGCGACGTTCACCGCTTCGAGTTGCGGTACGGCGGCGGCGATCGACAGGTAGGACAGATCGAGGGTGACGACCTCGACGGGCTGGGGGACCAGCACCGGCGTCAGGTCGCCCAGGTTGGTTGCCTCGAGGTTGACGACCCGCGGGTCCTGCCGCAGCGATCCCAACAGCTGACCGTGGCCGGCGTCGACCGCGTAGACGCACGACGCGCCGGCGTCGAGGAGGACCCTGGTGAAGCCACCGGCCGACGCGCCGGCGTCGAGGGCAACCCGACCGAGCACGTCGACCGTGAAGGCGTCGAGGGCGCCCCGGAGCTTGGCCTCGCCCCGCAGGACACCGTTCGGACGCACGACCACCGCCGCGTCGGCCCGCACGCGGGCATTGGGGTTGTCGATCACGGCGCCGTCGACGAGCACGCGACCGTCGGTGATCGCTGTTCGCGGATCGTCGACCTCAGGTCGCACGGCCGCCACGTGCTCAACCACCCCCCTGAAGCGCGCCCTGGGCATGCACACAGAAACTTACGCCGCCCGCCCTCGACGTACGATTGTGCCTATGTGCGGCATCATCGGCGCTACCGGTGACCGGCCGGCCCTTCCACTGCTCCTCGAGGGTCTCGCTCGTCTCGACTACCGCGGGTACGACTCGTCCGGCGTGGCTCTCCAATGTGAGGGCGGGCTGTGGCGCGAGCGGAGGAAAGGCAAGCTCTCCGAGTTGGAGGCGGCGGTCGGCGACGCGCCGCGCGACTCGACGGCGGGCATAGGCCACACGCGCTGGGCGACGCACGGCCGCCCGAGCGACGAGAACGCGCACCCCCACACCGACTGCACCGGCCGGCTGGCGCTGATTCACAACGGGATCATCGAGAACTACCTGCAGCTGGGCGACGAGGTCGTGGCCGCCGGTCACGAGTTGACGTCCGAGACCGATACCGAGGTGCTCGTCCACCTCATCGAGGCCGAGATGGCAGGGGGCGCCGGTCTGGCTGACGCGCTGCGCACGTGCCTCAAGCGCGTAGAAGGGTCCTTCGCTGTCGCCTGCGTGCACGCCGACGAGCCCGACCTCATCGTCGCCGCTCGGCGCGGATCGCCGTTGATCGCCGGGCTCACCGAGTCCACTGGCTTCGTGGCGTCCGACATCCCCGCCATCCTCAACCACACGCGCGAGGTGTACGTGATCGACGACGACCACGTCGTCGAGGCGCGTCCCGGATCACTGCGCGTGACGACGCTCGACGGCGAGCAGGTCCAGCCGGTGCGCCGCCACGTCGACTGGGATCTCGAAGCGGCCGAGAAGGGCGACTACGAGACCTTCATGTTGAAGGAGATCCACGAGCAGCCCCTCGCCATCCGCGAGACGCTGCGCGGCCGCTTGCTGCCCAACGGCACGCTGCGGCTCGACGAGGTGCGCTTGTCCGACGACGAGCTGCGCGACATCGACAAGATCTTCATCATCGGTTGCGGCACGAGCTACTACGCCGGCCTCGTCGCCCGCCACGCCATCGAACACTGGGCGCGCTTGGCGGTGGAGAGTGAGATCGCCAGCGAGTTCCGCTACCGCGACCCGGTGCTCGACCGCAACACACTCGTGATCGCGGTGGCCCAGTCGGGGGAGACGCTCGACACGATGGAAGCGGTGCGTCACGCCAAGCGCCAGGACGCGCGCATCTTGGCGGTGGTCAACGTCGTCGACAGCTCGATCGCGCGCGAGGCCGACGCGGTGCTGTACACGCGCGCCGGTCCCGAGGTCGGGGTGGCGTCGAGCAAGACGCACGTGTCGCAGATCGCGGCGATGGAAGTTCTCGCCCTTTATTTGGCGCAGCTGCGCGGCACGTTGTATCCGGCCGAGGTGCAGAAGCTGCTCGGCGGGCTGGGCGCGGTGCCCGACCTCGTCGCCGAGACACTGACGCGCGTCGAGGACTACAGCGCGGTCGCCCGCAAGTACGTCGACACGCGCGACTTCTTCTTTCTCGGCCGCAACGTTGGCTTCGCCGTGGCCCAGGAGGGCGCGCTCAAGCTCAAGGAACTGTCCTACGCCCGGGCCGAGGCCTACCCGGGCGGCGAACTCAAGCACGGGCCGATCGCACTCATCGAGTCGGGCACGGTTGTCGTCGCCGTGGCGACACGCGGCCGCCTCCTTCCCAAGATCATCAGCAACATCCAGGAGGTAAAGGCGCGCGGCGCCACCGTGATCGTGGTCGCCAACGACGGCGACGACGAGACCGCGAGTCACGCCGACGAGGTGCTGTGGGTACCCGAGACTGCGAGCGAGCTGTTCGCGCCGGCCGTCGACGTCGTGCCGTTGCAGTTGTTCGCGTACCGCATCGCCGAGGCCCGCGGTAACGACATCGACAAGCCGCGCAACCTGGCCAAGACCGTCACGGTCGAGTAGCGCGTGACGGTTGCCGGCGTCGGAATCGACGCCGTCGAGATCGACCGGTTCCGCAAGGTGTTGGCGCGCACACCCGGCGTCGCTCGCCGATTGTTCACCGACGCCGAGCGGGCCTACGGCGAGCGGGCCAAGGATCCCGCGCCTCGTCTGGCCGCTCGGTTCGCAGCGAAGGAAGCGACGATGAAGGCGCTGGGCGTCGGGCTCGGCGCGTTCAAGTTCCACGAGGTCGAGGTCGTGAAGGCGCCCTCGGGGGCGCCCAGCCTCCGCCTCACCGGCGCGGCAGCCGATCTGGCGAGCACGAACCGTGTCACCACGTTCCACTTGTCGATCTCTCACACCGATCAGACCGCCGAGGCCGTGGTGGTCGCCGAGTGATCCCGATCCTCACGCCGGCCGAGATGGCCGCCGTTGACGCGACCGCTGACGCGCCCGTCGACGTACTGATCGAGCGCGCCGGCGGGGCAGTGGCGCGCCGGGCGCTGGCGATGCTCGGTGGCGCGTATGGCAAGCGCGTGGTTGTCGTCGCCGGTAAGGGCAACAACGGCGCCGACGGCCGCGCTGCGGCGCGTCGGCTGGCCCGCCGTGGCGTGAAGGTTGACGTCATCGATGCCGTCGACGCGCCGGCGACGCTGCCTGCGTGCGACCTCGTGATCGACGCGGCCTACGGCACCGGCTTCCACGGCGAGTACGTCGCGCCGGATCCCGTGCGCGCCAAGGTGTTGGCGGTCGACATTCCTTCCGGCGTCAATGGCGACACGGGCGAGGCGGCGCCGCACGCGGTGCGAGCCGATGCCACCGTGACCTTCGCCGCACTCAAGCCGGGGCTGCTCATCGGGGCGGGGCCCGACCTAGCCGGCGATATCGACGTGGTCGACATTGGTCTCGACGTAGGCGACGTCCGTCGTTACCTCATCGAGGATGCCGACGCGCATGCGTGGCTGCCGAGCCGGGGCCGCACCGAGAACAAGTGGACTCGGGCCGTGTACGTGCTGGCCGGTTCGCCGGGGATGTACGGCGCGGCGCTGCTCAGCGCCACAGCCGCGCTGCGGGCCGGTGCGGGCATGGTTCGTCTCGGCATCCCGGGGGCCGACCCGGCGACGGTGCCGCCGAGCGAGGTGGTTGTCCGGCCGACGCCGGCGGTCGGTTTCGGGCCCACGGTCCTCGAGGACATGCGCAAGTGCTGCGCCTTGATCGTCGGCCCCGGCCTCGGCACCGACGACCGTAAGGCGAGCGAGATTCGCCGGATCATCGCCGAGGCGGCGATGCCGGTGATCGTCGACGCCGACGCGCTCACGGCACTGGGCGAATCGCCGGATGTGTCGTCGCGGTCGCACGTGACGATCCTGACGCCGCACGACGGTGAGTTCGCCCGGCTGGCCGGCATGGCACCGGGTGACGACCGCTTTGGCGATGTGTGCACGTTGGCGGCCAAGACCGGGGCGTCCGTGCTGTTGAAGGGACCGACGACGATCGTGGCCGAGCCCGGAGGGAGTGTGCTCGTCGCGAACCGCGGCGGGTCGCGGTTGGCGACAGCCGGCACCGGCGATGTCCTGGCGGGCGTGATCGGGGCCGCCTGCGCGTCGGGCCTGCCGGCGGCCAGCGCCGCCGCGGTTGCCGCCCACGTCCACGGCGCGGCGGCCGAATTGGGGCCGTCACACGGCCTTATTGCCGGTGACCTGCTCGATCTCATCCCGCGGTGGTTGTCGAATGCCTGAGGCGGCCTCGCGACCGGCGTGGGCCGACATCGACCTCGGCGCCATCACTTCCAACACCGCCGCGCTGCGCGAGTTGGTCGCACCGGCGGCGGTGTGCGCGGTCGTCAAAGCCAATGGCTACGGCCACGGTGCCGTCGAAGCGGCGACCGCGGCGTTGGCGGGCGGCGCGACGTGGCTGGCGGTGGCGTTCGTCGAGGAAGGCATCGCGTTGCGCGAGGCGGGCATCGACGCGCCGGTCCTGCTGTTGTCGGAACCGGCGATCTCCGCAATGGCCACGACGGTTGCGCACCGGCTGACGCCAACGGTGTATTCGGTGACCGGGGTGCACGCGGCGCGCGACGCCGGCGCCGTCGCTGTCCATCTCAAAGTCGACACCGGCATGCATCGCGTCGGCGCGCAGCCGGCCTGGCTCGCCGAGGTGGCGCGCGCCATCGTCGACAGCGGGGGCATGCGCCTCGAAGGATTCTGGACGCATCTCGCGGTGGCCGACGAGCCTGACAAGGACGCAACCACCAAGGAGCAGCTGCGTCGGTTCGACGATGCGCGCGAGGTCATCGCCGCCGCCGGGCTCGTGCCCGAGATCGTGCACGCCGCCAACTCGGCCGGGGCCATCGCCCATCCGGCGGCGCGGTTCGATCTGGTCCGCTGCGGCATCGCCGTGTACGGCGTGCCGCCGGCACCCGCGCTGGACGGGCGGGTCGCACTCCGCCCCGCCATGTCCGTGGTCGCCGAGGTCACGCATGTCCGGCGAGTCGACGCGGGGGAGGGGATCTCGTACGGCCACCGCTACGTGACGACGGCCGAGACGACGATCGCCACCGTTCCGCTCGGATACGCCGACGGCGTCCCGCGGCGCCTCGGTGTCGAGCGGGCGCCGGTGCTGATCGGCGGCCAGCGCCGCCCGATCGCCGGCGTGGTGACGATGGACCAGTTGATGGTCGACTGCGGCCCCGACGCCGCGGTCGCCGTCGGCGACGAGGTCGTGCTCATCGGACGCCAGGGCGACGCCGAGATCACCGCCGAGGACTGGGCCGGGCGGCTCGACACCATCGGCTACGAGGTTGTGTGTGGCATCGGGCCCCGGGTCAAGCGCCGATATAACTGAGGGAGGCGGAGGCGACGACGGAGCCGATCCGGGGGATAACTGAGGTTGCCGGCGTGCGCGTCGGCCACTGGACCGACGCGGCAGCGCGCACCGGTTGCACCGTCGTGCTGTTCCCGAGCGGGACGGTCGCGTCGGGGGAGATCCGCGGCGGTGCCCCGGGGACACGAGAGTTCGCGCTGCTCGCTCCCGAACGCACTGTTGCCCACCTCGACGCCGTCGTGCTGGCCGGCGGCTCGGCGTTCGGGTTGGCCGCGTGCGACGGCGTCGTCCGCTGGTGCGAGGAGCGGGGCGTGGGTTTCCCGACGGCAGCTGGACCGGTGCCGATCGTCGTCGGCGCGGTGTTGTTCGACCTGGTGCAAGGCGACGGCGCCGTGCGGCCCGACGCGACGGCGGGCTACGCGGCGTGCATGGCCGCGAGTGATGGTCCGATCGCGACCGGACCGGTCGGCGCCGGGACCGGCGCGACGGTGGGGAAGTGGTTGGGTCGCGAAAAGGCTCGGCCCGGCGGCATCGGTAGCGCCGCCGAGAGCGACGGCGACCTCATCGTCGCCGCCCTGGTCGCCGTCAACGCGTTCGGCGATATCCGGCCGCCGGCCGGCGAGCGACCGCCGGCGCTGGGCATCGACCCGACCGCCGCGTTCGAGCACACCACGATTGGCGTGATCGCGACCAACGCCAACCTCGACAAGGCCGCGTGCCTGCTCGTCGCCCAGGGCGGCCACGACGGCCTGGCCCGGGCGCTGGAGCCGGTGCATGCGACCGTTGACGGCGACGCGCTGGTCGCCGCCGCGGTGGGCGGGGTCGACGCGCCGGTTGATCACGTTCGTGTGCTCGCCGCCCGGGCCGTCGAGGCGGCGGTACGTACGGCCGTAGACTGAGGTCATCGTGCCGACGCTCGCCGAGCTTGAGCGAGAGGCTTTGGTTTGCACCCGCTGCCCTCTCGCCGCCGGCCGGACACAGGTTGTGTTCGGCGTCGGCAACCCCACCGCCGACCTCATGTTCGTGGGCGAGGCCCCAGGTAAGGAAGAGGACCTGAAGGGCGAACCGTTCGTCGGCCGCTCGGGCAAGCTCCTCGACAAATTGGTGCTCGAAGAGATGGGTCTGACGCGCGACCAGTTCTATATCTCGAACGTCTTATTGTGCCGTCCTCCCAACAATCGCGATCCGCAGCCCGACGAGATCGCGTCGTGCCGGCCCTACCTTGAGCAACGCCTCGACATCATCCAACCGAAGGTCATCGTCACCCTCGGCAACTTCGCTACCAAGTTGCTGCTCGGCACGACCGACGGCATCACCAAAGTGCGCGGTCGCACCTACCGGTATCGCAACTCGACCCTCGTGCCCACGTTCCACCCGTCGGCCGCGTTGCAGGGTGGGGGCCACGAGGTGTTGGCGCGCATGCGGGCCGATCTTGTACGGGCCAAGCAGGCGCTCGCGTGACGGAGATCGTCGCGGCGACCAAGTCGGCCGACGACACGCGCGAGCTGGCCGCGGCGGTGGCCGACGGTGCGCGACCAGGAGACGTGATCCTGCTGAGCGGCGACCTCGGCGCGGGCAAGACCACGTTCACCCAGGGGTTTGGTCGGGGCCTCGGCGTGCCTGAGCGCATCACCAGCCCGACATTCACGCTCCTCCAGACGTATGTCGGGCGGCTCAAGCTCGTTCACGTAGATGTGTACCGGCTCGAGCGGCTCCAGGAGATCGTCGACCTCGGGCTTCCCGAGTTCCTCGACGACGGCGCGGTCGCGTTGATCGAGTGGGGCGAGGCGGCGTCGCCGGTGCTGGCCAACGACTTCATGCGCATCCGCATCGGGTTCGGCGCGGCCGACGACGATCGCACGTTCTCGCTCGAGACGGTGGGCGCGTCGTGGGCGGGGCGCCCGACGCGACTCAACACCGCCCTCGAACGTTGGGTCGTGGCGTGATCATCCTCGGAATCGAGACTTCCACCGAACAGGTCGGCTGCGCGATCGGCGGCGTCGAGGGCGTCCTTGCGTCGTTCCACGCGGCGCGCGGCCGGCGGCATACCGAAACGCTCGCACCCGCGATCGACTTCATCCGTGAGCAAGCGCAGGTGTCGCTGAGCCAGGTGCACGTCGTCGCCGTCGGTATCGGGCCCGGCTTATTCACCGGTTTGCGCGTCGGCATCGCCACCGCGAAGGCGATCGCAATGGCCTTGCGCGTGCCGATGGTCGGGCTGTCGGGACTCGACCTGTTGGCGTACCAAGTCCGCC
This sequence comes from Acidimicrobiales bacterium, assembly GCA_035649535.1. Taxonomy (GTDB): domain Bacteria; phylum Actinomycetota; class Acidimicrobiia; order Acidimicrobiales; family JACDEA01; genus JACDEA01. Next base: position 5,782 of record DASRJI010000071.1, on the reverse strand, counting down.
AGTCGCCGCGCTTGATCGTGCCCGTCATCGACGCCAAACGCGGCGAAGTGTTCACCGCCGCGTACCGCCACGTGCAGGGCGGCGTGCAGCGCATGTCGGACTACGACGTTATGGCACCGCACGATCTCGCATCGGACCTGCTCGCGCGCGGCGACGACTGCCTGCTTGTCGGCGACGGCGCGCTGCGATACGCCGAGCTGTTCGAGGACAACGATCGCATCGAGGTTGGCACCGTCGCCTACGCGTATCCCTCGGCCGCCGCGCTGGTCGAGCTCGCGCAGCCGCGCGCCGTGCGCGAGGAGTTCGTCCAGCCTTCGGAGATCGAGCCGATGTACCTGCGCAAGGCCGACGCCGACATCAACTGGACAAGCCGGGAATCGGCGTAGTGGCCGTGCGGGTCGAGCGACCGGATCCGTCGGAGGTGGACGTCGTGCTGGCGACGATGCGCCGACGTCATCTGCGCAGCGTTCTCCGCATCGAGGCGCAGGTGTATCCGCGGCCGTGGTCGTTGAGCCTGTTCATGAGCGAGCTGGCTTTGCGAACGAGCCGGGCCTACGTGGTCGCCCGGGTCGACGGTGTCGTCGCCGGCTACGCCGGGATGATGCTCGCCGGCGAAGACGCCCACATAACGACCATCGCCGTTGATCCCGAGTGGCATCGCTACAAGATCGGTACGCGGTTGCTGCTCCATCTCGTGCGCGAAGCGCTCCAGCGCGAAGCGCGCCACGTCACGCTCGAAGTACGCGTCAGCAACCAGCCGGCCCAGGCGCTCTACCGCGTGTTCGGGTTCCGGCCGGCGGGCGTCCGCAAGAACTACTACGCGGAGACCAACGAGGACGCGTTGGTGATGTGGGCCGACGACGTCGATCAGCCTGAATACGCGCGGCGGCTCAGCCGGATCGAGAAGGCGGTACCCGGCAGTACCCTTTTTGAAGAGTGAAGGAAGGCGGAGGCGGAGACGGAGCCGCCCGGGAACGCATGAAGGTTCTAGGGATCGAGACGTCGTGCGACGAGACCGCGGCGTCGGTTGTCGTCGACGGGCACACGGTGTTGTCGTCGGTTGTCTCGAGCCAGGTCGACCTGCACGCGCGATTCGGTGGCGTCGTTCCCGAGCTGGCGAGCCGCGCGCATGTCGAGATGCTCAACGCGGTTGTCGCCGAGGCGCTGGTCGAAGGCGGCGTCGAGCGCCCCGATGCCGTCGCCGCCACGGTCGGGCCCGGCCTCATCGGAGCGCTGCTCGTCGGCGTGTCCGCGGCCAAGGCGCTGGCCCTCGTGTGGGACGTGCCGTTCGTCGGCGTGAATCACCTCGAGGGCCACCTCTACGCGTCGTTCCTCGAAGAGCCAACGCTCGAGTTGCCGCTACTGGTCCTGCTCGTTTCCGGCGGCCACACGATGCTCATCGACATGCAGGACCACGGCCGGTACCGACTGCTTGGTCAGACCATCGACGACGCAGCCGGCGAGGCCTTCGACAAGGTCGCCCGCTATCTGGGCCTCGGCTATCCAGGTGGTCCGGCCATCGACAAGCTGTCGGTCGAGGGCGACCCAACCGCGATCGCGTTCCCCCGTTCGATGCTCGACGACGGCTATGACTTCTCGTTCAGCGGGATCAAGACATCGGTCGTTCGTTACGTGCGGGCCCACCCCGACGTGGCGACCGCCGACGTGGCCGCGTCGTTCCAGGCCGCGGTCGTGGACGTGCTCGTCACCAAGGCCCGGCGAGCCGCCGACGAGATTGGTGCGCACGGCATCTGCCTGGCCGGCGGCGTGGCGGCCAACTCGTTGCTCCGCGACGAGATCGTCCTGGCGTGCAAGGAAGACGGCCGGCGGGCTTTTGTCCCGAGCCGGGCGATGTGTACCGACAACGCGGCGATGATCGCGGCGGCGGGCTGGCGGCGTCTCCAGTCCGACGGCGCCTGGGCCCTCGATACGGGCGCCGATCCCAACCTGAAACTCAGCGTCACGTAGACCACCTACTGCAAATGCAGTAGGGCGCGATGGGGACGCTGAGCCATGGGCGTCCGATCGTCCCGTTCCGATAGACGCGGGTGCCCCGAATCGCGGCTTGTGCCGCGGCTGTCCTAGTCGTCGTCGCGTCCCTGCTCGCGGCCGGGAGGACAATCGCCGCGCCCGATGCCACCCCTGTCGGTGTGCCTGCGCCCGCCAATGACCTGTTCGCCCAGGCACGGGACTTGAGGTCCGACCTCGTACTCACCAATCCGCCCGACGCACCCACACTCGGGGCCGGCGTGGAGCCGGGCGAGCCGTCTCTGTCGGATGGCCCCATGCAGCACTCCGTGTGGTTCCGCTGGACCGCGCCGGCGACCCATCGCATGAAGCTCGACGGGTGCCTGCCGGACGTCACGGGCGCGCCGCGCGTCGGCGTCTTCGTAGGCGGGGCACTCGCCGCGCTGCAAGCGGTCGGCACGCCATCGTCGTGCTACTTCGACAGCACGGTGACTGGTCATGCCGTTGACTTCAACGCCCTCGCCGGGCAGACGTACTACTTCGCGTTCGACGAGGCCACCGCGGCCGACCGGGCCGACAATCTCGACTCCCACATCTTTCTCGTGCCGTGGTCGCCGGCCGAGGGATCGACGTTGGGCGACGGCCTCCAGTTGGTTACGCCGACGCGCGTCGTGGACACCCGCACCAACGGCATGCGCCTCGCAGGTGGCGCCAAGCTCGACGTGGCGGTGACCACCGCCCTCGGCATTTCGCCGGCCGGCGTGAGCGCGGTGGCGGTCAATGTGACCGCGGTCGATCCGGCCGCCGGTGGCTGGTTCCGCGCCGCCAAGGCGGGTACCGCGGCGAGCCTCACGACGTCCACCGTCAATTTCGGCGCCGGTGTGAACCGGGCCAACCTCGCGGTCGTACCCGTGGATGCGGCCGGGCACATCGAAGTCCTCAACGGATCCGGCGGCAGCGCTGACGTGATCGTCGACGCCGTGGGCTATTACAGCCGCAACGTGTTCCAGGGCACGATCGCAACCGATCCCGTGCGACTGATCGACACGCGGACGGCCGGGGCGGCCGGCACCGACGACCTGATCGTCAACGTGGCGCCGATGCCAGCCAACACCGAGCGCAGCGGCGTCATCCTCCAACTCACGGCGACCGAACCGGCCGGGTCGGGATACCTGACCGCGTATCAGGGCGGCCAGACGCTTCCGCCCACGTCGAACGTCAACTTCAACGCCGGTGAGACCATCTCGAACCGCGTGATGGTCCCGGTCGGCACCGACGGGCGCGTTGTCATCCACCGCGGCGGCTTCAGCCGCCTCCACGTCGTCGTCGACCAAGTCGGCTGGGTCGGCACCGCGGCGCGTTCGGTCGGCGCACTGCACGCTGTCGCGCCGGCCCGACTGCTCGACTCACGGCTCGATGGTTCGGCGCTCGGCTCCGGTAGCCGCGTCAGCATTCCTGTGGCCGGCCGAGCTGGCGTCCCCTCGATGCAGTCCGCAACGGAGAGGCCGCAGGCGGTGCTGCTGAACCTCACCGTCACCAACACGAGTGCCTACAGCTGGCTGGTCGCCTACTCGTCGCGGAGTCAGCCGCCGACGTCCGACCTCAACTGGGCCGGCGGTGAGGACCGCGCCAACCTTGTCCTTGCCCCGCTCGCGCCCGATGGCACCGTGACGATCTACAACAGCAACGGCACGACCGATCTCGTGATCGACGTCCTGGGCTGGACCGACTGACCTACCGGCCGTTGGGCTCCCGGTTGCCGACTCGCAGGGGCCTCGCTACGATTAGCACTCGCAAGGTCTGAGTGCTAATCGCCGTAGGAGGCGCCCCAATATGAATCTGCAGCCGCTTGAGGACCGCATTGTCGTCCGGCCCAGCGACGCCGAGGAGACCACGGCATCGGGCCTGGTCATTCCCGACACTGCCAAAGAGAAGCCCCAGCAGGGTGAGGTTCTGGCCGCCGGCCCGGGCCGTCGCTCCGAGCAGACGGGCGAGCTGATCCCGCTCGACGTCGCCGTCGGCGACACCGTCGTGTACTCGAAGTACGGCGGCACCGAGATCACGAGCGACGGCGAGGACCTGCTGATCCTCACGAGCCGTGACGTCCTGGCCAAGGTCGGCGGCAGCGCCAAGGCCGGCAAGGCCAAGAAGTAATGGCCAAGCAGCTCAAGTTCGACGACGCCGCTCGTCGGGGGCTGGAGGCAGGCGTCAACAAGCTGGCCGACGCCGTCAAGGTCACGTTGGGCCCGAAGGGTCGCAACGTCGTCCTCGAGAAGAAGTTCGGCGCACCCACCATCACGAACGACGGCGTCACCATCGCTCGCGAGGTCGAGCTGGAGGACGCGTTCGAGAACATGGGCGCCCAGCTCGTCAAGGAAGTCGCCACCAAGACCAACGACGTAGCCGGCGACGGCACCACCACCGCCACCGTGCTCGCCCAGGCGCTCGTCCGGGAAGGCCTCCGCAACGTGGCCGCCGGCGCCAGCCCCTCCGCGCTCAAGAAGGGCATGGAGCAGGCCGTCGCCGCCGCCGTCAAGGCCATCAAGGATCAGGCCAAGGACGTCGAGGACAAGAACGAGATCGCCCAGGTCGCCGCCAACTCGGCCGCCGACCAGACGATCGGCGACGTCATCGCCGACGCGATCGACAAGGTGGGCAAGGACGGCGTGGTCACCGTCGAGGAGTCGAACACCTTCGGCATGGAGCTCGAGTTCACCGAGGGCATGCAGTTCGACAAGGGCTATCTCTCGCCCTACTTCGTCACCGACCCTGAGCGTCAGGAAGCGGTTCTCGAGGATCCGTACATCCTCATCGCCAACCAGAAGATCGGTGCCGCGCACGACCTCATCCCCGTGCTCGAGAAGGTCATCCAGTCGGGCAAGCCGTTGCTGGTGATCTCCGAGGACGTCGAAGGCGAAGCGCTCGCCGTCATGGTGGTCAACAAGATCCGCGGCACGTTCACCTCCGTCGCGGTCAAGGCGCCCGGCTTCGGCGATCGCCGCAAGGCCATGCTTCAGGACATCGCCACCCTCACGGGCGGACAGGTGATCTCCGAGGAAGTCGGCCTCAAGCTGGAGAACGCCACGCTCGACCTGCTCGGTCGCGCTCGGAAGATCGTCGTCGAGAAGGACACGACCACGATCATCGAAGGCGCCGGCAAGAAGGCCGACGTCGACGGTCGCATCGCTCAGATCAAGCGTGAGGTCGAGGACACCGACTCCGACTGGGACCGCGAGAAGTTGCAGGAGCGGCTGGCCAAGCTCTCCGGCGGTGTCGCGGTGGTCAAGGTTGGTGCCGCCACCGAGGTCGAGCTCAAGGAGAAGAAGCACCGCATCGAAGATGCGCTCTCCGCGACTCGCGCCGCCATCGAGGAAGGCGTGGTTCCCGGCGGCGGTACTGCGCTCGTCCGCAGCCGTGCCGCGGTCGACAAGGTCGTCAAGAAACTCACCGGCGACGAAGCCACCGGCGCGATGATCGTCTCCAAGGCGCTCGACGAGCCCCTTCGTTGGATCGCCAACAATGCCGGGCTCGAAGGCTCGGTCGTCGTGCAGCAGGTCGAGCACGAGACCGGTTCGATCGGCATGAACGCGGCCACCGGCAACATGGAGGACCTGGTCAAGGCCGGCGTCATCGATCCGGCCAAGGTCACCAAGACCGCGCTGCTCAACGCGGCGTCGATCTCCGGCCTGATGATCACCACCGAGGCGATGGTCTCCGAGATCAAGGAGAAGAAGGAAGGCGGCGGCGGTCCTCCCCCGGGCATGGGCGGAATGGACATGATGTAGTCGGATGATTGGCGGCGTTCGCGCTGCCT
>DASRJI010000070.1:0-15163 GCA_035649535.1 Acidimicrobiales bacterium | reverse complement strand
GCGGCGCGCAGTCGTGCATCAGTCGACAGGTCGAGCGCCGAGAACGAGTCGTCGAACACGTAGACCTCGGGCCGGCGGATGAGGGCCCGGGCGATCGCTAGCCGTTGGCGCTGGCCGCCGGACACGTTGGTGCCGCCCTGCTCGATGCGAGCTTCGAGCCCGCCGGCCATCGCCCGCACGAAATCGGCGGCCTGGGCGACTTCGAGGGCCTCCCACATGTCGGCCTCGGTGGCGTCGGGCTTGCCGTACTGCAGGTTGCTGGCGACGGTGCCCGTGAAGAGGTACGGCTTCTGCGGGACATACCCGATGCTGCTCCACAGCAGGTCGGGTTCGAGCTCGCGCACGTCGACGCCGTCGACCAGCACCGATCCCGACGTGGCATCGAACAAGCGGGGGATGAGGTTGACGAGCGTGGTCTTGCCCGCGCCGGTGCTGCCGATGATCGCGGTCGTCTGCCCGGCCGCGGTGGCAAAGGAGATGTCACTGAGGACGGCGTGCTCGGCGCCCGGATAGTGGAAGCCGACGTCACGGAACTCGAGCGCACCGTGGGTCACGACGTGGTCGACGGGGGATTCCGGCGGCACGACGCTCGAGTCGGTGTCGAGGACCTCCTGCACGCGTGCCGCCGACACCGCGGCGCGCGGGATCATCGAGATGACGAACGTCGCCATCATCACGGACATGAGGATCTGCACGAGGTAGCTGAGGTAGGCGACCAGCGCGCCGACGTTGATGTCGGCCGCCGCGATGCGTGACGCGCCGATCCACAGCACGGCGACGCTCGACAGGTTGATGATGAACTGCGACGTCGGGAACATGGCCGCCATCAGACGGCCGCTGCGGAGCGACACCGCGGTGAGGTCGTCGTTGGCCGCCTTGAAGCGGCGGGCCTCTTGCGGTTCGCGCACGAAGGCGCGAACGACGCGGATACCGGTGATCTGCTCGCGCAGCACGCGGTTGATCTGGTCGATGCGCTCCTGCATGAGCCGGAACGCCGGGATCATCTGCGAGACGATCGACCCGAGCAGGATGGCGGCGACCGGCATGCTCACCAGGAGGATCCGCGACAGCCCGACGTCCTCGCGTACCGCCATGATCACGCCGACGATGACGGTGATCGGCGCACCAATCGCCATCGTCGCCGTCATCACGACGAGCAACTGCACCTGCTGGACGTCGTTGGTGATGCGGGTGATCAGCGACGGCGCGCCGAACGCGCCGACCTCGCGGGTCGAGAAGTCGGTGACCTTGTGGAAGAGCGCGCCGCGTACGTCGCGTCCGAAGCCCATGGCGATCTTGGCGCCGTAATAGACGGCGACCACGGAGAACCCGATCTGGATCAGGGAGAAGCCGAGCATCACCGCGCCCATGCGCTTGATGTAGCCGACGTCGCCGGTGAACACGCCGTGGTCGATGATGCGGGCGTTGATGTGAGGGAGCGTCAGCGCCGCGAACGTCTGCACCGTCTGGAGCAGGACGACGCTCACGATCAGCCTGCGGTAGGGCCTGAGCTGTTTGCGGAGGAGCTTGATGAGCATCGGCGGCTACCGCTTCCTCTTGGCGACGCCGTGCAGGAACAGCTCGACGATCTCGGCGGCGGCCATCGGCTCGCCCGCCATCATCGGGTGCGTCGCCGACAGCGTGACGGCGCGGAGGTGACGAGCGGCGGCGAGCGGCTCGACGCTGAGCTTGCTGCGCTTGGCGGTCATGAGGTCGACGAGCGCGCCGACTTCGATGACCGGCCGGCGCGTCTGGTCGTGAAAGCGGGGGCCGATGCTGGACACCAGCCGCCAGATGTCGACCACGCGTTGTTGGAGGATCTCGACCGCGGCGAGCAGCGAGTCCTCGAAGCTGAGCGACGGGTCGATCGTCCGCAGGTGCTCCTCGAGGGGCCCGGTGTCGAGGGCGGCGTCGACGACGGCGGCGATGACCTCGTCCTTGTCGGCGAAGACGCGGAAGATCGTCCCCTCGGCGATGCCGGCCGCGTCGGCGATCTGGCGCGTCGTCACCATTTCGCCGTGCGCGATCAGCAGCGGCAGGGTGGCGGCGACGATGGCCGAGCGCCGCTCATCGGGCGGCATGGCCGCCGCCCGGCGGGGCGGCGCAGCGGTCGTGGAGGCAGCAGGCAAGACCGCCCAGGGTATATGAGTGAGCACTCACTCACAAAACGCCCAAGCCACGTGTCGGTGTCAGGTTGCGCTTTCCGTTGCTTTGACACCGACACGTCGTCGTTCAGCCGTGTAACTCGGCGCCTGGGCCAGGTCGGCTGGCACCTCGACGACCCGCGGCTCGGTGTCGAGCTTGAGCTCGACGTCGATGGTGTCGCCACCGGCGACGCCTGCCCCGGCCCGGTGCTCGGCGGCCACGCCGATCATGAACGTGCCGCCCATGACGGCGACCGTGTTGCGGTACGTGTAGCGCCCGTTGAGCGTCACGAGCACCGGTGGCCGCTTGGTCGAGCCCAGCGCGACAACGTCCGGCGGCACTTCGAAGCCGGTGGCGGTCCCGCCGGCCTTGAGGAGTTCGGTCCGGAAGTTCATACGGGTAGGACGATCGCCCGAGCGTGGACTCATCGGTTCAAGTCTGCCGGTCGTCGACGTTTCTGCAAGGTCGAGAGCAGCAGAGCGCTCCTACATCCGTGCGGACGCGACAAACCCTCCGCCGGACAAGGAGAACCATGGACGTGCTTCGCCACCGCAACAAGGGTGTCGGCTTCATCGCATTCGCTGCCGCCGTCGCGACAGTGGCGACAGTCGCCCGACCTGAGACGGTCGGGCTACTTCGGCGCGCCGGCGGCGCGGGCGACAAAGCGCGACGCGGCCGGCGCCCGCCTGGCGATCCGGATCATCGTGCGATCCAGTCGCGTGAGGTGCTCGGTCGACGCGGCATCGTCCACCACTGGCACCTGGCCACCGGCGGCGACTGCGTACAGCTGCCATTGGCCCGGGACACCCTTGAGTTCGTGCGCGCCGCGATCGATGAAGTCAATCCCGGCGCCCATCACGAGATCCTTGACGGTGCTGGTGACGGTGATCTCGCCGGACGCACCCGCTGCACATACGCGCGCCGCGAGGTTCACCGCCATCCCGGCCACGTCGTCGCCCAACAACTCGACCTCGCCCGTGTGGACGCCGGCGCGGATCTCGACGCCGAGCGACCTCACCGCCTCACGGATCGCGCCGGCGCATTCGATGGCGCGCGCCGGACCGTCGAAGGTGGCGAGGAAACCGTCGCCGGTCGTGTTCACTTCGTTGCCGCGGTACTCGTTGAGCGCGTCGCGGACCGCGTGGTTGTGGGCCTCGAGCACCTCGCGCCACGCCGCGTCGTTCATCGCCGCCGCCCGCTCGGTGGAGCCGACGATGTCGGTGAACAGCAACGTGGTGAGCACCCGGTCTGAGCGGCGGGGCGCCACTCGGCCCGTGAGGAACTGGGTCATGGCCGAAGTGATGGCGGCGTAGTCGCCGGTCCACGGAGTGTGGTCGCTGCCGGGGAGGACGACGAGCTTGGCGCCGGGGATCGCCGCAGCGAGCTCGCGGCCCGAACTCACCGGGAGGGCGCGATCGCCCTCGCGATGGATGACAAGGGTGGGTACGTGGATGGACGGGAGGATCGACCGCACATCGCTCGCCATACAACCGGCGATCAGCGCACGGACCATCGACGGGCTGGCCGAGGCCCTCTCATACACGGCGACAAGCCGCCGCAACACCGGGTTGGCGTGCACCGACGGTGAGAACACCTCGGCCGAGTCACCCCGCCCCCAGTTCTCCGCCAGTGCCGCGACCATCTCGAAAGCGACGCGCCCCTCGTCGGGACTAATTCGCGCCGCCGAGCCGTACAGGACGAGGGCGACGACCCGCTCCGGCCACGTCGCCGCGAACATCAACGCCATTGGCCCGCCCTCGGAGACGCCCATGATCGCGGTCTTCTCCGACCCGACCGCGTCCAGCACCACGCGCATGTCGGCGATGCGTTCGTCGAGCGTGGGAACCGACGTCGTCGGATCCGACAAGCCGGTGCCGCGCTTGTCGAAGAGGATCACCCGGGCGAAGGACGCCAGCGGTTCATAGAAGGGGATCGACGACGGGAAGCTCCAGAACATGTCGAGGTGCGAGATGAATCCCGGCGCAACGAGCAGGTCGAGCGGCCCGTCGCCGAACACCTGGTAGGCGATGCTCACGCCCTCGCTATCGGCGTAGCGCGTCTCGGGAATCTCCATCTGCACGCCACGGTACGCGTCGGGATGGCGCCGCGGCGCGACTCCTATCCGTCGATGCCGGCGAGCAGTTCGTCGACGATGTCGGCCGCGGGCTGCACTCGTCGGACCGAGCCCACCGACTCGCCGGCGTAGAGCGCCATCGCCGCGATCGTTCCCGTGGTCGTGCGGCCGGGGCAGGGGACAGCGAACTTCGGCAGCGGCACGCGGTCGGAGCCCATCTCCATTTCGCCGGCGACGTCGCCAGGCAGGGCCTCGGCGGCGGCGACCGCCGACCGCAGCACGCGGTGCGGCGCGTCGGGCCACATCACCGAGAACGCCGTGGTGAGGACGGTGTCGTCGGCCTCCGCGTCGATGAGGCGCGCGAGGTACTCGGGGTGCACGTCTGCCTCGGCCGCGGCGAGGAAGCGCGTTCCGACCCGTACCGCGTCGGCGCCCGCCGCCATGACGGCGCGCGCCGCTCGCGCCGAGCCGATGCCGCCGGCCGCGACGACGGGGATGTCGACTGCGTCGAGGACCGCGTCGAGCAACGGCAGCAGGCCGATCCTGCCGCGCACGTGACCGCCGGCTTCGACGCCCTGGGCGATCACGATGTCGCAGCCGGCGTCGGCCGCGGCGCGCGCTTCGTCCGCCGATCCGACCTGCCACGCGGCGAGCGATCCACCTGCGTGAGCGATCTCGACGAGCGCGGGCACCGGTTCGGCGTAGAAGAACTCGATCACCCGCGCTTTGCCGGCGGCGGCCTCGACCGATGCCGGATTCACGAACGGCATCAAGAAGTTGACCCCGACCGCGCCGCCCGGCGGCACCGTCATCGCGTCGAGAACCGCACCGATCACCTCGGGCGGCGCCATCGGCATCCCGAGCATTCCCAACGCACCCGCACCGGCGACCGCAGTCGCCAGTTCCGCCGTGGCCACGCCGCCCATCCCCGCCTGTAGCAGGGGTCGCCGGCACCCAACCAATGACGTGAACCGGTCGCTCGTCACGCCGCCCACCGTAGGGCGGCGACGGTCCGCCTATCGTGCGGGCATGTCCGACATCGCGACTGACGCCAAGGCGTGGTTCGACGCCAACTGGGACCCTGAGATCACCCTCGGCGAGTGGTGGGATCGACTGGGTCGGAGCGGGTACGGGTTCCCGACCTGGCCGGCCGACGCGTTCGGCAAGGGGCTGAGTTCCGACGACGCCCGCGCCGTCAACGAGATCCGCGCCGAGGCCGGTGCCCACGGGCCGCCGAGCGGGATCGGGCCGATGATGGGCGGGCCGACGGTCGCCGAGCACGGCACGCCCGAGCAGATCCAGCGCTTCCTGCCCGACCTGGTGACCGGCAAGCACATCTGGTGCCAGCTCTTCAGCGAGCCGGGCAGCGGCTCGGACCTCGCCTCACTCCAGACCAAGGCGGTGCGCGACGGCGACGAGTGGATCGTCAACGGCCAGAAGGTGTGGACGTCGGGAGCGCAGTACTCGAAGTGGGGGATGCTGATCGCCCGCACCAACCCCGACGTCCCGAAGCACGAGGGCATCACTTACTTCATGATCGACATGGAGCAGCCCGGCGTCGAGGTACGGCCGCTCAAGGAGATGACCGGCGGGGCGACGTTCAACGAGGTGTTCTTCAGCGACGCCCGCGTGCCGCACGAGAACGTGATCGGTGAGGTCAACCACGGCTGGAGCGTCGCCGTCACGACGCTGTCGTTCGAACGCAAGAGCCTGGGCGCCGGCGGCATGTCGAACATGGCCGGCGGCGGCGCCATGCTCGGGATCAGCATCGGCGGCGAGGGCGGCCCGGCCACACCCGACCTCACCCAGCGCGTCGGCGACCTCGTCAACGCCGGCGGCGGGGCGATGGGCGGCATGGGGGCGATGGGCGCCGACATGTTCAAGCTCATCCCGATGATGTTCGGCAAGCAGGGCGACGCGCTCGTCCGCCAGGACCTGGCCCGGCTTTACACGCTGATGGAGATCAGCCGCTACACCGGCTTGCGGTCCAAGGCGGCGGCCGAGCGGGGCGACGCGCCCGGCCCCGAGATGTCGACCGGCAAGCTGATGATCTCGAACCTCATGCGGCTGATGCGCGACTTCATGCTCGGCCTCGAGGGCGCGTCGGGGATGCTCGCCGGCAGCAACGCGCCGCTGAACGGCATGGCGCAGTGGATCACGCTGTTCTCACCCGCCATCTCGATCGCGGGCGGCACCGACGAGATCCAGCGCAACATCATCGGCGAGCGCGTCCTCGGCCTCCCGCCCGAGCCCCGCCCCGACAAGGACGCCGCGTTCAAAGACCTCCTGGTCGGCACGCAGCGGTAATGGAGTCGGTCCGGGTCGACCAGTGGTTGTGGGCGATCCGGCTCTACAAGACGCGGTCCGCCGCCCAGGACGCGTGCCGCGGCGGCCACGTGAAGGTCAACGGGGCACCCGCGAAGCCGGCGACCCCGGTCCACGTCGGTGCGCGCGTCGAAGCGCGGATTCGCGACTGGGCGCGTGACGTCGAGGTCGTCACGCTCATAGCGAAACGGGTCGGCGCGGCGGTCGCGGTCGGGTGCTACGTCGACCACAGCCCGCCACCGCCCGAGCGTGACCACCTACCGCGTCTGTTTCCGCGCCTCGCCGGCAGCGGCCGCCCGACCAAGCGCGACCGCCGCAAGTTGGACGATCTCCGCAAGCCCTGAGGTGGCTACGCCACAACGAGGGGAGTGTGTCGCGCCATGGTGTCGAAGTCGGCGTCGGCGTGGAGGACGGGGACATCGGCGCGGATCGCTACCGCGGCGATGAGGCAGTCGATCAACCGTCGGGGCGTGTCACCGCCGCGACGGCATGCCCGGTACAGCGCGGCAGCGTCGTCGTAGTCGCCTGCGGTTACCGGCAGCGACGACGCCCGCAGCAGCAGTCGACGGAGATCCGCCTCGTGCGCTTCGTCGCGTGCGCCAGCCATTACCTCCATCCGCACTGGATCCGTGATGGCAAGGTCGCCAGAGATGAGACGGTCGACCCGACGGCAGACGGGGGACCCGGTGTCACGCAAGAACTCCACCCACGCGGAGGTGTCGACGAGAATCACCGGTGGACGACACGGCTGGCGCGCACCTCATCGAGATCGCCCTCCCAACCGGTGCCTCGCATGGCACGGGCTTCCTTCACCGACATTGGTGCGAGCGCCAGGTGGCGCAGCGCGAAATTGACCGCTTCGCGCTTGGTCGCCAACCCAAACCGGGCCATGACCTGTGCGCACGCGTCGTCGTCGATGTCGATATTGGTGCGTGCCATACACCAACGATACACCGCACCCCTCACAGGAGTCGCAGGTGGACGTGTGACCGCGGCCGGAATGGCCGTGCAGGACGTCGCGGTGGTGTCCCCGCAAACTCATCGCGGTTGTAGGCGTAGTCATCGCCGTCGTCGTTGTGCCACGGCCGCCCGCTGCGTTTCACCCGCCCCCGGAAGGTGAAATCCTCCAGGTGCACCGCGTACGGCGGCTGGGCCAGCCGGGCGTGGCGGGCCAGCGTGATGAGCGGTTCCCACCACGCCAGCAGCTCCGGTTCGTCGAACTCAGGTCGGATCAACCTCATGCGCGGCGAGGGTACCGACGGGGTGTTGCAGCTACGCGACCGTGACGGTGATGCGGTCGGCGACCAGGGGAGTGAAGGCGACGTGGTTGCCGTTGCCGACGACGACCCAGATCGTGTGCTCGCCGGCGGTGAGGCCGGGGACGACGATCGGCGAGGTGGCCGAGTGGATGATCGCGGGATCGCCAACCGGGATCGCCATGCCCGCCGTCGGCTCCTTGTCGATGAACGCATGCAGGTGACCGGTCTTGCCGGAGGTGTCGCCGTCGGCCTTTACCAACGTGACGCCTTCGACGGCGACGTCGATCGAGAGTGACTCGCCCGGCTTGATCGTGGCCGGCGCGGTGGCGTCGGCGGTCGCGCCCTCGACGGTGACGTCGACGGAGTCCTGCGCGGTGCCGATGCGCTTGTGCGCGCCGTCACCCAATACAACGGTGAGCGTGTGCTTGCCGGCGTGCAGCCCGGTGACGCGCAGCGGGTCCTCGGTCGAGTGAATGATCCCGGCCGCCTTCTCGATCGTCTCGCCCGCGCCGACCGGCGCCTTGTCGACGAACACGTGGAAGTGACCGGTGGCGCCGGTGGTGTCGCCGTTGGCCTTGATGATCTGGATGCCGGTTGCGTCGAGGTCCAGCACAACGACGTTGCCCTTAACGGTGGTGCCGCTCGCCGGGCTCACGATGGAGACCGACGGCCCCGCCGCAGTCGTTGTGGTCGCCGCCTTGTCGTCGCCGTCGTCACCGCACGCCGCGGTGACCACCATCAATGCCGCTACCGCCAACAGTCCGAACCGTCGCATGTGCACGCCCTCTCGATTTGCCATCAGTCTGCCTGTCGCGGCCGGGAACGCAATCGGTTCACCGAACCAATAGTGGTGCGGGGCGCGACAAGCGTCACGATGGTGGCCGTGCGGACCGACGCTGAGTTGCTGGCCGCAGTCGCCGGCGGCGACCGCGGGGCGCTTCGCGACTTCCACGACCGCCACGCCCCATGGGTCGCCTCACGCCTACGCAGGCGCTGCGGCGACACCGATGTCGTGGCCGAGGCGGTCCAGGACACCTTCGTCGCGGTATGGAAGAGCGCCCGCAAGTGGAATGGCAAGGGCGAGCCCGCCGCGTGGGTCTGGGGCATCGCTATCCGCCGCCTCATCGGCGTCCTCCGCAAGCGCCACAACTGGGCGCCGGTCGGCACGCCGACGGCCCGCAACACCGAGACCGTCGTCGCCGCCGAGGAGCACGTCCTGCTCCGCGTCGAGCACGGCGACCTGGCCGGGGCGCTGGCCCAGCTGTCGCCCGAGCTGCGCGCCGTCATCCAAGCCACCGTCATCGACGGCCTCACCACCCGCGAGGCCGCCCGCTTCCTGAACATCCCTGCCGGCACCGTCAAGACGCGCACGATGCGGGCCAAGCAACAGCTCCGAGGAGCACTGACATGAGTACCTGGCATGCGACCCCCGACGCATTGGCCGACTTCGCGACCCGGCCCGAGCAGCTCGACGACACCGTCGCCGCCTCGCTCGAACTGCACCTGCTCGCGTGCGACGAGTGCCGGGCCGCGGTGGCCGGCGCGGCTGACACCCGCGCGCTCGGCGACTCGTGGGACGCGGTGGCCGATCGCATCGACCAGCCCGCGCCGTCACCCGTCGAGCGACTGCTGCGCCGCCTCGGTGTGTCCGACAACTACGCCCGGCTCGTCGGCGCGACGCGCGCGCTGCAGGTCGCGTGGCTCGCCGCGCTCGCCGTGGTGGTCGTCGCGACCGTCGTTGGCTCGCGGGGGACCGACACCAACGGCGCCTTCCTCGTCTTCGCCCCACTGATCCCGGTCGGGGCGGTCGCCATCGCCTTCGCCGCGGGCGCCGAACCGGCCGGGGA
The DNA here is from genome assembly GCA_035649535.1 of Acidimicrobiales bacterium. GTDB lineage: Bacteria > Actinomycetota > Acidimicrobiia > Acidimicrobiales > JACDEA01 > JACDEA01. Next base: position 5,513 of record DASRJI010000070.1, on the reverse strand, counting down.
GACCGCGCTGGTCGCGCCGATCGCCGGCGCCGGCCTCGTCATGCGGCGCGCCGTCGCGGTGGTGAGCGCGTCCTTCGTCCTGCTCGTCGCCGGATCGCTGGCGTTGCCGCATCTCGCGCTGGCCGACGCCGCGTGGGTGTTGCCCGCGCTCGGACTCAGTCTCGGCGCGCTGGCCCTAGCCACGTGGGTGCGGGTCGAGACCGCGGCCGTCGCCCTCGGCATCGGGTGGCTCGGTGCGTTGTGGGGCGCCGCCCTCGAAGTGCGGGGCCACGAGTCGGTGACCGAGTTGGCGCCCCTTGCGCCGGCGGGCCAAGTGGCGTGCGCCGCGCTGGCGGTCGCCGCCGTCGCCGTGCTCGTCGTCCGCCGCCCCACCTTCGCAACGATCGGGAGACGCCCATGACCGACACGATTCATCTCACGGGTCTGGCCAAGCGCTTTGGCGCGACCGTCGCTCTCGCCGGCATCGACCTCGACATCGGCCCCGGCGTCACCGGCCTCCTCGGTCCCAACGGCGCGGGCAAGACCACCTTGCTGCGCATCGCGGCGACGGTGATGGCGCCCGACGCCGGCGAGGTGCGCGTGCTCGGCGCCGACCCGCGCACGGCCGAGGGCCGCCTCGAGATCCGCCGCCGCCTCGGGTATCTCCCGCAGGAGCCTGGCTACCACCAGCACTTCAGCGCGTTCGACTTCGTCGACTACATCGCCATCCTCAAGGAGTGGACCGACCGCGCCGCGCGGCACGACGAGGTGCGGCGCGTGCTGTCGCTCGTCGGCCTCGATGCGGTGATGCACAAGCGCATCCGCAAACTGTCGGGCGGCATGCGCCGGCGCGTCGCCATCGCGCAGTCGTTGCTGGGCGCGCCCGATCTGCTGCTGCTCGACGAGCCCACCGCCGGTCTCGATCCCGAGCAACGGCTGCGGTTCCGCGAGCTGCTCGGCGCCCACGCGGCCGGCGCGACCGTTGTGTTGTCGACGCACCAGACCGACGACGTCGCCGCGCTCTGCCAACGCGTGATCGTGCTGCTCGAGGGCCAGGTGCGATTCGCGGGGACGCCGGCCGAGCTGGCCGCCATCGCCGCGGGCCGCGTGTGGTTGGCGAATGACCGCGACTCGCGCGCCCAACTCGCGTGGGTGACGCCCGACGGCAAGGTGCGCCACATCGGCGACCCGCCCGAGCGAGCCAAGAAGGCCACGCCCACCGTCGAGGACGGCTACCTGCTCCTCGCCGGCGCCGCGGTGCACGCCGAGGTCGCGTAGATGCGCCGGGCGGGCTGGTCGCTGACGGTCATCGTCGGGATGGGACTGCTGTTCACTGTCGTCCTCGGCGGCGGTAGCGGCGGCATGCCGCTTCCCTTGCCGATCATCCTCGTCGTCGGGCTGGCCGCCGTACTGCTGTTGCGCAGCCGGCCGGTCCGCACCATCGAGCTCGGCTGGTCCGGTGGCGGCGCCGTCGCGAGGCCGCTGGCCGAGATCCCGCTGCGGCCGGCGTCGACGCCTCGCGCCGGCGGTCGCTCGGTGGCGTGGAGCCTGGCGCGGGTCGAGGCCAAGGAGCTGGTCGCCAGTCCCTGGTACGCGGCGGGCGTCGGCTTCTGGCTGGTACTGCTCGTCATGTTCGGCCTGCTCTTCGTCGACGACATCAACCGCAGCTGGTGGGAGTTCTTCGGGCTGGCCACGATGTTCTGCCACCCGTTCGCCGGCATGGCGATCGTCGCTGCGCACCGCAACCGGACGCGCAGCCACCGTGACCATTGCGACGAGCTGTTCGACGCCTGCCCGGCCGATGCCAACGCCCGCACACTTGGCCACCTGACGACCGCGTGGGTCGGGGCGGCTACGTGCGTCGTCGGGCTCGGGCTGTTCGTGTTGACGATCCGCGCCGGCAACGCCCGCTCCTACGGTCCGATCGACGGCGAGGCGCTGGCCGCCTTCATTTCGAGCGCGGCGATCGGCGCCGGCGCGGTCGTGCTGGGCGTGACCCTCGGCCGGTGGGCGCGGTTCGTCCTCGTTCCGTTCGCCGCGGTGGGGGCCGTGCTGTTTGTCGACGCGCGTATTCAGTCGATCGGCCTTCCGGGTTGGTCGCCGAATCGGTATCTGGCGACCTTCGCCTCATCGGTGGGGATGGACACGATCTTCTTCACGCGGCCCGTGTGGTCGCGTGCGTTGTGGTTGCTCGCGCTGGCGGTCATCGTCGGCGCGCTCGGTCTGCTCGGGACGCGCCGCGGTCATGTCGTGGCGGCGGCTGCCGCGGCCGTCGGGCTGATCGCCGCCGTCCTGATCGTCCAGCCGGCGACGACATCGGAGGTGCGCACCATCGCCGGGCGCATCCTCGACCCGGTCGCCCATCAGACGTGCCAGCTCGCCCATCCCGAGGTGCGGGTGTGCGCGTATCCCGAGTACCGAGAGCTGGCCGACCGCACGGCCGACGCGGTACGACCGGTTGCCGCTGCCGTCCCTGCCGGCGTTCTCGACGACGTCGTGTTCCTCACTCGGTTCGATCACCAGAACCGCGAGCTCCAAGACGAGGTGCGAGAGGTCGTCGAGGACCACATCCCGACGTTGCCCGCCCACGCGTTACGCATCCGGTACTTCGCCACGCAGAAGAACGAGAGCGCGGCGCGGCTGCGGCTGGCGGCGTACGCGGTCGGGCTGCCGACGGAGCCGACGCTCATGGGGCGGCCCGAAATCGTCGCCGGCCAAGCGCGGGGCGTCATCGTGCTGTGGCTGGCGTCGCGCGGGCTGACGGGCAAGCCGCTGCACAAGATGGTGAACGAGGTCCCGGGTCCCGAGGGCGAGAAGTGGGACGCCACCGATCGGGGCTCGATCTGGCCCGGCGGCTGCGAGGGCGAGGACCCGGTGCTCCAGTGGTCGCCGACCGACCTGGCCGCGGCGCGTGCGTTGCTCGCCGTCCCTGCGTCGACCGTGCAGTCGGTGCTGGCATCGCAGTGGGCCCGTTGGATCGCGCCGACGACAACCGTCGACGAGCTGGTCGTCGCCGCCGGCCTGGCGCCGCTCGGCGCACCCGAGCGCGTCGAGTCTCGCGACATGAGGTGCTGACCACTCCGGCCGTCGTCGCTTGGCGGCGGACGTTCCGAGCGATCGCGCTGCGTCCCGTCATCGGCGTCGCCGTGTTCTGTGTCGTGCCGACGGCGTGGACGTTGCTCCGCCATGGCCACGATCTCCGCTACGCGTGGGTCGCCGCGGTTGTCGTCGGTGGCGCCGGCCTCGCGTTCGCGGTCGACGACGACGCCGCGGTTTTGTTGGCGGCGTCACCGAGCCCGTTGTTCATCCGCCGTGCGGCGCGCGTCTTCGCCGCCGCGGTGCCCGTGGTGGCCGCGTGGTTGGTGATCATCGAGCTGTCGGCCGCCACCAACCGCCTCGACGGCGCGCCGGTCGGTTTGCTCGGGGTTGAGGCACTCACCGCCGCAGGCGTCGCACTCGCCGTCGCCGGCACCGGCCGCCGCGCGGGGAACGTTGGCACCGGAGTCTCGGGGTTCTTCGCCGGCATCCTGACAATGGCGTTCGTCAGCGCGATGTCAGTCCAGTACCCGTGGCTGCCACGCGTCGGCGAGGCCGCGCACCACGAACGCTGGCTGTGGATCGCCGCGGCCGCGTGGGCAGCCGCCCTGTGGTCCGCGCGCGACGAATCCCGCTGACGAGTCGCACATAAGTCGTGCGTGGGCGTGCGACCTCGGCTGGAGCTGAGCATTGCGGAACGGAATGACGATCAGGCCTCTCCGCGGGCTGGCGTCGCCGGTGGGTGCAGTGATAGCGCTCGTGGGGGGGGTTGGCAGGCCCCTCCCAACCTCTCGCGCGACTGCGCCGCTGCCTTTCAGTTCGCGATGAGCCACGATGGTCGTTCAACAACTAGGCGTCGCTGGAGTGCGGTTGAGCCCGTTGCCGGTCTCGACCCTCCCTGAGGAGCCGCGATATGGCCAACGCAACACCCCGCGATACCCGCGCTGGGTTCGACATCTTTCGATCTGCGGGGGGTGAGATTTCGCTTGACGCCGTCAACTCTGGTTTGGAAGACGCCGGTTACGGTCCTGTGTCACCGAGGACGTATGCGCACTACCGGAGTCTTCTTGCGGCCGGATTCGAGCGCTACGTGTCGATCAATCGATTTGACGTCGCGAGGGCGGCGACCCCCTTCGAGAATGCGTCAGCCAGCCCTCGCTACGCATATACCGCGATGGATGTCGGCGTCCGTGTGATCTTCGCGAAGTCCAACCGCCTCCTTGAGACCTTCGGGCGCGCAACTGAGGTCGGTGAAGTCGGCGCCGTCCTTCGGTTTGACGACCCGGATGTAGTCGAGGGTCTGAGACAGCTGAAGCCGCAGCCGGGTGACATGGTGACGGTGAGGTACCTCGAGATCGGGCGGACCGAGGACGGCCGAGTAGTTGATGCGGACGCGAAGAGCACCCCGGCCGTGATTGAGATCGAGTACGCACACCTGCTCTCGATCGCGAGTTTTGAGGTCGGTCAGCCGCTCGCGAATGCAGAGGCGCGTTTCGTGCTGACCGGCCCAGTGAGTGATCAGACTTTGGACGTCACAAGCCGGCGTATTTATCACTTCTTCGAGCTGATCGAGGGCATCCGGGCGTTGTCGAACCGCGTCGGAGCGAAGCAAGCTCAACCGGTATACGCCGAGCCTCCGGTATTGCGATCGCTTTCCGTCGCGTCGCCGGCTGACGTCGTTCTCCTGCTAGCCCAGCAGGTGCAGGACCTGATTCCGTGGGCCCTTGTCGGTGGCGTGCTGAAGGCTGCGGCGGCGTTGCCGGAGAAGCGCAAGCAGTGGTACGAGGGAACCGGTCAGAAGAAGGCCAATCAGCTCAAGGCCCACGAGCTCCGTGAGAAGGAGTTGGAAGTCGAACTCAAAGACCTTGAGGTCGCGCAGGCGAAGCAGGAAGTGGACCTCCGTGAGGCCATTCTTGCTCGCGTTCGCGCGACTTTCGTTGGCTCAGAGATGGGCGACGAAGAATTGTCTCGTGTCATCGACGAGTTCTTGGTTCCGCCGCTCCGTTCTCTTGGACGCGCCGGCATTGACAGCGTCGTCGCCGGTGACCTCGAAACAGGCGACGACGTGAGCGGAGTCAGCTAGTCCGCCTCCCTGTCCCCTGTCCCCTGTGCTCGGCTCCGCCTTGTCAAAGTCGGGGAATGCGCACATCTAACTTGTTCGGCGCGATGAGCGTTGTGGTGTACACGTGGGTGGCGATCCGTCGACGTTATGAGGTTGCCACGCGATGATCGTCGCGTGACGCACGAGCCGGAGCTGATCGAACTGGTCGACCTGTGCACGCCCGACGGCGCGCAGTTGAACGCGGCGGCGCGCGGTTGGTCGCGGCGGCCGCTGCACCGGGCCAACCTCGATGGCTGCTTCGGCCGCAACAAACGGTGGGACTACTGGGCGATCCTTGCTGGAGACCTCGTCGTGTCGGCGGTGTACTCCAACGTCGACTACGTCGGTCTGGCCGACGTGTGGTGGGCCGACCTCACAACGAGCGAGCGCGGAGGGT
>DASRJI010000069.1:0-17382 GCA_035649535.1 Acidimicrobiales bacterium | reverse complement strand
GCCAACCGCTCGATCGACGTTCGGCGCCGACTGTCCGACCTGACGATGATTTCGTTCTGGCTCATCGGCCTGGCCGCGTTGATCGGGATCTTCACCGCGGCGCGCCGGCGCGCGCCGTTGGTGTTCTGGCTGACGCCGGTGTTCTTCACCTTGCTCACTGCGATCGCCGTCGGCACGACGCGGTACCGCATGCCGATCGAGCCGTTCGTGGTGCTCCTCGCTGCGCTGGCGGTCGTACAGGTCGCCGATCGGGCGCGAGGGGCGTCGACCGATGGCTGAGTCGGTAGCGCTGGCCACGCCTGCCCCGAGGTTCGAGCTCGGCTACCGGCGGGGCCTCGACGGCGTGCGGTCGATCGCGATCCTGTCGGTGATGGCCTTCCACGCCGGGTACACCCGGTCGTACGGCGGCTATCTGGGCGTCGACGTGTTCTTCGTGCTGAGCGGTTTCCTCATCACGTCCCTGCTCGTCGCCGACCACGATCGCCGCGGCGGCATCAGCCTCGCCCGCTTCTACTCGCGGCGGGCGCGCCGCTTGCTCCCCGCCATGCTTCTCATGCTCACGGCGGTGGCGATCTACGCCCAGTTCGATCCGGGAACCATCGAGACCCGTGGTGTCAACCGCGACGTGATCGCCACGATCCTGTATGTCGCCAACTGGATGGCGGTCACGACCTACGGGTTCACCCACAACATGCTGTCGCACACGTGGTCGCTCTCGATTGAAGAGCAGTTCTACATGGTGTGGCCGCTCGTTCTGTTGTTGCTGCTCCGCAGCCGCGTGCCGCGCTGGGCCGTCGTCGCCATCGCCGGCGGCGGCTACCTCGTGTCGTGCCTCGAGCGAACCGTCCAGATGAGCCACGTCCCGGTGGTCTCGCCCCGCATCTTCTTCGGCACCGACACGCGGGGCGGCACGCTCCTGATTGGCTGCTTCCTCGCGCTCGTCTTCTCGTGGGACATGGTTCCCCGCGCCGCGCGGCTCTTCGCGGTGCCGGCCATCGTCGGCGGCGTCGGCTACCTCGTGTTCGCGTTCGTGAGCTTCCGTTACGCGGCGGCGCCGAACGGCGCGTTCTCCGAGGGCATCACGCTCGTCGGGCTCGCCACTGCGCTCATTGTGTTCGGCGTCGTCGCCGCGCCGGACAGCCTCCCGTCGCGCGTCTTGTCGCTCGGACCGCTGGTGTGGATCGGGAAGGTGTCCTACGGGCTGTACCTGTGGCACCTGCCCGTCGATCGGCTGGTCCGCGAAGGCCAGCACACCTTCGGGCTCAACCACTGGCAGATCCAGACCGTGCGGCTGCTCATCACGTTCGCCATCGTCACCGTCTCGTACTACGTGCTCGAACAACCGATCCGGCACGGCTGGCGGCCGGGGTTCGCGTGGGCGCGCGCCGCTGGCGACTGGTTCAACCGCAACGTCGCGCTCGGGCGCGCCCTCGTTCTCGGTGCGGCGGCGCTGGTCCTGACCACCTTGATCACCGGCCTCGTTCACACGACGCGGAACGCACGCGAGGCCAGCGCCGGGACACCCCCCGTCGCCATACGGCGCACCGTGACGATCACGCCGACGCGGGTCGCCCCGGGCGGGACGGCCACGGCAACCGGCCAGGGCTGTCGCTCAGGCAAGATCGGCTTCGCCGTCGTCCCAGCGCCAGCGGGGGCGCCGCTGTTCTATGGCAGCGGCGTTGTCGACGCCGGCGGAGGATGGCAGGCCGTGGTCGCCGTGCCCGCGACCGTTGCGCCGGGTCCGTACCTTGTGCGGGTGACGTGTCGCACCGGCACCGCGTCGTTCGAGTACGTCGCCAGAGATCTGCGGGTCGGGTAGATCGTGAGTCGAGCCGACAGCCCGCTTCGCGACCGGATGATCTTCCTGGTCGGCGCGCGCCGCAGCGGCACGAACTGGCTCCAGCGCATCGTGACGGCGCATCCGGCCGTGGCCGGCGTCACCACCGAAACGTACCTGTTCTCCCGCGGTATCGCCTTGCTCGCCGAGCGCTTCCAACACGGGGCGGCGGGTTCGTACACGCTGGCCAAGATCTACATGGACCGCGCTGCGTTCCTCGATGCGACGCGCGACTTCTGCGATCAGGTGTTCCTCGGGTTCGCCGAGGTACTCGGCGGCGGCAAGGAGAAGCTGGCCGAACGCACGCCGGAGCACAGCCAGCATCTCGACCTGATCGGCGACGTCTACCCCGACGCGCGCGTCGCGCACATCATCCGCGATGGACGCGATGTCGCCCGCTCGCTGGTGAGCCAGGGCTGGGGCCCGCAATCGATCCGCGAGGCGGCCGAGGAGTGGGACCTCTCGGTGCGGCGGGCCCGGACGGCCGGTGCCCGCCTCGACCACTACCACGAGGTTCGGTACGAAGAGCTGCTCGCCGACCCGGCGACGCACGTGCCGCTCCTGTATCGAGGGCTCGACCTCGACGACTCGGAGGCGACCGTGCGCGCCGCGCTCATCGAAGCCGACGTGCCGTACAACGTCGATCGCAACATGCCGACGGTCGCGGCCGGCAAGTGGCGCGACGCGTTCAGCGACGAAGACGTCGCCGCATTCGAGGGCGTCGCCGGTCCGCTGCTCGACGAATTGGGCTACGAACGGGCGGGGCCGCGGCCCGCCGGTGCGCCGGTTGCGCAACCTGCCGCCGTCACGCTGGCCAAGCCGTCGTTCGCGCAGCGAGCCCGCGGCGCGCTCGGTCGGGGCCGTGCCTTGGCCAAGACGGCGCGCGATCCCCTCGCGTTGGGCGAGATCCAAACCGTCGTCGACGCGTTCCTCGGCGCGGCGGGCAGCGCGCGGTGGGACGAACTCACCGACCTCATCGATCCCACGGCGCAGTGTCGCATCGTGTCGGCCGCCGACGAGTGGCAAGGACGGGGCGAAGAGGCGCGCACCCGCTTGGTCGACGCGCTCAAAGCCGACCCGGCGCTCAAGGGTCGCCAGAGCCGGGGCGATGTCTACCCGGCCTACCCGCAGTACACGTTCATCGCGACCTACGTCGTCGGCGACACGTCCTACGAACGCATCCTCCTGCTCACCGCCGGCGGCGGCAAAGCCACCCGCATCACCTGGTACCAACTGCCGCTGCGCTAGAAACGCCAAACGCACACGCCCAGCATGTGAGCGGCAGCGGGGTTGGGGTCCCCGCTGCACAGCGGCGGGTGGTCCCCGGAGCGAAGCGAAGGGGCCGGGGCCCGCCGCCAGCTAGCAGCTCACCCACTGTTTGGTCGCCTCGTCGTAGACCCTGACGGGGCGGGCGGGGTTGCCGACGACGAGGGTGCGGGCAGGAACGTCCTCGGTGACGACGGCGCCGGCGCCGACGTAGGCGTTCTCGCCCACGGTCACGCCCTGGAGGATCACGCAGCGGATGCCGAGGAACGCGCCCCGCTCGATGCGCACCGGCTTGGGCGGCGCCATGGGCTGGCGGAGTATCGACTGCTTCGGGTCCTCGAAGCCGTGGTACGTGTCGGCGATGTAGATGTGATCGGCGGTGAGGACGTCGGGGCCGATGATGACCTCGCCGATGCACGCGATGTGGCACGCCCGGCCGATGCGAGTGTTGTCGCCGATCTCGAGACGCGGCGCGGGCAGGCCCGCTTGCGGGAACACCGCCAGCCACCCCTGCTCGAGCACGTGCACGCCGCGACCGATGCTGATGCACTCCGGCGAGTTGACCCTCGCCGGCGGCACGATCACCGAGCCGTCGCCGAACGCGGCGAACTCCGACGGGCGGGGCACCCGCAACACGCGCCCGACGTTGCGGTCCATGCGCCAGTTGCGCCGGAATACGACGAGCCGCCGCTTACCCATGCGGGCGTAGTCGATCGGTCGGTTCATCGGGCGACCGCCAGCACCTGGCGCGCCGGGTTGCCGAAGACGACGGCGCCGTCGGGCACATTCGCGGTGACGACCGCGCCCTCGCCGATATACGCCCCCTCGCCGATGCGCACGCCAGGGAGCACGATGCTGCACGCGCCCAGGTACGCGCCGTTGCCGATCACGACCGGCGCCGGCTCCGACATCGGCTGGTACAGCACCGGCGTATAGGGATCCGTGTAGTCGTGATAACAGTCGGCGATGAAGACGTCGTCCGACGCCGAGACTTCGTCGCCGATGGTGATCTCGCCGATGCACGCGATGCTGAGCTCGCGGCCGAAGCGACATCGATCGCCGATCCGCAACGTCGGCGGCCGCCCTTCATGCGCCTCGACCACCGACAACCACGCGCCTTCGTGAACCGTGACGCCGCGGCCGATCCAGATGCGGTCGGGCCGGGTCACGCGCACCGGCGGGACGAGGATCGCGTTGGGACCGAAGCCGGCGAACCGCTCGCGGTCAGGTCCGCGCAGCACCTTGCGAGTCAAACGCGCGGTCGCCCGCAAGCGCCGCTCCTCGGCCAGCCGGCGCCGAGGGTTCACACGTAGCCGCGGACGACGCCGCGCAGGCCCTTCCACGGCCCGCCGGCGGTGCCGGGAAGCTCGAACGTGGGCGCCGCCTCGACGCGTGCAAAGCCGGCCGACAACACGATGCGCTTGAGGCCTTCGAGGTTCGTGACCCACCACTGGAAGACGTCGACGCCGTCGAGCTCGGCGAGCGGCTTGTTGTCCATGAACCGGAACTTCTTGATCGGGTTGCAGATGATGGCGCTACCCCGCGCCACCGATCGCATGCGTTCGACTGCGGTGACCGGATCCTTGATGTGCACCAACAGATCGCCGCAAAACACGAGGTCGAACTGGCCGAGGTCGGGACCGACGTCGTAGACCGAGCGCAACTCGCGGCGCACGTTCGAGCCCAACGCCTCTTTGGCCAGGCCGAACCGTATCGGCTTCTCGATGTCCATCGTCTTGACCGTGTTGTCGCGGAGCGACGCCGGCCAGTCGAGCGCCTCGGGGTCCTCGAGGTCGACAGCCACAACCTCAGCAGCGCCGCGACGTTCCATCTCGAAGGCCCAGAATCCGTCCATCGTGCCGATGTCGAGGCACCGCATCCCGCTCAGATCCGCGGGGATCATGTAGCGGTCTTCCTTGCCGCGGTGGTCGAACATGCCCTTGGTAACCACGCCGTTCCCCAAATCGAGCGTGTGGTACCAACCGTACTTTTCGACCTCTGCCGCCAGGTCGGCTTCGCTCGCCATCGCCGCACTCTACGCGCGCCGCAGTGGCGCGCCTCCCGTAGTGTGCCCCTCCGATGCGGATCGCCATCACCCACGCGTACTCGTGGCCCGAGGTACGACGCGGCGCGGAGCGAATCATCCGCGAGCTGGGTCGGGCCCTGGCAGCCCGGGGCCACGAGGTCACCGTGTTGACCGCGGGACGGCGGGCGGAGACACGGCACGAGGACGGCGTGACGACGATCCGACTGCGACGGCACTTCAAGGACGACGTGCGCCACGAGCGAGAGTTCGGCTGGCGACTGGTCCCACAGCTGCTACGCCGCAAGTTCGACGTCGTGCACTCGTTCGTGCCCAACGACGTGGTCGCCGCCATCCGGACGGCGAAGATCCGCCACCACCGCACCGTGTACACGCAGCTCGGCGTGCCGTTGCGCTCGTGGTGGGACACGCGGCCGGACGGCGCCGCGCACCGGCGGGTCGTGAAGGACGTCGACGTGTACGGCTGCATGTCGCATTACGCACTCGACGCGCTGGCATCGGAGTACGGCCGCACCGACGGCGTGTGGCTGCCCGGCGGCGTCGACCTCGAGATCTTCAAGCCCATGCCGCGCGAGGAGCGGGCCACGATCCTGTTCTCCGGCGCCGTGTACGAGGTTCGCAAAGGCCTCCCGATCCTGCTCGAAGCGTTGCCCAAGGTCGCCGAGGTGCACCCCGACGTCCAGCTCTGGATCAGCGGGCCCGGCGATGCCACGCCCTACCTCGACGCGGCGCCGCCCGGTGCCGCCGAGCGAACCGTCGTCCTCCCACTCGGCGAGCCCGACGGCCAGGCCGAGCGCTACGCCCGCGCCTGGACGACGGCACTGCCGTCAAAGGGCGACTCGTTCGGCATGGTGCTGGCCGAGTCGCTGGCGTGCGGCACGCCGATCACCGCAAGCACCCACTCCGCGCTGCCCGAGCTTGTTGATCCCGGTGTCACCGGCGCGCTCTGCGATCCCGACGATGCCGACACCGTCGCCGCCGCGCTAATCACGTCGCTCGCCCTCGCCCAGCGGGCCGAAACGGCCGAGGCGTGTCGCGACTCGGCCCGCCAGTTCGATTGGCGCACCGGCATCGCGCCGGACTTCGAGCGGTACTACGCAGGCTGAGATCGTCCGGTGAGCGGCGCCGTCGGGCCACTCACGAGCTTGCGGACGTGAAGCGGTAACAGCTGGCGGAACAGGCCAACGAGTGATCCGCGCTGCGGCGCCCGGGCACCGCCGAAACGCACCAGGACCTTGTTCGCGACCAGTTTCCCGGCGCAGCCCGCCGCATTGACCGCCGCCCACGCGCGCGCCGCCAGCCGGCCGTGTTCGTCGGCGTACCACTCGTAGGTCGCGTCGAGCCACCGCGCCGTGCGGTCGTTCCCCCACGCCTGCGCGCCCGCCGCATTGGCGACGTGCGGCACGGTCACGCTCGGGTCGAACACGATGCGCCATCCGGCGTGGGCGAGCCGCCAGCACAACTCGAGATCCTCGACGTACATGAACCACTTCTCGCTGTACGGCGCATCGCCCTTGAGCGCGGCGGCGCGTATGCAGTGCACGGCGCCGATCGCCCAGTCGATGTCGCCGCCGTGGTCGTGGTCGGCGAAACCCTCGAGCCAGAACCGGCGGCCGATCGGGCCCCGGTGGGTTGCCGCCGGCAAGAGACCAACCGCGGCGGCAACGCGCAGCGACGGGAAGCGGTACACGGTGTGCTGCGTCGCCCCGTCGACATTGGTCAACCGCGGAACGAGCACCCCGATCGACGGTTCGGCCAGGACGCGACGCACCAGCCGGGCCAGCGACCCAGGCGGGGGCTCGGTATCGGGATTCAGAGCGATCAGCACCGGCGCATCAGAGCCCGCCAGCGCCTGATTCATACCTTTTGCGTAACCGCGGTTGTCGTCGTTGGCGATGACGGTGACGCCGGCGTGCCGGCGGGCCACGGCGACGCTGTCGTCGGCCGACGCGTTGTCGACGACGACGATCTCGGCGGCGACGCCGTCAAGCGCGGCCGGGAGTGCGGCGAGGCACCGGTCGAGCAGCGCGGCCGTGTTCCACGACACGATGCCGACGCGGACGCGTTCGGGGGTAATGCCGGGGTCGTCAGGCACCGCCAGGAGAGTAGGCCCGTGCGAGTATGAGGTTTCGCCGTGGCCACGATCCTCGTCTTGTCCAACATGTACCCGCCGCACCATCACGGCGGCTACGAGTTGTCGTGCCGCGATGTCGTCGACCGCTGGCGCGACCGCGGCCACGACGTCACCGTGCTGACGAGCACGATGCGGCTCGACGGCGTCGACGACCCGCCGGGCGAGCGCGCCCGCGGCGTGCGGCGCGACCTGGAGATCTCCTACCGCGACGGCGACCTCTACGAACCCCCGTACCGTCGCCGCCTCGGAATCGAACGCCGCAACCGGTCGGTGTTACGGGCGACGCTGGCCGAGGTCCGGCCCGACGTCGTGTCGATCTGGCACATGGGCGCCATGTCGACGAGCCTCCTGAGCGACCTCGTCGACAGCGGCATCCCGCTCGTGTACGTGGTCTGCGACGACTGGCTCACCTACGCGTACAAGATCGATCCGTGGATGCGCATGTTCTGGAGCCGCCCTTGGCTCCGGCGGCCGGTGCGCGCCCTCGCTCGCGTGCCGACGACCTTGCCGGACGTCGGCGCCAGCGGTGCGTTCTGCTTCATCAGCGAACTCAATCGCGAGCGGTCGACCGAACACTCGCCCTGGGAGTTCGACGTGGCCACCGTGTCGTACAACGGCATCGATCATCGCGACTTCCCGGTGCTTGATGCGCCCCCTGATCGGCCGTGGCAGTGGCGCATGGTCGGCGCCGGCCGGCTCGATCCCCGGAAGGGCTTCGAGACCGCGGTGCGGGCGCTGGCCCGGCTGCCGGGCGCGACGCTCGAACTCCTGCCGTCGGTCGACGATCCCTACCGCGAGCACCTCGAGAAGGTCGCCGCCGAGTTGGGCGTCGAGGACCGGCTCCGCTTCACGATCGTCGACCGGGCCGGCCTGCGCGCCCGGTACTCCGACGCCGACGTGTTCGTGTTCCCCACCGAGTGGGCCGAGCCCTTCGGCCTCGTGCCGCTCGAGGCCATGGCGTGCGGCACCCCGGTCGTGGCGACCGGGACCGGGGGTTCCGGCGAGTTCCTCATCGACGGCGTCAACTGCCTGCGGTTCGCAGTGCGCGACGACGCCGGCCTCGCCCAAGCCGTCCGCCGCCTTGCCGCCGAGCCCGAGCTACGCGGCCGCCTCGTCAGTGCCGGCCTTCGCAGCGCGCGCGACCTCAGCGTCGATCACCTCGCCGACAACCTCGAGGCGTGGCATCTGGCCGCCGCCGAGCGGTTCGCCCACGGCCAGCCCGCCCACCGGGTGCTGGAGATCGGATGAGCTGTGACTGACGTCAGGGGCGCTCGCGTGCTCGTCACCGGCGCGTCGGGGTTCATCGGTTCCCACCTCACGCGCCGTCTCGCGCGCGATGGCGCGCAGGTTCTCGCCATGACGTCATCGCCCAGCGTCCCCGAACGCCTCGCCGACGTCGTCGGCGACATCGAGCTGGTCGAAGCCAACGTCAACGACGTGTCGTCGTTGCAGCGTCTCGTCGAGCGCGTGCGACCGGAGCTGGTCGTCCACCTGGCGGCATTCACCCACGTCGGCCGCTCGTTCGAGCGGGTCGACGAGAACATTCAGACCAACATCCAGGGCACGGTCAATCTGCTGGAGGTGCTCGACGGCAACTTCGCTCGTTTCGTGTACATCGGCACGGGCGACATCTACGGCGACGCGCCGGTGCCGTTCCACGAGGACGGCCCGGTTCGCCCGCTCTCGCCGTACGCGGTCTCCAAGTACGCGGCCGAGCGCTACTGCCGCATGTTCACTCGGGCCTACGGGTGGCCGATCGTCTGCCTCCGGCCGTTCAACGCGTACGGGCCCCACCAGAGCGGCGACCGCATCATCCCCGAGCTGATCCTCGCCGGGTTGCGCGGCGAGTCATTGAAGATGACCGAAGGTCACCAGACGCGCGAGTTCACCTACGTCGAGGACGAAATCGACGCGTTCGTGCGCGCCCTGGTCGTTCCCGGCATCGAAGGCCAGGTCATGAACGTGGGCCGCGGCGAGGAGGTCTCGATGCGCGACATCGCCCTCACCGTGCTCGGCCTGCTCGACAATCCCGCCGAGCCGCAGTTCGGCGCGCTGCCGGGCCGCCCCAACGAGGTCGCCCGCATGGTCGGCGACTCGAGTCGGGCCCGCGAGCTGCTCGGGTGGGAACCGGCGCACTCATTGACCGACGGCCTCGAGAAGACCATCGCCTGGTACCGCGAGCGCGCCGGCTAACTCCGCCGCGCGTAGACGAGGCAGAACTGCGTGCCGTCGCCGACCGTGCGCTCGATCGTCATCCCACCGTCGCCCAGCGCCGCCACCAACGCGGCGCGCTCGACGGACGAGCCGAGCCACTGCGGCGCGTAGGTACCGGCCGGCGCCCGGCCGAGGAGCCGGCGCAGCCGCACTTTGAGGGCCCGGTCACCGGGATGACCGGCGGCGGTGTGGATGTCGGGCCGCTCGCTCACCTGGAACAGCGCCCAGCCGCCCGGCCGTAGGACCCGGCCGATCTCGCGCATATACGCGTACGTCACCGCGGGGTCCGGGATGTGCTGGAACACGATGAACGAGTAGACGACGTCGAACGACGCGTCCTCGAAGACCGACAGGTCGCGGCCGCTGCCGACGACGAACTCGACGTTGGCGACGTCGGCCAGTTGCTCGCGCGCCTGGGTGATCATGGCGTCGGCCACGTCGATGCCGGTGACGTGAGCCGTGCGGGCCGCCAGCGCCCGCGTGATACGGCCGATGCCGCAGCCGATCTCGAGGACCTTCTCGTCGCCGGTGAACGACAACGTGAACGGTTCGAGCGTGCGGTCGAGGTTGTCGGCGCCCGACCGCCAGAACTCCTCGGCGTCGGGCCGCTCGTAGTCGAGCTGGCTGTGAATGAACCACATCGCGTTCTCTTCGGCCTTACGGTCCCAGTAACCGCGCATGGCTTCGGTCGACGCGTCGTCCATGCCGTCACCGTAGTGAGCGCCGTTGCTATCGGCGACGTAGTGGCCGGCGTGCAGCGGGAGGGTCAGGCCGCGGCCGAGCCCGACAACGCCGCCGGCGACCCGCGCCACCGCTGACGCGCTGAGGACGCCTTGGCGCGCCCGGGCCCACCGGTACGCGTCCCACAGGCCCCAACGCCAGAACAGCACGCGCGCCGCCATCCGGGCGCGAGACCGATCGGTGCGCACCAGCTTGGCCAGCCGGCCGCCGAGACTCCGCCCGGTGCCCCAATCGAGCTTGATGAGGTCGCGCGACGTGCGCCACTGGTCGTGCCAGGCGCGCATGTCCGGCGCGTACCAACCCACGTAGCCGGCGCCGAGCAAGCGGTCGAACAGGTCGAGGTCGTCGCTGCCGCCGAACCGCGTGCCGGGGCCCATGCCGGCGTCGAAGCCGCCGATGCGCGCCAGCGCGCTGCGGCGCACCGCCAAGTTGGCGCTGTGGCCGATGATCCCGTCGAAGCCAGGGTCGATGAGCTCGGGATCCGGGTTGTCCTTGATCGCCACCGGGCGCTCGACCTTCCCTTGATCCGGCGGGATGTCGATGCGTCCGGTGAGAAATGCGGCATCGGGGTACCGAGCGAACCCGTGTCGCGCCGCGTCGGCCCAGCCGTCGGCCACGATCACGTCGTCGTCGACGAACAGGATGAGCTCCTCGCGCGCCCGCTGCCAGCCGGCGTTGCGCGCCCGTCCCGCGCCCGGCCCGTCGGCGCGGACATAGGTGGCGCCGTTGGCTTCCGCAGCGCGGCGCACAGCATCGCCGTCGCGAGACACCGAGTCGACGACGAGCAACTCGTCATCAGGCCCCAACGTGGGGCGCACCGAGTTGAGACACCGCTGCAACATGTCGATCCGGTCGCGCGTCGGAACGACGACCGAGATCGCCTGGCTCACGAGTGGCCGGGTGAGAACCCGTTGCCCTCCGCCGGCGCGGCCGGGCCGTACCCGTACCCGTAGCCATAGCCGTAGCCGTAACCCTCAGCGCCGGCGTCGCGCGCCACGTACTTGTTGAGCACGAGGCCGAGCAGCCGTGTCTGATTGCGGATGAGCGCGTCCTTGGCCTGCTGCACCGCCGGGATCGGCGTGCGCTTGGCCTCGACCACGAGAATGGCGCCGGCGACCATGCGCCCGATCTCGAGCGTGTCGGCCACCAGCAACACCGGCGGTGTGTCGATGAGGACGATGTCGGCCTGCGGGGCCAGCGCGTCGAGCATCCGCCCCGTGCGCGCCGCGCTCAGCAACTCGGCGGGGTTGTCAACCCGCGCGCCGGTGGGCAGCACGTACAGCGGGCGGCCGGGACCAGAGTCGCCGGTGAAGATCTCGATGTATTGGAGGCATTCGTTCAGCGGCCGGCGATCGAGCAGGACGTCGGCCACACCGACGTCGTTGGCGATGCCGAACCAGTGGTGCACATCGGGGTGCCGCAGGTCGAGGTCGACGAGGACCACGCGCTGACCGGCGGCAACCAGCGAACGGGCCAGGTTGACCGTGGTCGCGGTCTTGCCCTCGCCCGCGTCGGCACTGGTGACGATGACCGTCCGCCGCTCGAGGTCGCTCATGGCGACGGCGAGGTTCGAGCGCAGGATCCGGAAGGCCTCGCCAGGACTGGCGTAGGCCTTCGCCGGATCAGTTCCCGTGAACGGCAGACGCGGCACGAGAGGAGGCGAACGGTTGTTGGCGTTCCATAGGGATCACGCCGAGGACGGGAAGCTCAAGACGTCGCTCGGCGTCGCCGACGGTCTTGATCGTGATGTCGAGGTAGTTGAGCGTGAGGGCGGCGGCGGCGGCGACGAGCAGCCCGAAGATGCCGCCGAGCAGCATGCGGCGGGTTACGCCGTTCGGCGCCGGTGCGCCCGGCAGGGAGGCCCGTTCGAACACGTTGGCGGGCAGCTTCGGCGGCTGACCTTCGACAACGGTGCCGGGCACGAACGTTTGGATCTTCTCGAGGAACGCATCGACCATCGCGTTCGTCAATTGCTGGGCCACGACAGGATCGATGTCGACGACGCTCACGTCGATGAGCTGCGTGCCGAGGACGGGAGTGGCCTTGGTGGCCCCGACGAGCCCGTTGACCGAACGGTTGGTGCCCGGTGTGAGCTTTAGCGCGTCGGCGGCCGTCGGGCGGCTGTCGATCATCACCGCGTAGGTCTGGGCGACCGCGGTCAATGCTTGGATCTGCTCAGCAGTGATCAGCGGCCGGCCGCCTTGGGCCGAGCCGACGTCGAGGGCGCCGACGAAGATGCGCGCTTTGGCCGTATAGACCGATGTCTTGGGCGCACTCGCGTACCCCGCGCCTACGCCTACCAGGGCCGTGATGACAATCAGGAGGGCCCGGCGACGGATGATGGCGAGATAGCGGCGCAGCTCCACGTTGTCGGTTGCAGTCCTCGGGGGATAACAGCGGACGCTGGCGGGGGGGTCCCGCGATCGGTCAAGTGTAGACGCGTGGCCCGACCGCTCCAGCCTCGCCGCCCAGCCGGCGCCGGTACGCTCCGCAGGCCATGACCCGAGTTCCGCCGGCCTGAACGATGCGCGCGTTGTGGGTCACGGCCGAGGAGCCCAACCGGGCGCGGGGCGGAGGAAACATTCGCCAAGCGCACATCGTCGAGGCCCTGGCAGGCGCCGTCGAGACACACTTGCTGCTGCTCGGCCCACTGCGCGACGCGGTGCTACCCGACGTGCTCGCCGGCGTCACCGAGGTTCCGGTTCCCGAACGCAATCCGGCGGCGCCGACATCGCGCCGCGTCACCGCGGTCGCGTGGGGCATCGCCGGCCGTCAGCCCGAGGAACTCATCGTGACGCGCGCCAAGCGCGCCGCCCTGGCGCCGGTCCTCGCCGAGCTGGCGCCGCAGTTCGACGTCATCTGCTTGGAGCACCTGCACCTCGCGCCGCTCATCCCGCCGCGGCCCCATCACGGTCGCTGGCTGCTCACGATCCAGAACGTCCCGTCCACGTTCGCGGCCCACGCCCACGCCATCGTTCCCGGCCGGCGCCACCGTTGGCTCTGGGAGCGCGAGCGGCGCAAGGCGGTTCGGGCCGAGAAGGCAGCGGCCGCGGCGGCCGACACGCTCATCGCCGTGAGCGACGAGGACGCCGTCGTGCTCGGCGCCGACGCCGTCGTCCCCAACGGCGTCGACGTCGACCATTACGCGCCGACGCCGATCCCGTCGGCGCCGCGGCTGGTGGTGACGGGAACGCTGGCGTTCCTGCCCAACGTCGACGGCCTGGTGTGGTTCTGCGACAACGTGTTCCCGCGCGTGCAGCGCGAGGTGCCCGACGTCTCGCTCGACATCGTGGGCCGTGACGCGGTGCCCGCCGTCAAGGCGCTGGCCGACCGGCCCGGAATCCGCATGCACCACGACGTGCCGGCGATCCAGCCGTTCATCGATGCGGCGCGCGTCGCCCTCGTGCCGGTGCGCATCGGATCGGGCACGCGCGTCAAGGCGCTCGAAGCCATGGCCTCGGGCCGGCCGGTCGTGGGAACAACGATCGGCCTCGAGGGTTTGGGGGTGATCGACGGCGAGCACGCCATGGTGCGCGATGACCCGGCCGAGATGGCGGCGGCGATCGTGACATTGCTGCGTGACGACGCGACCGCCGCGCGCATCGCGGCCGCGGCACGGCGCCATGTCGAGGCGCGGTTCACGTGGACGCGAATCGGCGCCGACTTCGTGAGCGTCGTCAGGGACGAACACCGCTAGCCGGACGAAACTACGCTCGCTGGCCTTGTCGCCCTTCACGTTCGACTCCTTCGACGATCGCCAGATCGAGGCGTTCAAGCGCGCGTTCGCCACCGCGGAGCCGTTCCCTCACATCGTTCTCGACAACGTCATCGCCGATGATCCGGCGGCGCTCGACGCCACGTTCCCGCCGCCGGAGTGGACGGGCTGGAAGCGATTCCGGGACGACTACCAGGTCGGCAAGATGTTTTGTCAGGACCTCGCTGTGATTCCCGAGCCGTGGTCGTCGATGCTCCGCGAGCTGAATGAGCCGAAGTTCCTCGGGTTTCTCGAGTCGATCAGCGGCGTCGACAAGCTCATACCGGATCCGTATCTCGAGGGCGGCGGGCTCCACGCGAGCGGCCCGGCGGGGATCCTCGCGCCGCACACCGACTTCCACATCTACGTGCGGCTGGACGTGTACCGCCAGCTGAACGTGTTGATCTACCTCAACGACGGATGGACCGAGGACGACGGCGGCTGCCTCGAGCTGTACGCGCCCGACGAAGACGAGCCGCGCGTCACGGTCGTCCCGACCTTCGGTCGCTGCGTGATCTTCCGCACCGATGACCGGTCGATTCACGGTTTCTCGAAGCCGGTGCAAACGACCGACCGACTCCGTCGGTCCCTAGCGCTCTACTACTACACGAGCACCGAGAGCGAGGGGTACAGCGGCGACACCACGACGTACTGGCGGCAGCACGGCGAGCTGGGCGGGGCCAAGCGGGTGCGCTTGGCGACCTACCGCGGCTTGCTGTTCGGCGCTCGGGCGCTGGCGTCCCTCGCCCACCGGACGAACCCGAACCTCGGCAGTCGTCGGCGACCGACCTGACAACGATCCTCGCCGACGGGCGGTACCTGGAGGGCGACGGCCGCTTCCGCGGCTTCGGTCGCTACCACCGAGCAGTGCTGGAACAACTCGCAGCCGAACCCGACCTCCGGCTGGCGGCGCTGGTAACCGATCCGGCGTCGGTCCCATCCGGTGTTGCGCCGGTGCGAATCAGGCGGATCGGACCGGGTCGATTCTCCGAACTCGAGCACGAGCTCCGGTTGCCGTTCGACATTCGTAACGGCGACTTCGACGTGTTCCACAGCCCCGGCAACAGCCCGCCGGCCCGATGCCGCCGCCCGTGGGTGCAGACGTTGCACGACCTCATCCCGCTCGCGTTCGACGACCCGGGATTTCGGGACGAGCGGCGGCGCTGGCAGCGCCGCGGCGGACGGATCCGCAACGCGGCTGCGATCCTCGCCGACTCGCAGTACACGGCGGACCAGGCCATCGGCCTGCTCGGCCTCGATCCTCGCCGGGTGCACGTCGCCCATTTGGGTTGCGACGCGCGGTTCCACCCTCCCGCCGCGCCCGCTGAACCGGCCGAGCCCTACGTGCTGTACGTCGGCGAGTACGGCCCGCACAAGGGTTACGCCGAGGCCTTCGCCGCCGTCGGCGCCCTCGCCGACCGGGGCCATCCGCACCGCCTCAAGATGGTGAGCCGCATGACGCCGGTGGTGGAGCAGACGGTTCGCACCATGGTCACCAGCAGCGCGCATCCGGAGCGGATCGACTTGCTGGGTTTCGTGAGCGACGACGACCTCGTCGCGCTGTACCACGGTGCCGCGGCGCTGATGGTGACGAGTCGGGCCGAGGGATTCGGATTGCCCGCGCTCGAGGCGATGGCGAGCGGAACCCCGGTGGTGAGCTTCCGGAATACCTCTCTGACCGAGGTTGTCGGCGAGGGCGGGGTACTCGTCGCCGACGGCGATGTGCCAGGGCTGGTTGCCGAAGTCGCCGCGATCATCAGCAACCAGCGACGCGCCGAAGAAGTCTCGGCCAGCGGCGTCGCCCACGCGGCTCGCTTCACCTGGCAGAGCTGCGCCGCGGTGCACGCCGCGGTGTTTCGGGACGCGGCGTCCAGATGACCTACCGGTAGGCTCACTCGCCGTGCCCCAGCCGGCTGCCGGACGTGCGCCCGCGACCGTCGTCGTCTGCACGAAAAACCGACCCAAATACCTGCCCGACTGCTTGCGCTCGATCGACGTGGCGCTGGGCGCGGACGACGAGGGCATCGTCGTCGAGGACGGCGACAGCGCGGTGGCGGCGACGCTGCCGGAACTGCGCGGCACCTGGACGCACCTCGAAGAGCACGACCACTGGAAGACGTGGAGCATGAACCGCGGCATCGAGCGGGCGCGCCACGACGTCGTGGTGTTCACCGACGACGAAGTACGCGTGCCCGCCGGGTGGATCGACGGCATGGTCGCCGCATTCGACGATCCGTCGGTCGGGATCGCCTTCGGACCGGTCGAGGGCATGACCCACGTCGAAGGTCCGCCCCATCCGTACCCGCCGGTCGGTCCGGCGCCCGCCTTCCCCTGGGAGTACTCGCACGGCGCGTCCATGGCCGTCCGCCGCACCGCCATCCTCGCCATCGGCGGGTTCGACGAACGGCTCGGCCCCGGCCGGCCCACCGGCACGGGCGAGGAACCCGACGTCATCCTGCGGCTGGCCGACGCCGGCTGGCAGTGCGTGATCGCGCCGGCGCCGAGCGTGCGCCACCTCGAGTGGCGCGACGACGAGGAGACGTTCCGCACACTCATGAACTACGAGCGGGGCTCCGGCGCATGGATGGGCGCCGCCCTCCGCCGCCGGCGGCGCACTTATTCAAAGCTGGTCGTCGCCCGCCTCCGCTACCAGCGCCACCTGTTTCGCCGGCCGCGTACGCGCGGCTGGACGTTCGGCGCGCGAGCGCTCGGTGCGTTCCTCAACGGCGTTGGCCGCGGCCTTCGCATGACGCCACGCGAGTGGCTGCGGTCAGTGCCCGAGGGCGTGGGCGATGCGGTCCCGCCGCGCAGTCGTGACGTCGGCGACGGCGGCGTCGACCAGCCCGGCAACCACTAGGCGATCGCCGCCGGCCACGCCGACCACGCGTGCATCGACGCCGGCGGCGGCGGCGCGATCCGTGACCGGGCCGACCGCGTCGGGCGCTACCGACACGACGACTCGCGAGGGCGATTCGCTGAACAGCGCCGCGTGGGTGCCGACGCCATCGACGGCCACGCCAACACCCGCGATCACCATCTCAGCCAGGGCGACGCCCAGACCGCCATCGGCCACGTCATGGATGCCGTTCACCATGCGGTCGACGACAAGGCCGCGCACCAGTTCGAGCACGTCGACGTGGGTCACCACGTCGAACGCCGGCAACACGCCGCCGCGCGCGCCGTGAAGCTCGGTTCCCCACCGTGAACCGCCGAGATTCGAATCGAGCGGACCCAGCACGAGGACGGTGTCGCCCGCAGTAAAGGCAACGGGCGGTGGCGCGTCGGTGAGCGCGTCGATCAGGCCGACCACGCCGATGACCGGCGTTGGATCGATGTCGCGACCGAGACTCTCGTTGTAGAGACTCACGTTGCCGCCGACAACCGGCAGCTCG
>DASRJI010000068.1:0-11862 GCA_035649535.1 Acidimicrobiales bacterium | reverse complement strand
CAGGGCACCGGGCGCGAGGGCGCGCGCGGTCTGCTCACCGTCGCCATCGCACTCTTGGTGGCGATGCCGTTGCTGGCCCTCGGATCGCCAGCCAACTTCCTGCCGATACTCACCGGCGCCGATCAGTACGGCTATTACGCGGTGGCCGGCCTGCTGCTGTTCGCGGCGCGCCGCTTCGGCGTGCGACGGCTCGCCGAGGGACCGAGTTGGCTCCCCGACAACCTCCGTGCGACAGCGGGCGTGGCCGGCCTGGCGTTGGTGAGCGTGTACGTGTTGCTCCTGCCGATCAGCGCGATCTTCCACCGGCTCGTGCCGACGCCGGAACGCATGGTGATCTGGGCTGTCGGCACGCTGCTGATGGCGCCGCTGTTCCTTGCATCCGAGTCGCTCATCCGCAAGGGCTCGCTCCGCAGCGCGATCGGCTTGGGCGCCGCCAGTCGCGTGATGTCGCTGCTCGTCCTTGCCATCGGCATCCGTCTCGGGTTCCTGCCCGGCGTCCTCAGCCTGATCATGCCGATCCTGCTGCTCATCTTCGTGATGGTCGAGATCTTCGCCGCCGGCGTGTACTGGCGCAGCCGCAACGTCTGGCTGATCGCGCTCGTCGAAGCTGCGTGGATCGCGTGGCTCGCGGCGATTGCCGGTCCGGTTATCTAGCGGCGGGGCATACCAATCGCCCGGTCGGCGATGACGTTCTTCTGCACCTCGGTGGTGCCGGCACCGATCGACGTGTAGCGCTGGAAGACATAAAGGCGGGACCACTTGCCTTCGTCGACCGCGTCGGGACCGCCCTTGCCGAGGAGGCCGGCGGGACCGAGGAGGTCAACGGCGAGCTCGGCCAGCGTCTGGGCGAGGTAGCTCCACTGGAGCTTGGCGATCTGCACCTCGGGCCACGTCTTCTCGCCCTTGAGCACCTTCGACAGGGCCCGGTAGTTCAGTAGGCGGGTGAACTCGATGTGGGTGTAGGCGCGGGCAATCCGGTCGCGCAGGTCGGGATCGTCGAGCGCCGTCGGGTTCTCGGCGCGCGTCGCGCTCACCATCGAGTCGAGGTCGGACTTCATGCCGATCGCAAGACCGGCGGTGCCGACGCGCTCATGGCCGAGCGTGCCCATGGCGACCTGCCAGCCGGCGCCTTCATCGCCGAGCCGGTCCGAGATCGGTATGCGGGCATCCGTGAAGAACACCTCGTTGAACATCTCGTCGCCGACGATGTCGCGGATCGGCCGGCACTCGATCCCCGGTGTGTTCATGTCGACGATCAGGGCGGTGATGCCCTCGTGCTTGATGCCGCGCTCGATCGCGGTGGGATCGGTGCGGACGAGGAACAGTCCCCACTCGGCGACGTGCGCGCTCGAGATCCAGATCTTCTGGCCGTTGACGACGTACACGCCCGCGTCATCGTCCCGCACCGCCAGCGTCCGCAGGTTGGCCAGGTCGCTGCCGGCCTCGGGCTCGGAGAAACCCTGGCACCAGTGCTGGTCGGCCGAGAGAATGCCCGGGAGCCAGCGTTCCTTCTGCTCGTCGGTTCCCCAGCGGATGATCATCGGCCCGATCTGCCACAGGCCGTTGGCGTTGAAGATGCCCGGCGTCTTGTAGCGCGCCATCTCCTCGCTGTAGATGACGTTCTGCATGACGGTCGCGTCGCGCCCGCCCCACTCCTCGGGCCACGTGATCGCCGCCCACCGGCCCTCGTTGAGCCGCCGCTGCCAGGAGCGCCGCCGCTCCATGGCCCCCATGATTCCGCTGACGCCGGGGTCGGTGGACTCCTCGCCGTACTCGGCGAAGAACTTCGTGAGGTTCTCGTCGAGCCAACCGCGCAGGTCGTCCCGGAACGCGTCGTCCTCCGCGGTATAGGCGAAATCCATTGGCGGCAGCGTAATCTCAGCGCCTCCATGGACTTCACGTTCAGCGCCGAACAAGACCAGCTCCGCGCCGCCACCCGCGCCTTCCTCGAGACCCGCGCGCCCAGCGCCTACGTGCGCGAGATGGTCGAGGACGATCGCGGCTTCACCGACGACTTCTGGTCGGCGGTGGTCGACATGGGCTGGACCGAGCTGCCCACGCTGCTCGACATGACGGTTGTGTTGGAGGAGACGGGCCGCCTGCCGCTGCCCGGGCCGTTCTTCTCCGCCGGGGTGCTGGCTCCGCTCGCGGCGCGTGGTCTCGGCCTGACCGCGCCCGACGGCCGCGGCACCGTCGCCCTCGAGGAGCTGGGCCACGGCGATCCGATCGATCGCGTGCGGACGCGTGCGCGTCGCAAGGGCGGCGCATGGCTGCTCAACGGCGAGAAGCCGCTGGTGCTCGACGGCCACAGCGCCGACTGGGTGATCGTCGTCGCCCGCACCGACGCCGGGCTTCAGTCGTTCCTCGTCGAGCGACCGGACGCCCAATCCGTTCCCACGCTCGACCCAACGCGCAAAGCGGCGCGCATGCACTTCGACGACACGCCGTCGGAGTTGGTCGGCCCCATTGGCGATCACACCGCGATCTGGCGCCGGGTGGCCGACGACGCCGCCGTCGCCCTGTGCGCCGAACTGGTCGGCAGCAGCGAGCGGGCGCTGTTCCTCGCCAGCGAGTACGCCAAGGTGCGCGTGCAGTTCGACCGGCCGATCGCGACGTTCCAGGCGATCAAGCACAAGGCGGCCGAGATGCTGCATCAGCTGGAGTTGCTCCGCGTCGGCACGCACTACGCGGCGTGGACGTCCGACGTCGACGATCCCGACCGCGAGCGCGCCGCGGCCATGGCCAAGGGGTACGCCGGCGAAGCCGCGGTGAACATCACCGGGGAGTCGATCCAGATCCACGGCGGCGTCGGGTTCACATGGGACTGCGACGCCCACTTCCACTACCGCCGGGCCAAGGCCGTCGACCTGATGCTGGGTTACCAGGGCTGGCAGCGCCAGCGCGTCGCCGACCTCGTACTGAACCGCTAGCTAGATCACGCGGCCGGCCCGGAGCTCGGCCAGTTCGCCCTCGCTCAAGCCAACGAGGTCACCCCATACCTCGTCGTTGTGTTCACCGAGCCGCGGCGCGCCGGTCGGCACCGGCGGTGGTTCGCCATCGATGCGCGGCACCGGCGCCTGCTGACGAATCGGACCGATCACCGGATCGTCGACGCTGATCAGGTCGCCCCGCGCCGCCATGTGCGGGTCGGCGAAGATGTCGGTCGCGCTGTACACCGTTGCGACGGGTACGTCGCCGGCGATGCACGCAGCCTCGACGTCGTCGGCGGTCAGCGACATCGTCCACGCGGCGACCAGGTCGTTGAGCTCGTCGCTACGCGCCGCCCTGTCGGCGAGCGTCTTGTAACGCGGATCGTTGACCAGCTCGGTGCGTCCCATGGCCGCGCACAGCTTGGCGAAGTTGCCATCGGCGGCGGCGACGATGCAGACGTGCTTGCCGTCCTTGGTCGGGTAGTTGTCGAGCGGCGCCGAGTTGGCCAGCCGATTGCCCTCTCGTGACCGCACGGTGCCCAGCGCGTCGTAGGCCGCGAGCGTCCACTCGAGAATGCGCAGCGCCGACCCGTACAGACAGGCGTCGATGACCGCGCCACGGCCGGCGTACAGCGCGGCCGAGGCCGCCGATGCGGCGAATGCACCAGTCAGGTAGTCCGACAGGGTGACGCCGACCCGTACCGGCGGCCGATCGGGATACCCCGTGAGGTGCATGAGCCCGCCGTACGCGATCCCCATACGGTCGAGGCCAGGACGCTGTGCGTAGGGGCCGTCCTGACCGAAGGCGCTGATGCGCACGTAGACGAGGTGATCAGCCAAGTCTGTCGGGCCGACGTTCCACCCTTCCATGGCGCCGGGCCGGAAGTTCTCGACCACAACCTGCGCCGTCGCCGTCAGCCGCTTGAACAGCTCCTGTCCCTCGGCTTGGCGGAGGTCACAGGTGACGCTCTTGCGACCGCGCCCCTCGACCGCCCAGAACAACGAGTAGTCGGCTGTTGCACCGTCGGTCTCCGACCGAACAAACGGGCCAATCGAACGCATGAAGTCGCCGGTGCCCGGCTGCTCCACTTTGATGACCTCGGCACCCAACTCGCCCAGGAGTCCCGCGCAGAACGGCGCGGCGATGCGCGTGCCGGCGTCGATGACGCGGACGCCCTCGAGCGGGCGGCTCACTCCTCGGCTGGCGCAGACTCGACGGGCGTCGCCGCGGCGCGGCGGACGACGGCCGTGAGCGCGGCACTGCCCAGGGCCGCGGCGCCGATCGCGACGGGAACGGCGCGCTCGCTGCCGGTGACGGCGAGGACAGCCGGCGCCTTCGGCTTGATCGACTGACCGAGAACCGCGGCGGTCACCACGTCGTCGATCGACGAGATCGGCGCTTCCCGCCCGACCCACGGGTCGCCCCCGAAGTAGAGCTGGAAGATCTTCTCGGCGGTTCGCGTCGCGACCGCTTGGGATGTCAGCGTGGGGTTGGGTCCACCGATTCCATTGGGCAACGCCGCGTTGTCGGCGACGAACAGGCGCTTCACTGCGCGGGACTCGGCGTTGGCGTCGAGCACCGAATTGGTGTCGCTCAGTCCCATACGCATCGTCGACTGCACGTGGAGGATCAGCGGCGGCCAGCCGATGCGCAACACCTTGGTGGCGCCGGCGGCCCGGGCCAGTTCAGCGGCGCGGTTGGCGAGGTACTCGCGGTTGGCGAGGGTTCGGGCCGTGCGCTGGCGTTGCTTGAAGATCACCTTGGCGACCGGGCCGTGCTCGTCGGCCGTAAACACCGACGAGAGCGTGACTCGGTTCTGCGCCTCGACGTCGTCGTCGGTGATGACGAGCACGTTTAGGAGACGGTCGAGGTTCTCCAACAACTCGCGGAGGGCCATGCCGTTGACGCGGCCGGCCTTGCCGTCCCACTTCCCGGTCGCGCCTAGCCCGTTGGTGTAACCGCCCTGAGTTCCCTGATCGCTGAACGTGAGGCTGAAGGCCTGGATGGCCGGCGGCAGGCCGACGTTCTCGAGTCCGCCGTAGCCCGGGAAGTCGGCACGCGCCGACGAACCGACGCCCTTGGCCGAACCGGTTGAGTAGGGCATGAGACCGACGACCCAATCGAAGAAGTGGTCGGTGTAGCCACGGCCCACCCAGTCGTTCTGATTGGGCAGGTGACTGTTGAACCACAGCCGGGGATCTTCGGTGCATCCGGCCGACATCACGATGACCTTGGCTTCTTCGGTGACCTTCTCGCCGGTGGCACCGACCCGCCACGTGACGCTCTTGGCGACCAGCTTGCCGCCCTCGTTCGCCGTGTTGATCTTGGTGGCGAAGGCGTCGGTGACGAGCGTGATCGGCTTGCCGCCCGCCTTCCACTTTCCGGCGGTGAGCGCCATCGGTATGTAGCTGTTGTCGGTTGAGCGCTTGGCCTTGAGATTGCGCGGCGCCTGCCGCGGTTGCACGCACCCCTGGAAGCAGTAGCCGCAGAACGTGCAGCCGGTTGCTTGCGGGTAGACGAGCTTGGCCGCGTCGGTGGTCTTGCCCGCGTTACCGCCGGGCTGAAGGATGGCGTTCTCCTGCGGACGGAACGACGGCCGGCTGATGTCCTTGCTCGTGTTCACCGGCAAGCCGATGCCCGCCGCGCCACGGAAGAACGTCTCCTCTTTGGTGCCCATCGCCGCGGTCTGCACCGGCAGCGTGTGTTCCATCCACTCGTAGTACGGGATCAGCTCGCGATACGTGAACGGGAACAAGTGGGCGGTGTCGTACCGCGACTTGTCGGCGCCGTCGTAACCGGTGAACGCGCCGGGCGCCGCACGCGGGTTGTTGCCGTAGTAGTGCTGCGTCGTCCCGCCGACGCCGGACAGTTGCCAGAGAAACGAGTTCTGCGGCAGCTCACGAAGCCAGGCCGGTTTGGCGCGGTCCGCGGGGCCGAAACGGAAGAACCCGGTGAGCGGGTTGTTGGCGTCGTTCTCGAAGTGCGTCCATTGCTTCTCGGGATCGCCGTGGCGCGGGCCGGCCTCGAGGAGCAGCACTTCGAGGCCCCGTTCGGCCAGTTCCTTGGCGACGACGGGGCCGCCGCCGCCCGCCCCGATGATGATCACGTCGCGGGCCATCAGCCGCTCACCTGCTTCCGTCCTTGGAAGTAGCCCTTGAACTCGTCCCAGCCTTCGACCGGGCCGTTGGGTTGGTAGCCACTCATCGCCCAGCCCACCGGCCGCCCCGTGAGCTTGCGCGTCGCCGGGTCGAACACGCCGTACTCACTGAACGTCCCGAACGCGACGAACTCGTAGAGCGCGCCACCCACGAACCGCAGGATGCCGGAGATCGACTCGGTCTCTGGCTCGGGCAGGGCGCCGTCGATCGTGGCGACGAGGTCGGCGTTGGCGCCTTCGATCATCGCCATCGCCTGAAGCTTCTCGTCGTACGTAAGCCGAGCGAACGGCGAGAGGAACGCGCCGCTCACCGCGAGCGGGTTCACGGCGACGGCCGCCTGGTTCATCGCCAGCGCGAACACCAACGACAGCGGCAGGACCTGATCGTTCTCGGTGTAGGCGCGGATCGCCTCGTCGAGCTGCTCGGTGACCATCAGTGGGATGCCGGCCAGCTCCGCGGGGATCGGGATCGGCGCGGTCCTGAGCCCCTCGCTCAGCGCGAAGCCGTATGCATTGGTGTTGCGATCGGGCAGCGGGACGAAGTCGTCGATCGCCGCCACCATGAAGTCGACGTTCCTCGCCGCGATCCCACCTGGTTTCGGCGTCGTCACCCCTTGCGCCACCGAGTACGGATCCGGGCCGGGTACGACGAAGGCGACGAGACCGCTGTAGGTGTCGCGTGCGAGTTCCTGGAGTGTGGTTCGCAGCGCGGCGATCACCGGCGCCAGGTCGTCCGGGGTTTGCGCCCAGGCCGGAATACCGCCCGGGCCAGCGGCGCCGTACACCGCGACGAGGGCACCCAGGATGCCGCTCTTGACTAGGAAATCCCGGCGAGTCAGCAAGGAGTCAGCCATCGCCCTGGAGCGTAGGCCTCAGGTCGTGGGCACGTCACCACGGTCGCGATCGGCGAACACTTCCTTCATGCTCGACCGCGACTTGCGCTCTTCCAGCGCATTGAGCGCCGTGCTCGTGTTGTGCATCCAGTGGTGCGCCATGAAGTGGTACTTCCACGAATCCGCCTTGCCCTGGAGGTCCATGGCGTGGTTGATCGAGTCCTTGACGACCTGTGCCGTCGCCGGCGGCACCAGCGCGATCTTCCGCGCAAGCTCCCGCGTCGCCGTCTCCAACTCGTCGCGCGGCACAACGCGGTTCACGAGCCCGAGCCGCCACGCTTCGTGGGCGTCGATCTTGTCGCCGGTCAGCAGAAATTCCTTGGCCTTGCGCGGCCCGAGTTCCCATGGCTCGACGAGGAGTTCGACGCCGGCGCCTGTCATGCGCAGCACCGGGTTCTGGAAGACCGAGTCGTCGGCGGCGACGATGAGGTCGCACATCGTGGCGAGCATGAGGCCGGCGGCGATACAACTGCCCTTGACCTCGGCGATCGTCGGCTTGCGGAAGCGGTAGATCTTCTCGCAGCGGCCGAAGTACATGATCTGCTCGTGGCGGAACTTGCCTTCCGGTGTGTCGCGCATGCGGCGCCACTCGTCAGGCTCGACGTCGCCCACCAACGCCTTCAAGTCGTGGCCCGCCGAGAAGTGCTTCCCGGCGGCGGCGAGGATGACGACGCGCACGTCGTCGTCGGCGTCGGCCCGGTCGAACGCGACGTCCAGCTCGTCGATGAGCGCGGTGTTCTGCGCGTTGGCAACTTCGGGCCGGTTCAGCGTGATCGTGCACACCGCGCCGTCGACGTCGTAGAGAACGGCTGTCACCGCGGTAACCCTAGAACGCGTTCGCCGATGATCGTGCGTTGGATCTCGTTGGTGCCGGCGAAAATGGAGGCGGCGTGGTAGTAGAGCCACGACCGTTGCCACGGACCGTCGAGCGACGACTCAGGACCGAGCACCGTCATCGCGGTGTCGTGCAAGCGCTTGCTCATCTCGCTCCAATAGAGCTTGAGCGCGCTGCCTTCCGGACCTGGCTCCTCCCCCCGCGCCAGACGCGACAGCGTGCGCCAGTTGTGCAGCTGGAAGATCTTGACCTCGACGAAGGCCTCGGCGAGCCGCTGGCGCACACGGTGATCGTCGAAGCCGCCGCGTTCGAGGGCGAGCCGCAGCAGCTCCTCGACGAGCTGGACGTGGATCACCAGCTGGCGCGGGTTCACGCCGCGCTCGGCCGACAGCGTCGAGTTGGCGACGCGCCACCCGTCATCCACCGCGCCGACCACGTGATCGTCGGGGACGAATACCTCGTCGAGGAACACCTCGTTGAACTCGGCCTCGCCGGTGATCTGCACGAGCGGCCGCACGTCCACACCGTCGGCGCGCA
The DNA here is from genome assembly GCA_035649535.1 of Acidimicrobiales bacterium. Taxonomy (GTDB): domain Bacteria; phylum Actinomycetota; class Acidimicrobiia; order Acidimicrobiales; family JACDEA01; genus JACDEA01. Next base: position 3,509 of record DASRJI010000068.1, on the reverse strand, counting down.
TGTCGACCGCGAACGCGGTGATTTTGTCGCCGCGGGCCAAGCACAGTCCCCAATCGGCGAACTGCGCGTACGACGTCCACACCTTCTGGCCGGTGAGGCGCCAGCCGCCGTCGACCCGTACCGCTTTCGTCTTGAGCGAGCGAAGGTCGGAGCCTGCGCTCGGTTCGGAGAAGAGCTGACACCAGATCTCGGATGCCTCGAGGATCGGTCGCAACCAGCGCGCCTTCTGCGCCGGCGTGCCGTGGCTGAGCAGAGTGGGCCCGACGAGGTTGACGCCGATGCGCCCGACCAGCTCGGGCGCGCGAGCGCGCGCCAGCTCCTCCTGCACGACGAAGTGGTCGACCGGCGATGCCCCCCGCCCGCCGTACTCCTCCGGCCAGGTGACGCCGACCCAGCGGCCGGCGGCGAGCTTGCCTTGCCACTCGCGGCCGAACGCGACTTCCTCGGCCAGGTCGTCGAAGCGGGGCGGCAGCCCGCGGCCGTACTCCCACGGGAGGTTGGCGCGTAGCCAGGCTTCGAGTTCGGCGCGGAAGTCCACCGCGGACCATCATGGCGCTCCAGATGGACTTCGAACTCACCGCCGACCAACTCGCGCTCCGGGACGCAGCGCGCGACCTGCTTGATCGCGCCGCGTCACCCGAGCGGGTACGCAAGGTCGTCGACGCCGGCGGGGGCTACGACGCCGAGTTGTGGAGCGCCATGGTCGAGCAGGGCTGGACCGACCCCGAGTTCGTCGGCGTGGTCGAGGCCGCCGTGCTCCTCGAAGAGGTCGGGCGCCACGTCGCCCCGGCGCCATTCCTCACGCAATGGCTCGCCGCCAGCAACGACATCACCGCCGTGGTGTGGGACCGCGAGGCACCGGCGCTGTATGCGCCGTCGGCGACGCACGCGATTGTGCGCGACGGCGACGTCATGCGACGCGTGGCCATCACCGAGCCGCCGCGGCGCGAGTCGGCCATGGACCGCACGCGCGAGGTCGGCTGGCTGCGCGACCTCGATACCGCGAAGGGTGACGTGGTGTGCTCGGCCGCCGACATGCTCGACCGCGCCGCGGTTGCGTTTGCCGCCGAGCTACTGGGCGTCGGCGCTCGCGCTATGGAGATGGCCGTCGACTACGCCAAGGTGCGCGAGCAGTTCGGCCACCCGATCGGCAGTTTCCAAGCCGTGAAGCATCGCTGCGCCGACATGCTCGTCGACGTCGAGGGCATGCGGTCAGCGGTGTACTGGGCCGCGTGGTGCGTCGGCGCCGGCGATGCCGACGCATCGATCGCCGCGTCCACCGCCAAGGCGTGGTGCGCTGACGCGTCGAAGCGGGTGCTGGCGTCGGCGTTGCAAGTACACGGCGGCATCGGGTTCACATGGGAACACGACCTCCACCTCTACCTGAAGCGCGCGCAGCTCGATCAGGTCAGCTTCGGCGACGCCGCGTTTCACCGCGATCGTCTGGCGTCGCTCTTGCGCGACCGGGTAGCGGCGGGCGAGAGCGTGATCTGAGGCAGTCCGCGTGGATCTCGATGGTGGCGCGGAACTTCGAGCAGCCGGTCAGCGTCGGGTGGGGGCAGTGCAGCGTGTGCTCCAGCAGTGACTTGGCCTGCGACGCGGACGCGATGCGTTCTTCAAGCTCGACGAGCTTCGCTTTCGACATAGCGCGCCACGTTTCGGGCCCGTCCGCCGCGAGCAGATCGGCGATCTCGGCGACGGTGAAGCCGGCCTGCTGGTAGATGTCGACCAGCGCCAGGCGCGCGACCACATCGTCGCCGTAGATCCGCTTACCGCCCGATCTCCCGACCGGCTCGATGACGCCGTGCCGCTCGTAGAAGCGCAGGGCCGACGACGCCAATCCAGTCGCCTCACCGACTTCAGTGATGTTGAGCATTGACTTGAACTGTAGTTCAACGTGCACGCTGCTCTCATGAGCGCACTGATCGACCTCATGACCGGCCTGTCGTTGACCAACGACCACGGTCGCGGCGAGTGGCTGGCCGAGACCGCGGGCGTCGGGCCGGGCGACAAGGTGCTCGACATCGGCTGCGGACCGGGCACCGCCCTCGCCGCCGCATCACGGCGAGGCGCGACTGCGATCGGACTCGATCCGTCCCCGACGATGCTGTGGCTGGCGGCGCGCCGCAACGCCGGCGCCATCCTCCTCGCCGCCGGCGTCGACGCCATCCCGCTGCCGTGTGACAGCGTCACCGTGGCGTGGGCCTCCGGTTCGCTGCACCACTGGCCCGATGTCGACGCCGGGTTGGCCGAAGTGACCCGGGTGCTGGCGCCCGGCGGACGCTTGGTGATCATCGAGCGGGCCGGTAGCGGCCACAGGCTCATCGGCGCCCACGCCATCACGCCCGTTCGCGCCGATGGTCTGGTCGAGAAATTGACCGCGCTCGGGTACTCGGCGACGACCGTCGAACGGGCCGACATCGCGAGCCGCGACATGCTCCTCGTGCGAGGCGATTTGGTGTTGACATCGAGCTTCGATCACGACCCCGTCACCCACGTTCTCGAGGAGGTCACCGCCTCGGTGGTCGGCCCGGTGCGTGGGAGTGGGTGGAGCCACCGTGAGTCGTGAAGGGTTGTCAGGCCAACAAACGCGACACCGCGGCGCGATCGGGCTTGCCCGCGGCCAGGGTCGGGATCGCATCGACGCGCACGATGCGCTCGGGCGTCTTGAAGCGCGCCACGCCCAATTCGGCGAACCATTGCTGGCACGCGGCGACGTCGAAACCCTCGTCGGCGATCACGACCGCCGCGACGCGCTCGCCGAGCCGATCGTCCGGGTAGCCCACGACGACGGCCTGGCGCACTGCCGGGTGACGTTCGAGGTGGCCCTCGATCTCCGACGCGCTGACGTTCTCGCCGCCGCGGATGATCACCGCGCCAAGTCGTCCCGTGATGGTGACCCAGCCCTCGTCGTCGATCGTCGCCGTGTCGCCAGTGCGGAACCAGCCGTCGATGGTCATCGCCGCCGCGGTCTGGTCCGCGTCGGCGTAACCCACGAACAACTCGGGACCGCGCACATGGAGTTCCGCGTTCTCACCCAGCCGCACTTCGGCGTCGCCGACGGCGCGCCCGTCCGTGTTCCAGCCGCGCTCGACCGGATCGCCCACACCGCTCGTGGTGATCGTCGGCGCCTCGGTCGATCCGTACGTGCGCTTCACCCTCGCGCCGAGCGTCGCGGTCGCCTGCTCGCAGAACGCAGCGGTCACGCCGGCGCCGCCGCTCGAGATCAAGCGCAGCGTGGTCGGTGGTGCGGCCGCGCTCATCAAGTCGACGAAGAACGTCGGCGGGCCGACCATGAACGTGATTCGCTCGCGGTCGATGAGCGCCGCCGCTTCATCGGCGTCCCACTTGGCCATGAACACGGCGCGGAACGGCGCCGCCCCCGGGACCAGCACCCCGTTGAGCAAGCCGGAGATGTGCGCGAGCGGCGCCGGCATCAGCACCGCGTCGTCGGGCGTGAGCCCGTGTACGCCGACCATGAGGCGTGCCTTGTACGCCAGGGCGCGGTG
>DASRJI010000067.1:0-8485 GCA_035649535.1 Acidimicrobiales bacterium | reverse complement strand
GCATGGGAGGCCGCGCTGGCCGGCGCACCCGCCGATGGGTGGCCGTGGTTACGCCTGCTCGCCGTATTCGCCGTCGTCTACGTCACCGTCGGCGTCGCCGCCTTCGGTCTGTTGTTGGAGGAGACATGACCACCCCGCGCGCCGGGACGAGCAACCGCGCCACCCGGATCCTCGGCGCCGCCGCGCTGAGCACGTTGGCGGCCACGGTCGTCCTCGGGCTGTTCGTGACCAAGCCCGACGAGGTTCAGGGCGAGTCGGTACGGCTGATCTACATCCACCCTGGTGGCGCGTGGACGGCGTACCTGGCGTTCGGTGTCACCGCCCTGGCCAGCGCGCTCTATCTCTGGCCTCGGACGCGATCACGGCTGTGGGATCTCATCGCCGGCGCGTCGGCCGAACTCGGCGTCCTGTTCATCGCGCTCACGCTCGTGCTCGGCTCGATCTGGGGCCGGGCGACGTGGGGGGTGTGGTGGACGTGGGACGCACGGCTCACGACGACCGCGCTGCTGCTCGCGCTGTACCTGGGGTATCTCGCGTTGCGACGGGTTCCCGCGTCGGTCGAGGTCCGCTCGAAGCGCTCGGCGGTCGCCGCCCTGATCGCCGCCGTCGACATCCCGATCGTTCACATGTCGGTCGAGTGGTGGCGCACGTTGCACCAGGGACGCACGGTGCTCCGCCCGCATCCGCAGATCCACGGGCTGCAACTGCAGACGTTGCTCCTCGGCGTCGTGGCCATGACGCTCGTGTACGCCTGGCTGCTGATCCATCGCTTCCGCGTGGAGCTCCTCGAAGAGAAGCTCGACGACATCGGACTCGAGCACGCCATCGCCGAGCGCCGGGCCGAAGCGGGAGTCCGCTCATGAGCTACGCCATCGCCGGATACGCCGTCACGGTGGCGGCCATCGGGCTGTACGCATTCCGCGTGATCCGGCGCGGGCGCGCACTGGCGCGCACGCTGCCACCGGAAGAGCGCACTTGGCGGTAGGCGCCGCGCCGGCGCGGCCGCGTCGGCGCGCATTTGCGATCGTGATGTTGGCGCTGGCCGCTGTCGTCGGGTTCATCGCTGTACGGAGCCTCGGCGCGTCGACGGTGTACTTCAAGACCGCCGACGAAGCCGTCGCCGACAAAGCCTCGCTGGGGACGCGGCGGTTCCGTATCGAAGGCACTGTCCTCGATGGGACGGTGCGGGCGAGCGGCAAGGTGACGCGATTCGCCATCGCCGAGAAGGGCACGCGCGTCGAAGTCGTGCACGACGGCGACCCGCCCGAGTTGTTCCAGCCCGGCATCCCCGTCGTGCTCGAGGGCCACTGGGCCGGCGATCACTTCGCGAGTGACCGGATCATGGTCAAGCACAGTGAGCAGTACAAGGAGAAGAACCCGTCCCGGGTGAAGGATTACCAGCAGTAGATCGATGAACAACGCGGTCCTCGGCCAGAGCGCCGTCATCTTGGGATTCCTTGCCGCGGTCTCCGGCGCCGCCGCACTGGCGTACGGCCTCCAGCAACGGCGACCCGCGGTCGTGCGCGCCGGTCGCACCTACGTGTGGTTGTTACTGGGCGCGGCCCTCGTCGCGTGCCTCGCGATGGAGCGGGCGCTGATCACCCACGACTTCTCGCTCAAGTACGTGGCCGAGAACGGCAGCCGCACGACGCCGTTGCTGTACACGATCGCGTCGTTGTGGGGCGCTCTGGCCGGCTCGATCCTGCTGTGGGGCTTGGTGCTGTCGGGGTACCTGACCGCCGTCACCGTGCGATTCCGCCGGCACGCCGACGATCCGATCGTCGGCTGGGCGCTGCTCGTCGGGCTTGTCGTGGCCGCGTTCTTCTTCGGGCTCATGCTCGGACCGGCCAATCCGTTCCGCACGGTGAGCGGCGCGGTGGTGGGGGACGGGCCGGGGCCCAACCCATTGCTGCAGAACCATCCGCTGATGGCGTACCACCCGCCGATGCTGTACCTCGGCTACGTCGGCTTCACGGTTCCGTTCGCCTTCGCCATTGCCGCGCTGGCCACGGGCCGGCTGGGCGAGGGCTGGTTGGTCGAGACGCGCCGCTGGACGCTGTTCGCGTGGGGCTTCCTGTCCGTCGGCATCCTCCTCGGCGCGTGGTGGTCCTACGAGGTGTTGGGGTGGGGCGGCTTCTGGGCGTGGGACCCGGTGGAGAACGCATCGTTCCTACCGTGGCTGACGGCGACCGCGTACCTGCACTCGGTCATGGTCCAGGAGCGGCGCGGCATGTTGCGCGTGTGGAATCTGTCGCTGCTCATCTCGACGTTCAGCCTGACGATCCTCGGCACGTTCCTGACCCGGTCGGGAGTGCTCGACTCGGTGCACAGCTTCACCGAGTCTTCGATCGGACCGCTACTGCTCGTGTTCTTCGGTGTGGTGGTCGCTGTTGGTGTGGGGTTGATCGGCTGGCGCGGCGATGAGCTACGCGCGCCCGGGTCGGTGGACTCGCCGGTGTCGCGTGAAGGCGCGTTCCTGCTCAACAACCTGTTGTTCGCCGCGTTCGCGTTCGTCGTGCTGCTCGGGACGGTGTTCCCGCTCGTCGTCGAGGCGGTCAACGGCGACCGCATCTCGGTCGGGCGGCCGTACTTCGACCGCATGACGGGCCCGATCGGGCTCGCCCTGCTCTTCATGATGGCGGTCGCGCCGGCCTTGCCCTGGCGCAAGGCGTCGGGCGAGCTGTTGCGGACCCGGCTCCAGGTGCCGGCGTGGGTGGGCGCGCTCACGTTGGTCGGCTGCGTCGTCGCTGGCGTCCACGGATTGACGCCGCTTCTCGCATTCGGGCTGGGCGCGTTCGCGGCGGCCGCCGCCGTTCGCCAACTCGTGCTGGCCACGCGTCGGCAGGGCGTACGGGGACTGCTCGGCCGGGCCAACGGCGGGATGGTCGTGCACCTGGGCGTGGTGGTGATCGCCGTCGCCTTCGCCGCCAGCACGTCGTACTCGCACCGGTCGGAGGTGCGACTGCGACCGGGCCAGAGCGCACTGGTCCGTGGTCATCGCGTGACTTTCCTTCGCGTCCATGAGGAGAAACACGGCAACCGGACGTCGCTGGTCGCGTCGATCCGCGTCGACGGCGGCCGCGTGTTCGCGCCGGCGCTGAGTCGCTTTCCGTTCGCAAGCCAGTCGATCGGGACGCCGTCGGTGCGCACCGGCCTACGCGAGGACGTCTACCTCACACTGCTGTCGGCGCCGCGCGCCAGCGACGGTTCGATCGTCTTGGGTGTCCTCGTCCGCCCGTTGGTCGTCTGGTTGTGGATCGGCGGCGGGGTGATGGCCATCGGCACGTTGATGGCCGCCGTCCCTGGGCGTCGTCGCCTACCAACCAGCCCGGCATCGGCGCCGGTACCTGACGCGGCGCCGCCGCGCGTTCCCGTCGCCGCGCCCGCACCGTGAAACGGCCCGCACTCTGGATCGCGGCCACGGTGCTGCTGGTGGCGGCCGCGCTCACTGCGGTGTTGGCCACGCGTTCGCCGGCGGTCACCAAGATCGCCGACAGCCCGCTCATCGGTCGCATCGCGCCCGACGTGAGCGGCAAGGCGCTCGACGGCGCCACCGTTCGCCTGGCCGACCTGCGGGGCAGCTTCGTCGTCCTCAACTTCTTTGCGACGTGGTGCATCCCGTGCCAGCGCGAGCACCCCGAGCTGGTGCGCTTCTCGCAGCAGCACGCGGCCGACGGCAGCGCACGCGTGCTGCAAGTGATCTTTGACGACACGGCCGCCGCGGCGCGCGACTTCGGGAAGACCAACCAGGTCGACTGGCCTGTCGTGGAGGATCCGGATGGCCAGGTCGCGCTCGACTTCGGCGTCCGCGGTCCGCCCGAGTCCTTCCTCATCGGCCCCGACGGGCTTGTGCTGTTCAAGATCGTCGGCCAGGTGGACGCCGCCGGCCTCAACCGCCTGCTCAACGAGGTGGCGCGCTGATGAAGCGATGGGCGCCGTGGGTTGCTCTGTTGCTCGTCGTGGTGGTCGCGCTGGTCGCCGGGACGCGGGATGGCGACGGCCCCGAGCCCGTGAGCCACCGTGTCGACCGCATCGCGCACGGGGTGCGCTGCCCGACGTGCCGCGAGCTGTCGGCCGCCGAATCCGACGCGGCGGCGGCCAAGGCCGTTCGCCTCGCCATCCGCCGCGACGTCGAGGCCGGGCGCACCGACGGTGAGATTCGTGCCGCGCTCGCCGATCGGTACGGGCGCGACATCCTCCTGACGCCGGCGGCCAGCGGCGTGGTCGGGCTCGTGTGGGTGCTGCCCGTTGTCGGCGTCGTCATCGCCATCGGCCTCCTCGTCCTGGCGTTCCGGCGGTGGCGCCCCGTCGGACGGCACCCCACCGACGACGACCGCGCCCTCGTCGAACGGGCGCTCACCGAATGAGCGCCGACGAGCGCGAATTCCTGCTGCGGTCGCTGCGCGATCTCGACGCCGAGCGGGACGCCGGTGACATCGACGCCGCCGACTACGACGAGCTGCGCGACGACTACACGGCGCGCGCGGCGGCGGTGCTTCGCGGCACGGAGTCGGCGTCGCCGCGGCCTCGACGACGATGGCTCGTCCTCGGCGCCATCGCCACGGTGGCGGTCGTCGCCGGACTCCTCGTCGCGACGACATCAGGCCAGCGCCTGCCAAACGGTCCGGCGACCGGGTCCATCGACGCGTCGACCGCTGAGCGCCTCGACCTGGCTCGCCAGTACATCGCCGACGGCAAGGCGGTCGAGGCACTCAAGACCTACGACCAGATTCTCAAGGTCAACCCGAGGCATCCCGAGGCCCTCGCCTATCGAGGCTGGCTCGTGCGGCTCGCCGGACTTCCCGACGACGGGCTCAAGTACATCGACCGCGCCATCGCCGCCGACCCGAGCTATCCCGACGCCCACTTCTTCCGCGCCATGGTGTTGTGGAAGGACCACAAGGACCCCGCCGGGGCGATACCGGAGTTCCGTCAGTTCCTAGCCAGCAACCCGCCCAGCGATCGCGCCGCGGCGGTACAGCAGGCGTTAGAGCAGGCCGAGGCCGAGCTAGCCGCGCAGGGAACGTAAGCGGGCGACGACGCGCGGGAACGCGTCGAGGAACGCATCGATGTCGGCGTCGGTCGTCGACCAACCGACCGACACCCGGAGCGAGCGCTCGGCGTCGACGCCCATCGCGGCGAGGACCGGCGACGGCTCGAGTGATTCGGACGAGCACGCGCTCCCGGAGTGGGCGGCGATCCCCGCCTGATCGAGACCGAGCAGGACCGCCTCGGCTTCGACGCCGTCGACGCCGATGCACGCGATGTGCGGCAGTCGTCCCGCGTCGTCGGCATCGCCGTACGCCACCACGCCATCGACGGCCAGCGCGCTGGCCAGGACCCTCCGGGTCTGCTCACGGTTGCGGGCCGCCTCGGCGTCGATGTCGAGCGCGGTGCAGGCCGCGCCGAACCCGACGATCGCCGGAACATTTTCGAGACCACCGCGACGGGCGCGCTCCTGCTCGCCGCCCAGCAACAACGGATCGATCCGCAACCCGCGCCTGACTACCAGGGCGCCGATGCCCTTGGGTCCGCCGAACTTGTGCGCGCTCACCGACAGGAGGTCGGCGCCGACATCGTCGAACGCGATGTCGGCGTGCCCCATCGCCGCCGCAGCATCGACGTGTACGAGGACCCCAACTGCATGGGCGGCCTCGATCACGTCGCGTACAGGCTGCAGCGTGCCCACCTCGTGGTTGCCCCATTGGCAGTGGACAAGAGCGGCGTCGGCGGGGATGTCGGCGGGCTGCATGCGGCCGAACCCGTCCACCGGCCACTCGACGACTGAATGGCGCGCCGACGCATCGCGGACGGCGGAATGCTCGACCGCCGACGCGATCACCGGCTGGTCCGGACGGGCGGCGGCGGCGCCCCACACCGCGGCGTTGATCGCCTCGGTAGCACCGCTCGTGAACACGACCGAGCGGGGCCGGGCCCCGAGCAAGGCGGCAACCTGCTCGCGCGCCGTCTCGACCGCGACGCGCGCCATGCGTCCCTCGGTGTGCACGCGGCCGGGGTCGGCGGCACCCTCGCCGGTTAACCACGGCAGCATTGCCTCGACGACGTGCGGCCGCGCCGGTGACGTCGACGCGTGGTCGAGGTAGGCGCGCGTCAAACGACGGTGATGCAGGCGTCGGCGCCCATGGCGCGCGATGAGGTGGTCTCCGGCGCGGTGTCGCCGTACAGGCCGGCGAGCATGCCGCGGACCATCCCGCGGTCCACCGCGCAGATCACCGGGTTCTGCGATGCAACCGCGCCGAGCGGGCAGTGGTCGTTGATGATGGCGATCGAACTGCCCCGCGCTTCGGCGTGGGCGGCGAACCCGTGCGCGGTCAGGGCGTCGGCCACCGCGAGGATCGCGGCGCGACGCGAGCGGTGACGATCGTCGGGCGCCATCTGCGCGGCCAGCGACCGGCCGTAGCGCTCACCGACCTCCTCGGCCATCTGCTCGGCGTCGGCCGGCGGCAGCAACGCGAGGGCGCGGCCCAGCAAGTCGACCAGCAGGTCGTCGCGACGGCCGGGGACGTCGAGGGCTTCGGCGCCCGCCGTGGCCCGATACCGCTTCGACGGCCGGCCGGCGCCGGCGCCCTCGGTGCGCTCGACGTGCACGTCGACGTAGCCCCCGGCGGCGAGCTTGTCGAGGTGGTGCCGGGCCACGTTCGGGTGCAGCTCGAAGGTGTCGGCCACCTCGGTGGCGGTGACGCCGTGATCGGCGCCCCGGGCGAACAAGTAGATGTCGCGACGGGTTGGGTCCCCGAACGCAGCGGTGATCGCCGCGACGGTCGCCGAGAATTCGCCGTCGTCCACGGCACCTATTCTACCTACGGCGATAGGAGAAATGGCCCTGAGCGACACAACCATCCTCGAACTGCTGCAACCAGTGCGCGAGCCGCGCCTGCGCGCCAGCGTCGTCGACCTCGGCCTCGTGAAGGGCGTGGGCGGCGTCAAGCGCGGGCGGGTGTCGCTGCGTCTGAGCGCCCTCGAGCCCTCGCTACGCACGCGAACGCAACTGACCAACGACGTCACCGAGGCGCTACGCCGGGGTGGCGCGGCCGACGATGTCCGGGTCGAGATCGACCCGATGACGGCCGAGGAGCAGCGCTCGACCTACGAGCAACTCGTCGGCGCCGGTCACCAAGGCGCGCGAACTGTCCCGTTTGACCAACCCGGGAACCGCACGCGCGTGCTCGGGATTTCGTCCGGCAAGGGCGGGGTGGGCAAGTCGTCGGTGACGGTCAACCTGGCCATCTGCCTGGCCAAGGCCGGCCATCAAGTCGCGATTCTCGACGCTGACGTGTACGGCTTCTCGATCCCCAAGATGCTCGGTATCGACGAGGACCCGGTGACCCTTGAAGACATCATGGTGCCGCCGGTGGCGTACGGCGTGGCCGTGATCTCGACCGGCTTCTTCGTGGGCGACGACCAGGCGGTCATCTGGCGGGGCCCGATGTTGCACAAGGCGTTGCAACAGTTCCTTGTCGACGTGTGGTGGGGCGACCTCGACTACCTGCTCGTCGACATGCCGCCGGGGACCGGTGACGTCGCGTTGTCGATGGCGCAGTACATCCCGCGCTCGGAGGTCTACGTCGTGACGACGCCCCAAGCGGCCGCGCAGCGCGTCGCCCAGCGGAGCGCGGCCATGGCCACCAAGCTGAACCTTCCACTCCGCGGCGTCATCGAGAACATGTCGTGGTTCACCGGTGACGACGGCAAGCGCTACGAAATCTTCGGCGCCGGCGGTGGCGCCGAGCTGGCCGATCGCCTCGGTGTGCCGCTTCTCGGCCAGGTGCCGCTGGTGCCCGCGCTGCGCGAAGGCGGCGACATCGGTGTGCCGATCGCCATTGCCGATCCGGACAGCGAGGCGGCCCGCGCCTTGGCGGCTACCGCGGACGCCGTCGCTGCGCTGGGCCCGAAGCGGATCTACAACGCGGGCTTGAAGATCACTTAGACGCCTCGCGGCAGTTTGGCCGGGTCCCACCCGAGATCGTCGACCGCATGCCGGAGCGCGTAGCGGTCGGTCATGCCGCTGACCTGATGCACGGCGGCGGCGAGGCGGTCACCACCGTGCTCCTCGACGGGGAGAAGGTCGGGATGGGCGACGAACCACTCGACGAGCGCGCGCAGTAGTTCGACGACACGCTCGGCCTGGGCGACCGACGCCGGCCGCAGGTAGATCCGCTCGAAGTTGAACTGGCGGAACGCGTCGAGGGCTTCCGCCTCTGTGGTGCGCATGCCCACCGAGCCCGTCGCGGTGATCGTGTCGGTCACCGCGGTGATGAATGCGTTGAGCTGGGCTGACCGCCGCGTGCCGGCGACCTCGCGCACCACCGCGGGCAGGTCGTCGGGCGTGACAATGCCGGCGTGCACGGCGTCTTCGAAGTCGTGGCACACATAGGCGATGCGGTCGGCCCACGAGACGACCTCGGCTTCCGCCGTGAGCGGAACCGGCCGGTTCCACGAGTGGTTGCGAACGGCGTCGAGGGTC
>DASRJI010000066.1:0-4510 GCA_035649535.1 Acidimicrobiales bacterium | reverse complement strand
GGCGACCAGGTACTTCCACCACGGGTGACCGAGCCGGTCGGGCAGCACGAATACAACGACGAGCAAGTCCCACGTCGTGTCGGCCGCGAGGCGCACCGCAGCGCGACCGCGCGCCTCGGTCATCGCCCGCAAACGGGCCAGCGTCTCGGGGCCGTCCGACCCGTCCTCGCGAACGGCGACGTCGACGATGTACCCGTCGGCGTCGAGCGCGGCCGTGTGGTCGTGTGGCGTCACGTACGCGGTGCCGGGTGGTACCGGCATGCCGCTCACGAGCACGCCATCGATGGCGCGCGCCGGATGGGTGATCGGCATGTTGATGACGACAGAGCGACCGCCGGCCCGGCCTACGTAGTCCCACAGCCGGGGCGCAGCGACCGACGAGTCGCCGACCGGATGGCCGGCGGCATCGGTAAACCCGAATACGCCGTGGCGACCGGGACCGACGCCGGTGGTGATCGACGTCCACGCCGGCGCGGTGTACGGCGGGAACGTGGACCGCAGCGGGGCGACCGCGCCGTCGCGCAGTAGCGACACCAGGTTGGGCGCCGCTTCAGTTACGAGGGGTGAGTCGAGGAACTCCTGGCCGAGACCGTCGAGCCCGAGAAGCAGTACCCGATTACTCGACATACCCAAGCGCCTGGAGGCGCTCGTGGATCTCGGCTTCCTCGTCGGCGGAGTATTCGGTGTCGGCGTCGCTCGTTGGCGCGGCCTGCGCGGTGTCGCCTTGCTTGGCGCCCCGGTCGAACGTGAGCGCGCCGGCGAGTGGCTTGCCGTCGACGTCGGCCGGGATCGGCGCATCGCGGATGTACAGCACGGTCGGTCCGATGTCGGCGATGTCGGCGCCCTCGATGCGGCCCGGCTTCACGCCGTCACCCAACAGCCCGACGATGCCGAACTGGTCGTGGCCGCCATTGAGGAGCTTGTCGAACGGATCGTCGGGCAGGTGGCGCTTTTCGAGATGGAACACCCGACCGTCGGCCTGCCGTACGTCGAGGCAAGGCCCGGCATCGAGCCACTCGATGACGAGATCGGGCGAGCGTTCGACGTACGGACCGCTGTACGCCTCTTCCCGCTTCCACACCTTGCGGCACAGCGGCTCGCCGGTGTTGGCGTTCACCGCCGACTCGACGGCGGCGATGATCTCGTCGCGAACCTTGTCGTAGTCGGCCGGCTCGACGATGCCCTGGTTCTGCCGGCCCTTCAGGTTGATCCAGATCTCCGGTCGCTTGCCGTCGGTGTATGCCTTGGTGCGCGACCAGTCGACCTTGGCGAACGACATCATCACCTCGACCCGACTGCGCGCCCAAGGGAAGCGGCGGGCCAGGCGGTGCTTGGCCTCGGGCGAGAGTCGCTTGTCGAGCTGACGGAACGTCTTGGCGACGACGCCTTGGGCGCGTGCCTTGATCGACCGGTTGGCCTTCTCCTCCTTGTACGCGAGGAGGCCGAGTTGTTCCAGCCAACTCGGGATGGCGCGGGCCAAGCCGTCGTCGAAGCGGGCGCCGTGGTCGGACACGAGGATGACGAGGGTGTCGGGCCCGGCCGCCTCGATGAGGTCGGCGGCGATGCGGTCGCAGTGCTCATAGGTGTCGCGCACCGCGGTCTTGTGGTGCTCGGGGGTGCCCGGCTCCGGGTCCTCCATCTGCTTCCAGAAGAAGTGCTGGACGACGTCGGTCTCGGTGAACACGACCATGAACGCGTCCCACTCGCGCGTCGTCATGAGGTGCTTGGCGACCGCGGCCCGCTTGTCGGCGGCGCGGTGCAGACGCTCGAGGCCCTCTTCGACCTGGTCGGCGATCATGTACTTCGCCAGCGCGGGAGTGATGTGGTACTCGCCGCCCGCCGCGGCGATGACTTCCTCGCGCAGCTCGGGCGGGTAGGTGAACCGGGGGTCGTCGGTGCTGGGGCTGTCGAGCCCGCCGACGAACACGCCGTTGACCTCTTCGGCCGGGAACGTGAGCGGCACGTTGACGATGCCCACGCGCTGGCCTTCATCGGAGAGCACGCGCCAGAACGCCTTGGTGCGCCGGAAGGAGCCGTTGACGAACTTGTAGTCGTAGGTCTCCGGGTTGTCCTCGGTGAACCAGAAGATCCCGTGCTTGCCGGGGTTGGTGCCGGTGACCATCGTCGACCAGGCCGGCGCGCTGTTGCGGTTCGGGACCGAGCGCAGCGGGCCGAAGGCGCCGTCCTCCAGGAAGCGGGCGATCGTCGGCAGGCGGCCTTCGCTCACCCACTTCTCGACGAGGCGGGGCGTGGCCGCGTCGAGGCCGATAATCAAGACCTTGGGCGATGTCACCCGGTCATTCTCACACGCCCGAACCGGGCCTCGGCGCCGCTAGTTCGATTGTGCAACGGCTTCGAGGCGGTCGAGGTGGGCGGGTAGCTGGCGGAGATAGCGCTCGGCATTGTCGTAGGTGACCTGGATCGGAAGCAGGGGCGCCAGCGCTTCATGGCCCATCCACAGCTGGAACTGGAGCTCGTAGATCCCGAACAAGGGTGAGCCCCGCGGATCGTTGCCGTAGCCCTCGAAATACGCGTCCGGGAGCGGGCCCAGATAGCGTTTGCGGGCGAACGTCATGCGCACGAAGTCGTAGAGCGGGTCGCCCCACCACGCGAACTCCCAATCGACCCACGTCGCCCGCCCGTCAGGCGTGATCAGCACGTTCCACGGATTGGCGTCGGTGTGGATCAGGCAGGTCGGTCCTGCGTCTAGAGCGGCTCGGGCCTGCTCGACGATGGCGACACATCGCTCGACGTCTATGCCGAGGTCCGGCCGTCCGGCGGCGAGCGCTTCACCGTGATGCCGAGTGTTGGTGACATTCCATTCGGCCCAGCCGCCGGCAAAGGCGTCTACTCGTCCGCCGCCGATGATCATGCCGACGGGTGACCCGGCCATGCCGATGTCGGCGTCGTGGATCTCCCGCAACGCGGCGCCCGCGGCGCGCCACATGTCATCGCGGCGGACGTCGAGCGTGCCAAGGGGTGCGCCATCGACGTAACTGAGCAACAGCGCGGCGTCGTCGCCGTCGCGCGCCGATGCGATGGCGCGTGGGGCCCGCACACCCGCGGCCTCGAGCTTGCCGAGGAGCCACGCCTCTTTGGCCATCCGGTCGAACGGTTCGACGCCGGGCCACGGCCACCCGTACCGGCGAACGACGTAGCGCTCGTCGCCGACTTCGAGCAATGAGTGGGCGTTGATCAACCCCTCGCTCTGAATGGGCCGCACGGTGAACTGGCGCGCGCCGAACCCAGCCTCGACGGCGAGCTGTTGAACCAAAGCGTCACGAACCACCGCTACCAGCATCGCCGCGCTCACGGTGGTTGCACCCATTCCCATGCACCTGGTCCGCCATCGAGGCGGTGACCGCCGTAAGTCACGAGGTCGTGGTCGAAGCTGCACAGCGTCGCCAGATTCGAATAGGCGGTGGGCCCGCCCTTGGCGAAGTCGACGTGGTAGTGGTGGACCTCGAGGCGGTGTGCCGATGAGCACCCGGGGCGCACACAGCGGTGGTTGTCGCGTTCGGTCACCGCGGTCTTGAGCTCGACGGGGATGCGCCGGCCGACGTGGATCACCTTGGTCACGTCGGTGCCGTCGGTGAGCACCACCTTGGTGAACGCACCGGCGAGGATCGCCCCGCTCGCTTCGTCGACCGGCACGTCGCCGGTTGAGGTCTCGCACACCCCCTCGCCGCCGGCGAGTCTCGTGGCATCGACGCGGACGACAACGGTGGTGTCCACGGTGGCCCCACCGCCGCAGATGAGGTCCACGAAGGCGTCGGCCCGGTAGGCGGCCGAGCTCTCACGGCGACCTTCGGCGTAGGCGGCCTTGAACACCAGCTCGGCTTGCGCCGCGATTGCGGCGTCGATGCGGGCGCCGATGGCAGTGGTGGTCTTGCCCTCATAGCAATAGGCACCTTCGGCGTCGGTCCAGGACCGGTGGAAGCGTTCGCGGTGGATGCGCTCGTGGCGCCTGGCTTGGTCCTCGGCTGACCGAGTCGCTGCCTTCTCCCGCGTGCACGTCCGCTTGAGGCCGCCGAAGGCTTCCTCGGCCGCCGCCTTGAGCAGGCGCGTCTCGTTCGTCGGCGTCGCTGCCGGGCCGATAGTGGTGAGCTCACTGGCCGAAAGTTGGCCACTACGGACGGCGTCTTGCACTGCCGGGAGCGCCTCGAGTTTCGAGGACGTCTCGAGCAGGTCCTTGGCCTGGCCATACGAGGTGCCGGTCTTGGCGGCCAGCCACTCCTGGGGGCTGCGGTGACCCGAGCGCGTCCAGCTGTTCGATGCGGCAGCACGGTCGGCCACCAGCGCGCGCCCGGCGACGGCGCGGCGCTCGATCGCGTTGAACCGATCGAGCAGCTTGACCGCGTCGTTGGGATGCAACGCCGACGCGTCGAGCGCGCGCAACAACCCATCGAGCTCGGTACTGATTCGCTGCAGCGTTGCCAGCAACGCAACCTCCAGGACTCGGAGGCGGCCGTACGAAGGGGGAAGTGGTCACCCGAATTACAACGTTGTA